>NZ_CP099466.1:3000000-3300000 GCF_023921125.1 Arthrobacter caoxuetaonis
CCACCCCGATGTGATCTCGGCCTACGAGCGGCTCGGTGTCCACCTTCCCTGGCGGCACCAGGCGGAGGCAGCGGAGTCTGCCCACTCCGGCAGGCACACGATCATCTCCACCGGCACGGCCTCGGGAAAGTCACTGGCCTACCAGCTCCCGGTGCTGGACGAGATTCACCGCACCGCCCTGGACGACCGGATCAGCCTGGAGCCCACCGGCTCTGTGGCGCTATACCTTTCACCCACGAAGGCGCTCGCCGCCGACCAGCTTGCCGCCCTGAACGCGCTTCACCTCCCCACGCTCAGGGCAGAAACGTACGACGGCGACACGGACCCGGGGGCCCGGCGCTGGATCCGGGACCACGCGAACATGGTGCTGGCCAACCCCGACATGCTGCACTTCGGCGTGCTGCCCAACCACACCTGGTGGGCACGGTTCTTCCGGCGCCTGAAGTACGTCATCATCGATGAGGCCCACAGCTACCGTGGCGTTTTCGGGTCGAACGTGGCGAACCTGATGCGGCGGCTGCGCCGGATCTGCGCCTACTACGGTGCCGATCCGGTGTTTATTGGCGCCTCCGCCACCTCGGCGGACCCCGCCCAGTCCTTTGGGCGGCTCATCGGCGGGGACGTCCACGCCGTGACCCATGACTATTCTCCGCACGGCGCAACCACCGTGGCACTCTGGGAACCGCAGCTGACCGAGCTGAAAGGCGAGAACGGAGCCCGCGAGCGCCGGACGGTCATCGCCGAAACCTCCGACCTGCTGGCGAACCTGGTCTCGGCCCAGGTACGCACCATCGCATTCATCAAATCCCGCCGCGGCGCTGAGGCGATCGCCACGATCACCCGCCGGCTGCTGGACGAGGTCCATCCGTCGCTGCCGGGGAGGGTGGCGGCCTACCGGTCCGGATATCTCCCGGAGGAACGTCGCGAGCTGGAGAACCAGCTGCGCAGCGGAGCGCTGCTGGGCATTGCCAGTACCTCGGCACTGGAGCTGGGGATCGACATTTCCGGCCTCGACGCCGTTCTGGTGGCCGGCTGGCCGGGAACCCGTGCGTCCCTGTTCCAGCAGATCGGCCGGGCCGGGCGGTCGGGGCAGGATGCCCTGGCGGCCTTCGTTGCCAGCGATGACCCGCTGGACACCTATCTGGTCCATCACCCTGAGGCCATCTTCGACATCTCCGTGGAAGCCACCGTCTTCGATCCTTCCAATCCTTATGTCCTGGGGCCGCACCTGTGTGCGGCGGCTGCGGAACTGCCGCTGACTCCGGACGAGCGCGGCCTCTTCGGTCCCACCGCAGCAGGGCTGCTGGACTCCCTGGTGGCGCAGGGGTATCTCCGGCGCCGTCCGGCCGGCTGGTTCTGGACCCATGCAGAGAGTGCTGCCTCCATGGTGAACCTGCGTGCTGCCGGTGCCGGACCCATCAACATTGTTGAATCGGAAACCGGCACCCTGCTGGGCACCATGGACGGCGCGCAAAGCCAGTACCAGGCGCACACCGGAGCCGTGTACGTGCATCAGGGCCAGACGTTCCTGGTGGATGAACTCAATGAGGCCGACCACTGCGCCATGGTGACCCGGGCCAACCCGGAGTTCTACACCCAGGCCCGGGACATCACCCAGATCGACGTCATGGAAGCCGAGCGCACGTCCCAATGGGGAGAAGTGACCGTCTGCTTCGGCACGGTGAAGGTCACCACCCAGGTGGTCTCCTTCCAGCGCAAGGCCCTGGTCTCGAACGAGATCCTGGGCGAGGAGCCGCTGGACCTTGAGGCCAAGGAGCTGTTCACCAAGGCTGTCTGGTTCATCATCGACGAGAAGCTTCTTCTGGGTGCCGGGCTGGCCGCCGCAGACTTCCCCGGCTCGCTGCACGCTGCTGAGCATGCTTCCATTGGCATGCTCCCCTTGGTCGCCACGTCGGACCGCTGGGATATCGGCGGCGTTTCCACTGCCCTGCATGCAGACACCGGCAAGCCGACCATCTTCGTTTACGACGGCCATCCCGGAGGGGCGGGCTTCGCCGAGCGCGCCTACGAAGCTGCGACCGTCTGGCTGACGGCCACCCGGGACGCCATCCGGTCCTGTGAGTGCGACGGCGGCTGCCCCTCGTGTGTGCAGTCCCCCAAGTGCGGCAACAAGAACAACCCGCTGGACAAGAAGGGCGCCGTCACCCTGATCGACGTGCTGCTGGACAGCGCGCCGGACGGTTCGGATGGCTCGGACAGTTCGGACGGAACGGACCGTTCGGACGGAACGGTCCGCTCAGCCGGTCCGGATGGAAACCGGGTATCCGCCGGCTCGGCTGCTGAGCTCCGCTAGCCGCCCGGCGGACCAGCCCGGGCACGGGCAGACGGCGGCCACGGCAGGAATTTGCCGGCACGCGACTGCACATGGACAGTGACTGTCTGGGCGGCCAGGTCCGTGGCGCACGATGCCAGCTCAGCGGCATTCCGCCCGGCCACCTCCCCGGCAACGGTGCAGGGATCCCCCGTCCGCAATCCCCTCAACGTGTCAGCCGCGGCCAAAGCCGCCAGATCTGCTGCTGCTCCGGCGCGGGCAGCTCCCACCGTTGCCTGCACGAGCAGCAGCACCGCCAGGATGACCGCAATCAGGCTGAGCGCGATGGCCAATACCAGGACTGTTCCCGATCCTGCTTCTGGCAAGGCAGCCCGCGCGGGCTGCGTACCCCCGCAGCGGCGTGGACCAGAGCACGGGTCACCCACAGAACCTCTGCTTCTTCGGTTCGCGCGCATCCGTGTCATGGAGGCTCCTCCGGCAGTGCCGCGGCCTGCGCGGAGAGGGTGATGGGAAGGTGCTCCAGCAGCGGTGCCTTCAACCCGGATTCCACCCGGACCATCACCCACTCCCCCTCCGCGGCCAGACTCAGAACTGCGTCGGATCCAGCCAGCCGGGCAACGGTTCCGGACGCAGCATCAGCCTCGCCGCGCATGACCTGCCTGGCCGCCGCGCGTGCCGCTTCCTCCAACCGAAGCTGGGTGATCCCTGCTGCCGCCCCGGTAAGCAGCCCTGCCAGCACCACAACGGCCGCCGGCAGCGCCACGGCCAGTTCCGCCGTCACCGCTCCGTGTTCCGGCGACCGGGCTGCGGCACTGCTGCCAGCGCTCGCTCGTCCCAGCCGCCGGGGGTCCCCCGGCTGCCGGATCATCCGAAACTCAGTGCCGCCCGGATCAGCGACATCAGCAGCTCACGGACATCGCCGCTGCCCAAGACGGCGGCGAGGAGCGCCGCGAATGCCACTGCAGCCAGGGTGGCAATGGCGTATTCGGCAGTGGCCATGCCAGCCTCCGGCTCATGAACGGCCGGCAGCTGCCTGCGCTTGGTTCGTATGTCCGTGACCGAGGCGGGCCGGCCGTGATCCGGCTCCGGTTCGCGGTTTGGAACGCGAGTCTCCGGCAGGTCACCTTGCCCGGGCGCCGCTCCGGGGAGCGTTGCCTGGCGGGGCACAGGTGCCGTGCTTTGTGGCGCAAGTGTTTTAGCTGCATGCATTGAGGACATTTTCACTCCTTGTAGGTACCTGCTGGCTTTGTGTCTGCCTGATTGATTCTTCGCCAGTCTCTCGCCCCGGGGTTTGCCCTGGTCCCCGTTCTGGACAAGGCTTCCCGCCCCTGCACTTGTGGAGGAAGAAGGGTCAGAAAGCGGGCAGCAGAGTGAGCACCAGCGGCACCACGGCCAGGCAGATAAACGCCGGGAGGGCACACAGCCCCAGCGGAAGGACCAGCTGAACTCCGAGCGCTGCGGCCCGGCGTTCAGCTTCCCGGGAACGACGGCGGCGGATCTGGGCTGCCTGGGCATGCAGGATGGCGGCGGAGGGTGCACCACTCGTCGCAGCAAACCCCAGGGAGCTCCTGAGCGCGCCTGCGCTGCTCCTGGCTTCTTCCGAGGCTTCGCCGTCGAGGGCCAGCTCCCATGCTGCCGCCCACGGGGCGCCGAGTTCCACTGCCGTCACCAGGCGGCGCAGCATCCGCGCCGTGTGCGGATCCGCCGACCCGGCGATAATCCGCAGGGCTGACGGCAACGGGCGTCCGGCGGTGAGCATGGCCCCCGCAAGATCCAGGATCAAAGCCGGGTCGCTGCTGACGGCACTGCGGTAGGTGCGCTGGAGCGGTTGGGCCTGCGGTCCCGGGACGCCGCCGGGCCTGTCCCGCGCAGTGCCGGCTCCGCTGTGCCGTGCCGGCCAAAAAAAGACAGCCGCGGAAACGCCCAGCAGCAGGCCCACGATGATGCCGGTCAATGCGGGGTCCGCGGGATCATCAGCGTCCGCCTGCGCTTCCCGCCGCACGGCGCACCAGTGCCATCGACCAGGCCCTTGCGCCCAGCGCCAGCCCCAGACCGGTTACCGCGGTGGCCCATCCCAGCGGCCCGCCCGCCAAGACGGCCAGGGGGTTGCCACCGAGGAGATACCCCATCAGGAGCCCTGC
Source organism: Arthrobacter caoxuetaonis (assembly GCF_023921125.1). NCBI lineage: Bacteria > Bacillati > Actinomycetota > Actinomycetes > Micrococcales > Micrococcaceae > Arthrobacter > Arthrobacter caoxuetaonis. The sequence goes on from NZ_CP099466.1 coordinate 3,004,435, forward strand.
GGCTGGAAGCCAGGTCAGCAGCTTCATCGTCGCTTTCGGACCAGACATCGCCGTGGCACGCGCTGCCGTGGAGTCCAGGGCGGCCTCCAGTTCCCGGCCGTACCGGGCGAGTATGCCGGCCAGCGGAGCGCCGCTGCGTTCCGACGCGTCTACGCAGGCCGCCAGGTCCTGCCAGACCATAGCCACGAAAGGATCTCCCGCCGCCGCTTGCTCAGCGGCCCGCTGGAAAACGGGAACCGGGCTCATGCCCAGGGCCGCCGCACGGGCAGCGGCTTCTAGAATCAACGGGGATGGGCTGTCTTCCCCGTCGATGAGCTCATCCTGCCTGCTCAGGCGTGCAGCGTCCGACCACAGTTCCCTCGGAGTCCGGCCCGCTGACAGCAGGCCCGCGAGCTGCTGGACCAGAAGCGGGAACCGGTGCAGCTCGTCGTCCCGCGACTCTCTGAGCCGACGGATCTTCGTACGGAAACGGGACCCCTGACGAGGTTTTTGCTTCCACCCAGCGCTGCGCTGCTTAGTCCCCTGGCTCGGCGGAAGGGCATCCGCTGGCCGGTGCTTTCCCGGCAGCCTGGCGGCGTCCCCCGCCAGCAGGATCCCCGCGAGCGCGAGCAGGGCTCCCACCGTCCACCCGGTCATCCCCTCATCTCCCGGCACCCGCTAAACCGCACCCATCCGTGGGCAGGGACCGGAACAGGAACGGCCGGCTGGACACCTGGTCGCGGAACCTCATCCCGGGACAATCCCGCCGGCCAGCCTCTGCTGCAGCTGATCCCAGCCCCGCTGGCGCGGCTGGCCGCCCGGCTTCCAGGCAGGCTGGACTCTCAGCTCTCCGTGTGCCGCAACGGAAAAGATCCCAATCTCCCCGATACGCCGGCCTGCCGGCGTGCGTTCCATATGGACGACTGCGTCCAGTGCTCCCGCGGCTTGCAGGGCGAGCGCATCGCTGCTCATCCCGGCCAGTGCGCCCAGGGCCGCCAACCGGGCCGGCACCGTTGACGCAGAGTTGGCATGGATGGTGCCCCCGGCGCCGTCATGCCCGGTGTTCATGGCGGCCAGCAGTTCCCGGATCTCGGCTCCGCGGCACTCACCGACCACCAGACGGTCCGGACGCATCCGCAGTCCCTGCCGGACCAGTTCCGCCAGGTCAATGGAACCTGCTCCCTCCACATTGGTGTGCCTGCACTGCAGTCCCACCACGTGCGGGTGCCTGGGGTCCAGTTCCGCTGCATCTTCGATGAGCACCAGGCGCTCGCCGGGCGCGCAGAGTCCCAGGAGCGCTGAGAGCAGCGTGGTTTTCCCGGTGCCGGTGGCACCGCTGACCAGGAAGTTCAGGCGGCCGGCGACAATCCGGCGCAGCAGCTGCCCTCCTTCTTCATCGAAGGTCCCCGCCGCAAGGAGTTCGGAAAGGGCAAAGCTCCGCGGGCGCCGCAGCCGGATTGAGAGCAGCGTGGTTCCCGTGGAGACGGGAGCCAGGACGGCGTGCACGCGGTGATCGCCCAGTTGGACATCCGCGCACGGGCAGGAATCATCCAGTCTCCTGCCGCCCGCGGCGAGCAGCCGGCCGGCAAGAGCCCGCACATCGGCGTCGGATTCGAACCTTATCCCGGTGAGCTCGAGACCGGCTCCGGTGTCCGTCCAGACCTGGTCTGGCGCGTTCACCAGGATGTCGGTAAGTTCGGGATCGCGAAGCAGGGGCTGAAGCGGCCCCAGGCCCTGCAGGTCCGCCCTGACCCGATCCACCGCCAGCAGGCCGCCTTCAGAGCCGAGGAGGCGTCCGCTGGCATGGACCGCCGCAGCCAGCCTTGTGCCTGTGACCGGGGTTTCTCCGGCGAGAAGATCCGCGCGTACCTGGGACACCAGGCCGGGACTGTAGGTTCCGGAACCCTCCTGCAGGGCGGCGGTCCGGCGGGCGTGTTTGCGGGAGCGTTCCGGCACCGGCCCCGCCGCACCATCGTGCCGTTTTCCGCCCGGACCCCGGCCGGAAGTCATGCGTCGCCCGGAACCGGGTCAACGGCATCGAGGATCCGTGCCAGGGCACGCCTGAACCTGCGCCGCCTCAGTTCCAGCAACCTGCCTCTGTCTTCCGCCGCCGCGACAGCTCGCACACAGGGCAGATATCCCGCGAGGCGGATGCCTGCTGCGTCAGAGACACGGACCTCGTCGAGCCCTTCGCCGAAAGGACCACGGACAACCGCGAAGGTATCGGGGGCACTCGCCTGCAGGGACCCCCACCAGGAACGTGCAGCCAGGAGCAGCTGCGTCCGTCCGGAAAGGACAACCAGCAGGGCATCGCAGTGGCCCAGGACCAGGCTGCCCGGCCGCGGGCAGGTCCCCAGATCGAGAAACGTGAGGTCGAAGGCATAACGGGCAGCTTCGAGCACGGACGGCAGGACCTCCGCTTCCTGGCCTTCCTGCACCGGTTCACCTGCAGGTCTTGTCAGCAGCGAAAAGCCCCCGACATCCGGCAGGGCAGAGACCAGCTGTTCGGGGTTGAGCGTTCCCCGCACATCGGCCAGGTCCGGCCACCGCAGTCCCGGAATGCCTTCGGCTCCCAGCCGGTACTCCAGGCCTCCTCCACAGTCGTCAACGTCAGCAAGCAGGACACCCCTGCCTGTCTGTGCCGCCCGCTGTGCCAGCAGGCAGGCCAGCGTTGATCCCCCGGCACCCCCAAACGTTCCGGCAATCCCAACAACCCGTCCGCGGGGCCCGTTCCTCCGGGCAAGGTGTTCGGCAAGCCAGGCACCGGCAGCCGGCAGGGCCGCCACGCGGTCCATACCGCAGCGGGCCGCGTCTGACCACAGGGCCGCGCTCTCCGGACCCACGCAGATGGTTTCCGTTCCCCTAAGTCCGGCGAGCGAGGGGTTGCCTGCAGTACGGAGAAAATCAGGGGTGAGCAGCACGGTCTGTGGCTGCAGCCTCAGCGCCTCGGCTGCATCGCCGGCGATCTGCATGTCGATCCCCGCCGCGACGGCAATCCGGGCTATGTCATCCTGCAGCACCTGGTCCTCCGGCCGGATCAGGACGACTCCTGTGCCTGCCCCTGACGATACGGTGTCCTCCCTTCGGGGTAGTTCCCGCCCGGGTCCGTCAGCTGGCCGTCCACGCAGGTGTGGACGCCAGAGCGTCGTGTCTGTCATGGACCCAAGCCTTGCCGGAGTCTGCAAGGAAACCTGCCTGCCCGCCGCGATCTGTGGAGAACGCACCCCGGACGCCGGGATGTGCAGGATCGGAGAGCCGGATGCCCGAACCCGAACCGGGACAGGACAGAATGGGAGCGTGTACATAGTCCTCGCCCCTGCACCGGCAGCGCATGCCTGGGTGCTGCAGGAAACCGACGGAACCGGCGCACCCAGCGCATCCGCCGCCGTCGTGCCTTCTGCTGACCTTGCGGCGGCGGTCGACGCGGCGGAGACCCGGCCTGTCCGCTGGGTGTGGGACCGCACCCGCGAAACCTACGGCGCGCTGCTCGCCGCCGGAATCACCGTGGAACGAAGCCACGATGTCAGCCTGTGCCGTGAAATCCTGCGCCATTCTGAATACGCGGCCCCCACCGCCTACGTGGACGCGCTCCGCGCCAACGCGACTGACGCCGAACCGGACCTCGCTCCCCGCCGGCTTCTCCCCATACCGCCCGCACCGGACCAGGGCTCTCTGTTCGACGGACTTGACGGACTCGACGGCACGGAGGATCCCCGCGCCAGGAACCACGCCCGCACGGCCGAAGACGTTACGGCGGAGCTCCAGGACCAGCTCGCCGCCGTCGCCGGGTCCGCCGAACGCCGCAAGCTGACGCTGCTGTTGGCGGCAGAATCCGCCGGCGGACTCGTGGCGGCGGAGATGGAGCACTCCGGCATCCCCTGGCGCCGGGACCTGCACGAAGCCATGCTCGAAGAACAGCTGGGCCCCCGGCCGCCGGAGGGCCAGCGCCCGGCCAAGCTGGAGGCCGCGGCCGCGGAGCTCCGCGCTGCGCTGGGAAACCCGGCTTTCAACCCGGATTCGCCGCAGGAACTGCTCCGCGCCCTCCACCGCGCCGGCATCGAGGTCCGGACCACCCGCACGTGGGAGCTGGAGCAGCAGGACCACCCGGCGATTGAACCGCTGCTGCGCTACAAGAAGCTCTCCCGGCTGCTCTCCGCCAACGGCTGGGCCTGGTTGGATGACTGGGTCGACGGGGGACGGTTCCGCACCGAATACGTGGTGGGCGGCGTTGTCTCCGGCCGGTGGTCCTCCCGCGGCGGCGGTGCCCTGCAGATCCCCAAGAACGTGCGCGATGCCGTGCGTGCCGATCCGGGCCACAAACTCCTGGTTGCGGACGCGGCCCAGCTGGAGCCCCGGGTCTTGGCCGCACTGGGACAGGACGATGTGCTGGCTGCCGCCGCCCGCGGCAAGGACCTCTATCAGGGGATCGCCAACCAGGGCTTCAACGGCGACCGGTCACTGGCCAAGATCGCGATGCTCGGCGCCATGTACGGGGCAACCAGCGGTGAAGCCGGGCGCCTGATGCCGGTCCTCACCCGGACCTACCCCCGGGCCATCGACGTCGTCGAACGGGCTGCCCGGGCCGGCGAAGCGGGCAAGAGCGTCTCCACCAGGCTGGGCCGCAGCACTCCGCCGGTCTCCGAACGCTGGCTGCGTTCCCAGCAGACCGCTTCCGCCGAGGAACAGCGCCGCGCAGACACCCTGGCACGTTCCCGGGGCCGTTTCACGCGAAACTTCGTGGTGCAGGGAACGGCTGCGGAATGGGCCACCTGCTGGCTGGCGGGGATACGACGCCGGCTGCGGGCGGCGTCGGGCACCTCGCCGGCGGGTCAGCTGGTGTTTTTCCTGCACGACGAAGTCATGCTGCACGTGCCCGCCGGGCGTGTCCGGGAAGCGGAAGCAATCGTCGCTGAAGCGGCCGCGGAGGCCACGGAACTGTTGTTCGGGCAGATCCCGCTGGAGTTCCCCGTGGTGAGCGCCGTCGTCGACTCTTATGCGGAGGCGAAGTAGCCGTTCCGGCTCTACCTGCGCCCTGCGGTCCCGGACGGAGGAAGCTCTGCTGCCGGAAACCACCGAACCACCAGCAGCGAATATGCCAGCAGGAAGGCAAGGGAAAAGGGCAGGGCGGCAAGCGGCAGGTCGGTTGCATTCGGGTCTGCCAGGCCCACCGCGCCGAGGCCCAGGACGCCCACATTGTTGACCACGTGCAGAACGATCGCAGCCTCGAGCCCTCCTGTGCGCCACGTGATCCAGCCGGCGGCCACCGCGAAGGCAGCTACATCGATCTGTCCCACGATGCCGTAGTCATGGCCCAGGACGAACAGTGGAACAGGCATCAGGATCGCAAACGCCGGATGCCGCAGCCAGGACCCAATAACCTGCATCAGCAGCCCCCGGAAGGCGTATTCCTCTGCGGCAGCCTGGATCGGCACAACCGCCAGCACAACCAGCAGCAACAGCCAGACATCCCCGCCCCCGCCGTTCCCGGCGGAGGCTCCGCCTGTGGGTCCCTCGTTGCCCGGCAGCAGCAGGCTGACGGCGCTGGTCACCAGGAACAGTGCCGCGGCCAGCGCCAGGGGTTTAGGGAAGAGCCTCCATCGCAGCCGGCCCGCAGTTGATAAGAGTGTTCCAGCGGGACGCCTGCCGCCCCAGCGGACACCCAGCGCCGCGGCCGGCCAGAGCAGGCAAATCGTGCCCAGCAGGAAAGCCAGTTGCCCAGGGTCCCGCAGGTCGGCATCTTCTGACAGTGCCCGGTCAACGCTCACGGACACTGCAGGTACAAAAGCGCCCACAACCAGCATCACTACGACAGCAAGCAGGGTCAGGCCACAGAAGAGGCCGGCCGCGGTTAGCACGGTGAGCAGCGGACGCCACCAGCGGTAGTCCGGCACAGAACGGGCCATGCGGTGGAACGGGTAGGCGTGCACCTGGCGGCCGGGGAAGGTAGGCAGAGTGATAGACATAACCCCAGCCTGTCCCGCCGGTACGGCTGCCCGCTTCGGTACTTCGGCCCGTTTTTGTTGGCCAGTCGGCGTCGTGAAGTTCATGCTTTCGGCTAATTGCCGCTCTCCAGGGCCCCTCACTAGGATCAATGAGATGCCACAACGACTCGAACACCCCAGCGCCCTGAAAACTGCTGGCCTGACCTTCGGCGCCGCCGTAACGGGTCTCCTGGTTTTCCTGGTTGTTCAGGGCAGCATGCTTCCGCCCGACGGCGCCGATCCCGCCCCCTTCATCGGCCTGATGTTCCTGGACTTTATGCTGGGTGTCGCCGCCTTTGGCCTCCTCCCCCTGGCCCTCCGCCGGTTCCCCGTAGGTGCCGGGCTGGGGATCATCGCCCTGTCCTCCCTGTCAACGCTGGCCTTCGTTCCTGCCTGCATGGCCCTCATCGGAATTGCCGCGCTGCGCCGCCCCCGAGCCCTGGCGGCAGCGGTGCTGGTTTATGCCGCTGCCGTCGCGGTGGACCTGACAGTCCGCCCTGTGGAAGACATGGCCTGGTGGGCCTTGTCGCTGACCGCGCTGGCCATGCTCCTCGTCCTTGTCCTGATCGGCCTGAACCGCGGCGCACGCCGGGCGCTGATAGCCTCACTCAGGCACGAAGCGGACAGCGCGCGCCGCGAGCAGGATGCCCTCGCCGCCCAGGCACGGCTGGCTGAGCGCACCCGCATCGCCCGGGAAATGCATGACACCCTGTCCCACCGGCTCAGCCTCATTGCCATGCATGCGGGAGCCCTGGAGTACCGCGCGGACCTTGACCGGGAGACCATCCGTTCCACTGCCGCCGTGCTGCGCGAAACTGCTCACACGGCTGCCGGGGAGTTGCGCACGGTCTTGTCCGTGCTGCGGGAGGAAGCCGCGGAAACCTCGCCGCAGCCCACCGTCCATTCCATTCCCGCCCTGGTTGAAACGGCCCGCGCAGCCGGCAGCGACGTCACGCTTCACATGGATCCGCCGCTGCGGGGAGACGAGGCAGCTTCTCTGCCGGACGCCACGTCGCGCCACCTCTACCGCGTGGTGCAGGAAGGACTCACCAACGCGCAGAAACACGCTCCCGGCCTGCCGGTCACGGTATCGCTGACCGGTGGCCCCGGGCGGGGAATCACTGTATCCGCGAGCAACCCGGTGTCCGGGCAGGGCACCGCTGCGCCGGGTGGACTGGGACTGGTTGGCCTTGCCGAACGTGCCCGGCTCGCGGACGGCACTTTTGAATCCGGCCTCCGCCACGGCATGTACACCACCACCGTGAAGGTTCCGTGGTGAGTGTGGAACCGATCCGGATCCTGGTCGTAGATGATGAGCCCCTCATCCGGGCCGGGCTGCGGCTCATTCTTGAAGGTGCCCCGGATATTTCCATTGTTGGTGAAGCGGGCGACGGCGAGGCAGCGCTCAGGCTCGCTGCCGAGCACCGGCCCGACGTCGTGCTGATGGACATCCGTATGCCCGTACTGAATGGAATCGCGGCGACGGAACGCATTACCGGGTCCCTGCGCCCGCCACGGATCATCGTCCTGACTTCGTTCGACACCGATGACTTTATTCTGGACGCGCTGCGGGCAGGGGCAAGCGGATTCCTGCTCAAGGACACGGCCCCCGCAGACCTGGTATCCGCCGTCCGGGACGCTGCACAGGACAACCTGCGCTTCTCCCCGAAAATCCTCAGGCGGATCGTCGCCGCGGCAGCCTCAGCCCCGGGCCCCGCCCAGCTTCCCGAGGACCGGTTGAAGGAACTGAGCAACCGTGAACGCGCCGTGGCAGAGGCGGTAGCCCGGGGGCTGACGAACACGGAGATCAGTGCCGAACTTTTCGTCAGTGTCGCCACCGTCAAGACGCATGTCGCCAATGCCTTTACCAAGCTGGACGTGACCAACCGCGTCCAGCTCGCCGTAGCGGTCCTGGAATCGGGGCCGCCCAGGCCAGGCACCCGGCTAGAGGGCAGGGACCATCTCGCGTGAGGTGTCCCACGGCAGCGTCCAGCCGAGCTGGTTGAACAGATCGTCCAGGATCAGGGCCGTGAAGCCCCAAACCACCACGCCGTTCACCAGGAACGCCGGCCCGCGGTGCACCTGTCCCCCGCGGGCGACCACGGTGGTGCGCCGGTTGGCCGGGTCCAGCAGGTCCGCTACCGGGACGCGGAACACCGAAGCGGATTCAGCCTCATCCACAACATCGACCGGCGTCGGCTTGTCCCACCATCCCAGCACCGGCGTGACCAGGAAGTTGCTGACCGGCAGCCCCACTTCCGGCAGCGCACCGAGGATCCGCACGCCGGAGGGATCCAGCCCGGTCTCCTCGTTCGCTTCGCGGAGGGCGGCAGCAATGGCATCGGTGTCGGAGTCATCTACGGCACCGCCGGGAAAGGCGATCTGGCCGGGATGCGAGTTCAGCGTGGACGCTCGTTCCACAAAGAGTACGTCCAGGTCATCGGGCACCGCGTCGGCGTGGAAGCGTGCCGGATGCTCATCCAGCACGCCGAACAGGATCAGCACCGCCGCGGCCCGGGCAGCGTCAGGATCCACGGCCCGGGTCATGAACCGCAGGTCCCGGCCAAAGTTGCCGGCGCCGTCGGATACCAAAGCGCCGAAAGCCTCCAGCTCTGCCTGGGCGCTCATGCTTCGAGCCCGAATCCCGCGGCGCGGAGTTCCGCCCGGGTTTCGGAAGCCATCATCCGGGCCAGCAGCTCTTCGCGTCCCGGCGCCAGCTCGTACTTCAGCAGTTTCCGGGCCTTGTCCGGGTCCGTCTCACCTTCGCCGTAGGAAGGGCACAGCTGCGCGACAGCGCAAACACCGCAGGCGGGCTTCTTGGCATGACAGACTCGGCGTCCGTGGAAGACCACGCGGTTGGACAGCGGCGTCCAGTCCTTGGGTTCGAACAGCTCCGCCACGTCCTGCTCAACCTTGACCGGGTCCTTCGATTCGGTCCAGCCGAACCGGCGGGAGAGCCTCAGGAAGTGGGTGTCTACGGTGATGCCGGGAACCCCAAAAGCGTTGCCGAGGACCACGTTGGCGGTCTTGCGGCCCACACCGGCCAGTTTCACCAGGTCTTCGAGCTTGTTGGGCACCTGGCCGTCATAATCGTCCACGATCTGTGTGGCCAGCTTCTTGATCGCGGCGGACTTGGCCCGGAAGAAACCGGTGGGCCGGATGATTTCCTGGAGCTCGGCTTCGTCGGCCTCCGACAGCGCGCGTGCATCCGGGTAGCGGGCGAAGAGAACCGGGGTCACGGCATTCACGCGCACGTCCGTGGTCTGCGCGGAGAGCACCGTGGCGATCAGCAGTTCGAAGGCGTTGGTGAAGTCCAGTTCAGCCACCGCGTAGGGGTACAGCTCCCCGAGCAGGCGGTTGATCTTTCGTGCGCGGCGCTTGAGCGCCAGCAGGGAGGCGTCACTGCCGGTTGCCATAGGGGTTTCGTCCTTCGCAGTTGGCTGAGCCCCGCGGCCGCAGGGGCAGCGGGGCTCCTTGCCGGGGTCTTAGTGTCCGGAGTTTTCGTCGCTGACGCGTTCGATGTTGCTCAGGTCGCGCAGGACGCCGATGCGCCCGGTGCGCTTGTCCTGGACGAGGAATTCGTGGCCGCGGTCTTCCAGGCCCAGTTCCCAGTCGCCCGGGTAGAACATGAACAACGGCATTCCGGTGCGCTCGTCAACAATCTGGCGGGGCGTACCCACGGCAAACCAGAATGCCTCAACCACGTTCTCGTTCTCCTCGCGCGTAGCGGAGATCGATTCCGAGGACTGCGTTGCGGGAGAGCCCGACGACGGCGAGCCGGCGGACACCGCCGGGTTCACCGTGGTGGCGGGCAGGGATTGCTGCCCGGCCGGAGCCGGCGCCTCCGCAGGCTGCTCGGAAGAATCCTGGCTGGAAGGGGCCTGGTTGGAAGAATCCTGGGTGGAAGGGGCCTGGGCGTTTTCCGGCCGGTCCGTGCCGAAACCCGCAGGAGCAGTTTCGCCGAACGCGGCACCCGTTCGAGGCGTGCCTGCACCAGCGGATCCTGCACCAGCGGCTCCTGCACCGGCAGCTCCTGCCGCAGCTCCGGCAGCGGCCGCAGCGGCACCCCCGGCAACGCCGGTTGCACCAGCACCAGCGCCGGAAGCGCCGGGACGGACATCGCCCTGCCCTGCAGGAGCAGGAGCACCGTGATCCCGCTCGGCCCCGGGACGTCCTGCGTTCGGCGCGGCCTGGCGCTCTCCGTCATGGTCAGTCGAAACACGTCCCTCGTCCGGCCGGGCCGCCGCTGTCTGCCGTGCATCGCGCTCCTGGCGGGCGTCGGGATACTGCCCGAAGGCACCGGTATGCGGCTGGCCGGCGGGGTGGCCTGCGTCCTTGGGAGCAGGCGCAGGCTTGGGTGCGCGCGCCAGGGGAAGGGCCTCACGGGCCACCGGGTGGGCGGGGATTTCCTTCCGGCCGGAAAATTCCGCGGAGAACGGCGGAATGTGCGGCGCAAACGTGGTGGCTGCTACGAGCACAATGGCACCAATGAGGCAGATCAGGGCGCCGACGCTGAAGACGTACACCAGCTGGAGGAAAAAGAAGATGACAGCAAGCACCGCAATCACCGAGGCGAACTGGTCCAGCGACAGCGAGCCGACGCGCAGGCGTGTTCCCGGAGACAGACGTCGAGCGACAAACAGGCCGGCAACTGCCACCGGCATGATGATGCCGATTCCGACGAAGAACAGGGAGAAGGCGGACCAGAGGTTGAGCCTGCCCCCCGTGGCGAAGGGAAGGACGCTGCCAATGAGCAGCAGCAGGACGGCTGATCCAACCACGATGTCGCGCAGCCCGAAAGGACCGGCTACGGCGTGGGGCCCTCCGTCAACAGAGGCCTGCTTCGGCGCTGGTGCATCCGCGTCCGTGCGTGCCTCATTTTCGATGTGGGGCTGGTTCATTCTCGTCTCCGTTCCGACAGCAACCATCCGGAAGGCGGGTGCGCCGACCGTGCAGGCACCGCCGCGGCGGCGCCACAAGCGGTTTGCTTTCAGTAACAGCCTAGTTCCCGCCAGTTGGACAGACTACCCGGGCGGCCCCGGCTGCGGCATGCAGGAGCTACCGTTCATCGCATAAACGCCCCGTTTCACGGAGGCGGATGTGAGCGGCGCCACAGCGGTAGTGCTGCCGGGTTAGGGTTGGGGAAACAGCACAGAACCCCGCCGGCCGGGCGCAAGCCCGGAAAAGGCGGCCGGGTGAGAGCCAACCGAAAGGGTCCGAGATGTCTGAACAGCCACCGGTCAAGCAGCAGGGCGAAGCACTGGAGAACCTCTACCATGAGCACCGCAGCTTTCCGCCCAGCGCGGAATTTGCCGCGGCCGCGGTGGCACAGCCGGAACTTTACGAGGACGCCGCAGCCGCCGGACCGGAGTTCTGGGCCCGCCAGGCACGGGACCTGCTGAGCTGGGATGAGGACTTCACCCAGACCCTGGACTTCTCCGACGCGCCCTTCGCCAAGTGGTTCGTAGGCGGAAAGCTCAACGCGTCCTACAACGCCCTGGACCGCCACGTTGAACAGGGGCGCGGAGACCGCGTCGCCATCTACTTTGAGGGCGAGCCCGGCGACACCCGCACGTACACCTACGCCCAGCTCACCGAAGAAGTGAAGAAGGCCGCCAACGCGTTCGAGTCGCTCGGGGTCTCCAAGGGCGACCGCGTCGCCGTCTATCTGCCGATGATCCCCGAAGCTGTCATCACCATGCTGGCCTGCGCCCGGATTGGCGCCGTCCACTCCGTGGTCTTCGGCGGCTTCTCCGCAGACGCCCTCCGCAGCCGCATCGACGACGCCGAAGCGAAGCTCGTCGTCACCGCCGACGGTTCCTACCGCCGCGGCAAGCCCACCCAGCTGAAGCCGGCTGTGGACGAATCCCTGGTAAGGGACGGCCACAGTGTGCAGCACGTCCTGGTGGTCAAGCGCAACGGCGAGCCCGTGGACTGGACCGATGGCCGCGACGTGTGGTGGGACGACGCCGTCGCCACTGCGAGCGCCGAGCACACGCCCGTACCGCATGACTCCGAGCACCCGCTGTTCATCCTCTACACCTCCGGCACCACCGGGAAGCCGAAGGGCATCCTGCACACCACGGGCGGGTACCTGACCCAGACCGCGTTCACGCACCTCGCCACCTTCGACCTCAAGCCCGAGACCGATGTCTACTGGTGCACCGCCGACGTCGGCTGGGTGACCGGCCACAGCTATGTCACCTACGCGCCGCTGGTCAACGGTGCCACGCAGCTGATGTACGAAGGCACCCCGGACACACCCCACCAGGGCCGCTGGTGGGAGCTGGTGGAGAAGTACAAGGTGTCCATTCTCTACACGGCGCCGACTGCGATCCGGACCTGCATGAAGTGGGGACGGGACATCCCCGGGAAGTTCAACCTGGACTCCATCCGGGTGCTGGGAACCGTGGGCGAGCCGATCAACCCCGAAGCCTGGATGTGGTACCGCACGGTGATCGGCGGCAATGGCGGCAAGAAGGAAATCCCGGCCCCGATCGTGGATACGTGGTGGCAGACCGAAACCGGTGCCCACATGATCGCGCCGATGCCCGGAGTCACGGCCACCAAGCCCGGATCGGCCCAGGTGCCCGTCCCCGGCATCTCCGTGGACGTGGTGGATGAAATGGGACAGCCGGTGCCCAACGGTTCCGGCGGTTTCCTGGTGGTGAAGGAACCCTGGCCCGCAATGCTGCGCGGCATCTGGGGAGATCCGCAGCGCTTCAAGGACACCTACTGGTCCCGGTTCGACAACATGTACTTTGCCGGTGACGGCGCCAAGAAGGACGAGGACGGTGACATCTGGCTGCTCGGCCGGGTCGACGACGTCATGAACGTGTCCGGACACCGGCTCTCCACTACGGAGATCGAGTCTGCACTCGTCAGCCATCCCTCGGTGGCGGAAGCCGCCGTCGTTGGTGCCGTTGATGAGACCACGGGTGAAGCTGTGGTCGCCTTCGTGATCCTGCGCGGCAGTGCCAAGGACGACGCCGACATCGTCACCACGCTGCGCAACCACGTGGGCAAGGAGATCGGCCCCATCGCGAAGCCGCGGCACATCCTGGTGGTTCCCGAACTGCCCAAGACCCGGTCCGGCAAGATCATGCGCCGCCTGCTCAAGGACGTGGCCGAGGGCCGCGAGCCGGGCGACTCAAGCACGCTGGCCGACAACACGGTGATGTCCCAGATTGCGGAGTCCCTGCGCAAGTAGCATCCCGCTGTCCGCGCGAACGAGATAACAGAAACTGCCCGTATCGGACCTGATACGGGCAGTTTCTGTTATCTCGGTGAGTTTGGAAGGACTAGCCGACGACGGCGTCCACTTCCACGTCGATGTTGCCGCGGGTGGCGTTGGAGTACGGGCAGACCTGGTGTGCTTCCTGGGCAAGCTTGTCAGCCGTTGGCTGGTCCACACCGGACATTTCCACGTGGAGGGCCACGGCGAGCTGGAAGCCGCCCTCTTCCCTGGGGTTGATGCTGACCTCGGCGGTGACCGCACTGTCGCTGATCTCGGCCTTCGCCTGGCGGGCCACCATCTTCAGTGCCGAGTGGAAACAGGCCGCGTAGCCCACGGCGAAGAGCTGCTCCGGGTTGGTTGCCCCGCCGGCGCCGCCCATTTCCTGCGGAACAGCGAGATCCACCGCCAGCAGGCCATCGCTCGTCCGGGCTTCGCCGTTCCGGCCGTCACCGGTGGCGGTTGCAACTGCGGTGTAGAGGGCACTCATGGGAACTCCTTGGGGGTAGGAAACGTCTTCGTGAACAGCGGGACTTTGCCTCGCCGTCCAAGTAGACTAACTAGTAAGTCTACTAAACGCCATCCCCAGGAGCCCCCGCTATGGCACCCACTCCCCCTGCAGGCACTCCCCCGGTCCGGGACCGCATCCTGGCAGCTGCCGGCGAACTGTTCTACGCCGAGGGCATCCGGGCGGTCAGCGCCGACAAGATCATCGCCGCGGCGTCCACCACCAAGGTCACCTTCTACCGCTACTTCCCAACCAAGGACGATCTGGTTGCCGGGTACCTGGACGCCCAGTCGGACCGGATCCGCGAGGCCGCCGCCCGGCTTCCGGCAGATCCCTGCCAGGCACTTGCTGCCCTTGCGGACGCCATGGGCACGGAAGCATGCCGCCCGGGCTTTCGGGGGTGCCCGTTCATCAACGCTGCCGCCGAGTATCCTGCTGCGGACCACCCGGTGCGTGCTGCCGTGGAGCGCCACCGCAACTGGTTCCACGGCCTCGTGGCTGACCTGGCCGCACGGTTGGGCGCCGAGGACCCGCAGCAGGCGGCAGACCAGCTGGTCATGCTCCGGGACGGGGCCATGGTGCACGGCTATGTCTCCGATCCCACGGGGGTCGGCCCCAGCCTGCTGCAGGCCGGACGCGCGGTCCTGCAGCTGCACCTTCCAGCCGGCACCGCACTCCGCTGACCGGCCCTGAATGAGCCACCCCGCGGGCCGGTTGGCAAAACACCGGAACACCTAGCACAATCAGCACTTGTGTCTACTTCCCCCACAGCAGTGAACCCTGCCCAACGCGCCCGCATGGCCCGCAAGGTTGCCGGCGCTTCGTTCGTCGGAACCGCACTGGAGTCCTATGACTTCTACGTCTTTGGTACCGCAGCGGCCCTGATCCTGAACCGGGTGTTCTTCCCGGACGTGGACCCGGTGACCGGCACCCTGCTCGCGTTCCTTTCCCTGGGCATGGGGTTCGTGGCCCGGCCGCTGGGCGCAATCCTCTTCGGACACATCGGTGACCGGGTGGGGCGGAAGAAGTCGCTCATCTACACCATCGTGCTGATGGGACTGGCAACCGGCGTGATCGGGCTGCTGCCCGATTACAACGCCATCGGCATCTGGGCGCCGGTGCTGCTGGTGCTGCTGCGCCTGCTGCAGGGCCTGGCAGTGGGCGGGGAATGGGGCGGAGCGGTCCTTATCGCCAGCGAACACGCAGAACCCAAGAAGCGGGCGCTGTTCGCTGCGATCCCCCAGATCGGCTCTCCGGTCGGGACCATCATGGTCACGGCCACCTTCCTGCTCCTGGCCCAGGTCTCCCCCGAGGCTATGGAAGCCGGGGTCTGGCGGATCCCGTTCCTGCTGGCCTTCCCCTTCATGGCGGTGGCCCTGTACATGCGCCTGGCGATTGACGAAACTCCGGTCTTCAAGGACGTCGCCGAGCACAAGGAAGTGGCACGGGTCCCCCTGCTCGACGTGCTGCGCACCCAGCCCGCCGCCGTCGGCATTGCCATGGCCGCAGCCCTGCTGGGTATTGGCTCCTACTTCCTGATGACCACCTACACGCAGGCCTACGGCATTTCCGAACTGGGACTCTCCCAATCAACGGTCCTGAACGCAGCGCTGGTCGGCTCGGTGCTGCAGCTCGCCACGATTCCGGCGTTCGGCTACCTCGCCACCAAGATCGGTTCGGCGAAAGTGGTCGCTGCCGGCGCAGCCGCGACACTGCTGATTTCCTTCCCGCTGTACTACCTGATCAGCATCGCCAACCAGCCGGTCTACATCCTCACGATCCTGATCGGCGGAATCGCCCCGACCGCGGCCTGGGCTGCGCTCGGCGGCTTGATGGCGGATCTGTTCCCGGCCCGCACGGGCTTTACCGCCATGTCGATCGCCTACAGCTTCGCAGGGATCCTGGCCGGCTTCACTCCCGCGGTCACACAGGTCTTCTCCGACGCGACCGGAGCCGCGTGGTGGCACCCGGGTGCGGTGTTGGCGCTGATGTCGCTGGTGACCATCGCCGGTGCGCTGGGCGCCGGGCGCATGATCAAGGCGAGGTCACAGACTGAACCGGCCGCGGCCGTTGCGGCATAGTTGAGTCCATGACTACACCGACTCGCAACCTGCTGGTCCTGAACGGACCGAACCTGAACCTGCTCGGCACCCGCGAACCGGCGGTGTACGGCAGGCACACACTCGACGACGTCGAGGCCACCGCCATGTCCGCGGCCGAAGCCCACGGCTGGACTGCAGACTGCATCCAGTCCAACCACGAGGGCGACCTGATCGACGCGATCCACGGAGCGCCGGGGCTGGCTGACGCGATCATCATCAACCCGGCTGCTTACAGCCACACGTCCGTGGCCCTGCGCGACGCGCTCTCCGGCGTCGGCCTTCCGGTGGTGGAAGTACACCTGAGCAACATCCACAAGCGCGAAGAGTTCCGCCACCATTCCTTCGTCTCAGCCGTCGCCGAGGTCGTGATCTGCGGAGCGGGAATCCATGGCTACCGGATGGCAGTTGATTACCTCGCCGCCACACTGGACCCGCAGGGCGGGCAATCCCAGTAGCGGCTATTCGCTGATGCACTCCCCTGCCGAGACGGAGCTGCGGTAGCTTGACGCGGCTTCGGCGATCGGCCCGAGCTCGGCAAGTGAGAGTGCATACCCGATCGGCTGGTCGCCGGTGGTCTTCGCGAAGATCACTCCGGCCACCCGTCCGTCAATGTCCAGCAGCGGCCCCCCGGAGTTGCCCTGCTGCACATTGGCGGCAAGCGTGTAGACCTCCAGGACCTCGGGCGAGGTGCCGTAGATGCTGCGGACCGAAACGTCACCGAGGTTCTGGACCGTGGCCGGCTGCAGCCGGAAGGGGCCGCCCGCGGGATACCCGGCGAACGCCACCGTCGTCCCGTCCGCCAGCCGTTCTCCCAGCGCGATCGGTTCGGCATCCAGGTTGTCAACGGCAATCACGGCGAGGTCCCGCGCCGGGTCAAAGTGCACCACGCGTCCCGGCAGAACTCCTCCGCCCGGCACCTGGACCACGGGTTCCCTGACCCCGGCGACGACGTGCGCGTTGGTGATGACGCGGTCATCAGCGACCACGAAGCCGGAACCGGTCTGGTTCTGGCCGCACTGGAAGGCCGTTCCGGTGATCTTCAGGACGGAGGCAGACGACGCCGTCAGGGCCTCGGAGCTAATCCCTTCGGTGGGCACTTCAACGGCTTCCGGCACCGCGCTGTCCAGTATCCGCGGCAGCCCCTCATCAATCGTGAAGGAGCGGATCTGGGCGGCCCAGGTCTTCACCGGATCCGGGGTTGCCGAATCGATCGCTGCCAGGACCCGCGAGGCAGCAATCTGCTGCGAGAGGAAGGGCATGCCCAGGGTTGCGATGCTGAAGGCCAGCATCGACATCACCACCGCGGCGACGACCACGTTCAGCGCCCCACCGAGAATACGGTCCAGGGCACGCAGCGGTGCGAAGTTGAACCAGCGGCGGACTCCGGCGCCCAGGGCAGCACCTGCGGCGTGGCCCACGAGGACCAGGATGACGGCGGTGGCGATCACAGCGACCAGACGCCACGTCTCGTCGGGAACCCATCCGGAGACCAGCGGGATCGCAAAGAAGGCAGCTATGGCACCGGCCACGAAGCCCACGATGCCGCCGAGACTGACCGCAAGACCGTTGCGCAGGCCCGCCAGGAGGTAGAAAAAGAGCGCCAGCAGCAGGATGATGTCCAGAACGGTGAGTCCGAGCACAAAGAGCTCCAATAAGATGTAAGTACACGTGCGGCTGCCAGGTAGCCCTTAGCATCCCGAGTCTAGCGGGCTGTACCGGCGTTTGAACGGCGGTGTTGCCCGGGCCACAACCGGCGGCCGTTTTATCATCCGAGCGCGAACAAGGCTATTACAGCTGTCACATGGCTCTCCTGTGCGGCAAGATAATAGAAGCGACAACTATTTACAGGAGATTTCATGGATATCGAGGTATTGCGCCGCGCGCCTTTGTTCGCCTCACTGGGAGACGACGTCTTCGCCGCATTGACTGCCGAGCTCACCGAGGTCGACCTGTCCCGCGGAGCGTCTGTTTTCCGCGAAGGCGACCAGGGCGACCAGCTGTATTTCATCGTGTCCGGAAAGATCAAGCTGGGGCGTTCCGCGCCCGACGGCCGGGAAAACCTGCTGGCCATTCTTGGCCCTGGTGAACTCTTCGGCGAGATGGCCCTTTTTGATCCCAGCCCTCGCACCGCAACTGCGACGGCTGTGTCCGAAACCCGCCTCGCCGGGCTGCGCCACGACAACCTGCGGGCACTGATCGAGACCCGTCCCGAGGTCTCGGTACAGCTGCTTCAGGCCTTGGCCCGCCGGCTGCGCCGGACCAACGAATCCCTGGCTGACCTGGTCTTCTCGGACGTACCGGGCCGTGTTGCCAAGGCACTGCTGGACCTTGCCGACCGCTTCGGCCGGCCGGCAACAGACGGCATTCTCGTGGCCCACGAGCTGACCCAGGAAGAGCTGGCCCAGCTCGTCGGTGCCTCACGCGAAACCGTGAACAAGGCCCTCGCGGAATTCGTCCAGCGCGGCTGGCTCCGGCTCGAAGCCCGCGCTGTCGTCATCCTGGACGTACAGCGGCTGCGCCAGCGCTCCCGCTAGGACCGCGGTAAAAAGGCACTGTTCCCGCGAGGGAACAGTGCCTTTTTTCGTGCGTCAGGTCCGAATCAGCGGCCGCGCTGCCCCGCACCCTCCGCTGCATCGTTGCCGGACACGCGCAGCAGGTAGGCGCCGTCGTCGTCCTTCACCAGTTCGGGCTGGTGCACAGTGTTCGGCCGGCGGTGCGCCAGATAGGCAATACAGCCCTTGGCCTTGGCCAGTTTCTCGAGCATCAGCTGCACTGACGGGACGGTGAGCTGCTCAAGGGTCAGGCCCACTGTGTCCGGCTGGCCCACCTCGTCGCCCAGCGCCGTCGTCTGCCGGCGTTCGAATTCGTGCACCGCGATGCACCATTTGCCCCAGATCCCCCTGCCCTGCAGCAGCGAGGACTCCTGCCCCAGCGGCTGGACGGCCGCAAAGTAATACGTGTCAAAGCGGCGCAGAGCGAAGTCGGCGGTTTTCCAGTGGGACAGCGGACGGAGCAGGTCTGTGCGGAGTCCCAGCCCCCGGCGCGCAAGAAGTGCCGGGAACGATTTCTCTCCGGAGGCTATGCCTTCCCGTGCTTCCATCCATTCCGGTCCGCGGTTGCTTTCCAGCAGGGTGGAGGCATCCGGCCCGGCCAGCAGGATCCCGGTCTCTTCGAAGAGTTCCCGGATCGCGGCCACCACATGGCGCATGGCCTGCTGGTGGTCGTCCATCCCCAGCGCCTTGGCCCACTCCGATGGCGTGGGACCGAACCAGGGCACCTGGTCGCCGTCTGTTTCCTCCAGGCTTCCGCCGGGAAAGGCAATCTTTCCCAGCGGTGACTCGCCCCGGCGGTACCGCAGGAAAACCTCCGCGCCTTCCCGGGAATCGCGCAGGAGGAGTACTGACGACGCGGCGCGCGGCTTGCGGGGCGTGCCCTCGCCGCGCTCAAACCAGCTTTCCGCTGCCGCCTGCTGTGCGGGCGGCAGCGGAAAAAGACGGTTGGTAAAGCTAGGCAAATTCCGCGATCACTTCCACTTCCACCGGGGAATCCAGCGGAAGGACGGCGACGCCGACGGCGGAGCGGGCATGGCTGCCGGCCTCACCGAAGACCTGGCCGAGCAGTTCGGAGGCACCGTTGATGACCCCCGGCTGTCCGGTAAAGGAGGGATCCGACGCCACGAAGCCGACCACTTTCACAATCCTGGTCACACGGTCCAGGTCGCCGATCTGCGCCTTGATCGCGGCCAGCGCATTGACGGCACAGCGGGCCGCATACGCCTTGGCGTCCTCGGCGGAGACCTCTGCCCCGACCTTGCCCACGGCCGGCAGCCCCCCGTCAACAAATGGAAGCTGCCCCGAGGTGTACACGTGGTTGCCGGTCACGACCGCCGGAACGTAGGCAGCCACGGGTGCAGCTACGCCGGGAAGCTCCAGGCCCAGTTCCGCCAGCCGCTGCTCGACGGCGGATACGGCCTCGGGGCCGGCACTCACTAGGCCTTCTCCCGTTTCATGTAGGCCACGGATCCGGTGCCGTTCGGTGCGGGGGTGATCTGCACCAGCTCCCACCCTTCTTCACCGTGCATGTTCAGCACGGCGCCGGGGGTGTGCAAAGGCAGCGGTGTAATGAAGTATTCCCATTTGCTCATGATCCAAAGACTAGCGCGTGCTTGTAGACTGATCGGCATGGCAGCTAGCAAATCTCCTTTTTTTGACACGGCTACCACGCTGGGCAAGATCGTCGCCTTTTTTGGTGTGAGCGCTTTGTGCGGCGTCCTCGCCGCCGGCCTGCTGGTTCCGGCCGCTGCTGCCGCAGGAACCGCCGCTTCCGGGTCCATCCAGTTCTTCGACCAGCTCCCTTCGGAACTGCAGCGCGGAGCCCTGGCCGAACCGTCCAGCATCTACGCCAGCGACGGTTCACTGATTGCCACGCTGTACGAGGAGAACCGCCAGCCCGTCACGCTGGACCAGATTTCCCCCAACATGATCGACGCCATGCTCGCGATCGAGGACGACCGCTATTACGAGCACGGCGGCGTCGACCTCCAGGGCATCTTCAGCGCCGTTGTCTCCAACGTGACGTCCGACCGGACCCGCGGCGCATCGACCATCACGCAGCAGTACGTGAACAACGTGATCATCGACACCAACCTGCAGGAAGGCGGGGAGGTTGTCTTCAGCGGCCAGAAGACCATTGGGGACAAGCTGCGCGAGGTCAAGCTGGCAATTGCCGTGGAAAAGGAACTCAGCAAGGACGAAATCCTTGAGGGCTACTTCAACATCGTGCCGTTCAGTGGGAAAACTTTCGGCGTGCAGGCAGCTTCCAAGTACTTCTTCAACGTCGAGGCGAAGGACCTGAGCATCGCCCAGGCCGCCCTGCTTGCCGGCGTCGTCAACGGCCCCACCTACTACAGCCCGGAGCTGAATCCGGAGCGTTCGCTGGCCCGCCGCAACCTGGTGCTGGACGCCATGCTGGACAAGGGCCGCATTACCCAGGAGGAACACGACGCCGCCGTCGCCACTCCCATGGAACTGAACCTGACCCCGGTTCCCAACAACTGTGTGGGCGCGGTGCAGGCACCGTACTTCTGCGACTACATCGAGCACCTGGTCCTCAACGACCCGGCCTACGGAGCCGAGCGGGAGGACCGGGAAAAGCTGCTCTACCGCGGCGGCCTGAGCATCACCACCACGCTTAACCCCACGCTCCAAAACGCGGCCCAGGCTGCCATCAACGAAACCGCGAACCCGGACACCACCGATGCTGAAATCGGCCACTCCATGGTCAGCGTGGAGCCCGGCACCGGCAAGATCCTGGTCATGGCGCAGAACACCCGCTACACCCCGGAACTCGCGCCTGGAAACTCAGTGCAGAACTTCAACGTGGACGTCTACCAGGACGGCGACCCCACCAAGTACCTCAACGGCCTGGGCGGTTTCCAGCCCGGATCAACGTACAAACCGTTCACCGTGGCGGCCTGGCTGGACTCCGGCAAGACGCTCAATGCCACCCTGAACGGCAACAAGCGCACGTACCCGGCCGGCACACGCTGGAACGCCAGCTGCTATGGCGGTGCCTATGTCAGCACCGAGCCCTGGACCCCAATCAACTACGGCGACACCAACTACCGCACCACCACCGTGCTTGAGGGACTGGCCCAGTCCTTCAACACCATCACCCTGGCCGAAGCCCGTGAGCTGGACCTGTGCAAGTTCCAGGAAATGGCCTTCGCGGCGGGCGTGCACAACGGCAAGGGCGCAGACGGGGAACGCGAGATGCTTTCCGTCGACCCGCCGTCCACGTTCGGCGGCGGCGGAGACGCTTCCCCGCTGTCCATGGCCACCGGGTTCGCGACGTTCGCTGCCGAGGGCCTGATGTGTGAGCCCCGTGCCCTGGTTTCGGTCAAGACCAGCGACGGCGAAGAACTGCCGGTTCCCGAGCAGAGCTGCAGCCAGGTCATGCGCAAGGAAGTTGCCCAGGGCGTGAATATGGCTACCCAGCGGGTAATGACAGCCGGTTCCGGCATCAACCTCCAGGTCGGGGTTCCGATTGCAGGAAAGACCGGTACCAACGACTTCCGTTCGCAAACCTGGTTCATGGGTTACAGCACCGGCCTCTCCACTGCTTCCTGGATCGGCAACTGGAAGGCCAACAACACCTCCATGTCGGACAAGCTGATTGGCGGGCGGATCTACCCCGAGATTGATGGTTCGCTCATCGCCGGTCCGTCCTGGAAGAACTTCATCCAGCGGGTGCCCGGCCAGTACGGCGCCAACCCGTTTGCCAACCCGCCCGCAAACGTCGTTGGGCAGGCCCCCGCGCCGCCGCGCCCCAGCGCTCCTGCCCCGAACCGGGACAACCGCGGGAACAACGGCAACAACGGCAACAACCAGAACAACGACTGACCTTGGCTGCGACAACACATTCCGTCCTGAAAACCGCGGCCTGGGCAGCCGGCAGCGCTGCCGCAGCCGGCGCAGGTGCCTTCGCCTACGGATCACTCATCGAGCGCAATCTTTTTGGCATCCGCACCGAGGAGGTCGCTGTGCTGCCTCCGGGCAGCCAGCCGATGCGTGTCCTGCATCTCTCCGACATCCACTACGTACCGGGGCAGGCGCGCAAGACCCGCTGGCTGCAGTCGCTGGCGGACCTTGAGCCGGACCTCGTGGTCAACACCGGGGACAACCTCAGTCATCTCGAAGCGGTCCCGCCGCTGCTGGAGGCGCTGAAACCGCTGCTGCGGTTCCCGGGTGTGTTTGTGCCGGGCTCGAATGACTACTACGCGCCGGTGCTGAAGAACCCGTTTACCTACTTCACGTCGCCGTCCAAGCTGCGGAAGAACCCGGCCAAGCTGCCGTTCGGAGAAATGTTCTCCGCGTTTGGCAACGCCGGCTGGGTGGGCCTGGCCAACCGGAACCAGTCCCTGGTCCTGAACGGCATGCGGCTGGACTTCTCCGGCGTCGATGATCCGCACCTGAAGAGGGACCGCTACGCGGGTTTCCCGGCCGGCAGTTCGACGTCGGACTCCGCCCGCCACCTGCGCATAGGCGTCGCCCACGCCCCGTACCAGCGGGTCCTGGACTACTTCACCGACGGCGGAGCGCAGCTCATCCTGGCCGGGCACACCCACGGCGGCCAGGTCTGCATTCCGGGCTACGGCGCATTGGTCAGCAACTGCGACCTGCCGACCTGGCGGGCCAAGGGGCTGACCGACTGGGAGCACCGCGGCCGCACGGTCCCGCTGAACGTCTCTGCCGGAATCGGCACGTCCCGGTTCGCCCCGGTGCGGTTCGCCTGCCGCCCGGAAGCAGTCCTGCTCACCCTCACCCCCGCCGAGAGGCCAGTTACGGCTCCTTAGAGCCTTGAAACCAGCCGTAACTGGCCTCTCGGCGGAAAGTAGCCGGCGCCGTCGTACCGAAGGGCTGCCGTGGCCTACGATTGAGCGGTATCCGGTCCGCTGCCCCGGCGCGGACCACTGCGAGCTCGAAGAGGATTAATGCCCCGGCAGACAACGTTGCTCCAATCGCTGGGCCGTCTGTACCCGCATGTCAGGCCAATCCTTCCGCGTTTGTTCCTGGGGTTCCTCTGCGCACTGGGCGCCAGCGTCGTCGCCCTGGCAATCCCGCAGGTGCTGCGGGTGCTGGTGAACTCCTACCTGGAACCCGGGGGCTCGGTGCCTGCCCTGTGGTGGGCAACGGGAATCGTGCTGCTGCTCGGGTCGCTTGAGGCTGTTTTCCTGGCCCTCCGCCGCCAGTTCGCGATCGCACCGTCAACGACTGTGGAGACCAGCCTTCGGACATCCTTCTACCGGCACCTGCAGGATCTCTCCATTGCCTTCCACGACCGCTGGGGCTCCGGCCAGCTGCTTTCGCGGGCCATGAGCGACCTGAACCTGATCCGCCGCTGGATGGCGTTCGGTGCCATGATGCTCATCGTCACGGCCCTGACCGTCGTCATCGGCGTCACCATCATGTTCTTCACCGCCTGGCAGCTGGCCATCGTGTTCCTGGCCGCGGCCGTTCCGATCATCATTTACGGCTTCCGCTTCCGCCGGTTCTACGGACGCGTCTCGCGGCAGAGCCAGGACCAGGCGGGAGACCTGGCCACCACCGTGGAAGAGTCAGTCCACGGCATCCGGGTGCTGAAAGCGTTCGGCCGCAGCTCCGAAGCGCTCGATGCCTTCGAGGAACAGGCCGAAGGGCTCCGCCAGACCGAGGTCTACAAGGCCAACTCCCTGGCCAAGTTCTCCCTGGTGGTGACGCTGCTTCCGGAGGCGGCGCTGGCCGTCTCCCTGGTGCTGGGGATCCTGCTGGTCG
This sequence comes from Arthrobacter caoxuetaonis, assembly GCF_023921125.1. NCBI lineage: Bacteria > Bacillati > Actinomycetota > Actinomycetes > Micrococcales > Micrococcaceae > Arthrobacter > Arthrobacter caoxuetaonis. The sequence continues at coordinate 3,028,551 of NZ_CP099466.1, forward strand.
ACGCCGGGCTGGTCAGCATCGGCGCCCTGGTCGCGTTCTTTGCCACTGCCGCCGTGATCGCCGGACCGGTGGAGTCCATGGGCCCGCTGCTCTCCATGACCCTGACCGCCAAAACAGCGATCGACCGGCACTTCGAGGTCATGGACGCCAAACGCACCATTACGGATCCTGAGCAGCCCTGCCGCCCGGCCGAAGTCCACGGGCAGCTTTCGTTCGATGACGTGCACTTCGCTTATCCGGATGCGTCCCCGGAGCGGCCGGATGTGCTCGACGGCGTCAGCCTGGACCTTCGCGCCGGTGAAACCATGGCTTTGGTCGGCATCACCGGCAGCGGAAAGTCCACCCTGCTGCAGCTGGTCCCGCGGCTCTACGACGTCACGGCGGGCAGCATCCGGATCGACGGCACCGATGTGCGGGATTACCGGCTGGAAGACCTCCGGTCCATCGTGGCCGTTGCCTTCGAGGACACCACGCTGTTCTCCAGCTCGGTGCGGGACAACGTGCTCCTGGGAGCGGATCCTGCCAGCGATGCCGAGGCGGACCTCCTGCTCCGCGAGGCACTGGAAGTGGCACAGGCCCAGTTCGTGTACTCGCTCCCCCAGGGTGCTGACACCCTGATCGGCGAGGAAGGACTGAGCCTTTCCGGCGGACAGCGCCAGCGCGTGGCACTGGCGCGGGCGATCGCTGCCCGGCCGGGCCTCCTGATCATGGATGACCCGCTCTCCGCTTTGGACGTCCGCACCGAAGAACTCGTCGAGCACCGCCTCCGTGAGGTCCTGGCCGACACCACGACCCTGGTGGTGGCGCACCGCCCGTCGACGGTCTCGCTGGCCGACCGCGTGGCGCTGATGGAAAACGGCCGCATCTCCGCTGTGGGCACCCACGCCGAGCTGCTGGCCGGCAACGAACATTACCGGCATGTCATCGCGAGCCTTCCTGCGGAACCGCAGGACCTGGACAGCCAACTGGAAACCGAAGACGAAGACGGGGTGGTCCTGTGAGCCGGTTCAGCATCCGCCGGGGCGCTGCCTCCGTTCCGGCTGAGAGCCGTGTTCCTTCCGGCACCGCCGGGGAGGACAACGTCAATCTTGACCGTTCCGAAAACCAGGCCGTCCGACGCCGTTCCCTGACACTGCTGGGGTCCCTGCTGAAGCCCAACCGGGGCCGGTTCATCCTCACTATCGCCCTGGTGGTCATCTCCCAGGCCGCCCGGGTAGCCGGCCCGGCGATTATTGCCTTCGGAATCGACCATGCCCTGCCGGCGCTGCAGGCGGGCAACTCCCTCCCGCTCCTGGCATCCGGCGGAACATACCTGCTCGCCGCAGTGCTGGCCGCCGCCCTGACTGCGGGTTATGTGCGCTCAACGGCTCAGCTGAGCCAGGCCATGCTGCTGGACCTGCGCCTGCGCGTTTTCCGGCACACCCAGCGCCTCAGCCTGGAATTCCACGAACGCTACACCTCCGGGCGGATCATTTCGCGCCAGACGTCCGATCTGGAGGCGCTGCGCGAACTGCTCGACTCGGGCATCAGCTCGCTCGCCTCCGGAGCCATGTACATGGTGTTCGTCGCGGTGAGTATCTTCGCCCTGGACTGGCGCACCGGCGTGCTGCTGTGTGTTGCCTTCGTGCCCATGTACCTGCTCACGCGCTGGTACCAGAAGCGTTCCCAGATCGCCTACCGCGCCTCCCGGGTCACGTCAGCCAGGCTCATCGTGCATTTCATCGAGACGATGACGGGCATCCGCGCCGTGAAGGCTTTCCGGCGGGAGAAGGTCAACGCGCAGAAGAACGACGAGCTGGCCGAGGATTACCGGAAGGCCACGCTGCGCTCGATCAACCTCAACGGGGTGTTCCAGCCGGGCCTGATGTTCATTGGGAACGCCACCGTGTCACTGGTGCTGCTGGTGGGCGGCTTCCGGGTGCTCGACGGCGGACTGGAGGTGGGCGCACTGCTGGCACTGCTGCTGTACGCCAAGCGCTTCTTCCAGCCCGTGGACCAGATGGCAATGTTCTACAACTCGTTCCAGTCCGCCTCGGCCGCGCTGGAGAAGGTCTCAGGACTGCTGGAGGAAGTTCCCACGGTGCGTCCGCCCACAAACCCGGTGGAACTCAAGGACGCGAAGGGAGACATCAGGTTCGACGGCGTGGAGTTCCGGTACGGTGACGGCCCGCTGATCCTGCCGCGGATGGACCTGCACATTCCCGCCGGACAGACGGTGGCCCTGGTCGGCCAGACCGGTGCCGGCAAATCGACCCTTGCCAAGCTGATAGCCCGCTTCTACGACCCGTCGTCCGGGACCGTGCTGCTCGACGGGGTGGATCTGCGGGACCTCACTCAGCGGGACCTGCGCCGCGCCGTCGTCATGGTGACGCAGGAAGCGTTCCTGTTCAGCGGCACGGTGGCTGAGAACATTGCCCTGGGCAAACCGGGCGCCTCGCAGCAGGACATCGAGGCCGCTGCCCGGGCCGTGGGGGCGCATGAGTTCATCGCATCCCTTCCGGAGGGGTACAACACAGACGTGAACAAGCGCGGCGGCCGGGTCTCGGCAGGCCAGCGGCAGCTGATCAGCTTCGCCCGCGCTTTCCTGGCCGATCCGGCGGTGCTCATCCTGGACGAAGCGACGTCCTCGCTGGACATTCCGAGCGAACGGCTGGTGCAGCAGGGCTTGAAGTCCCTGCTGGGCAACCGGACCGCGCTGATCATCGCGCACCGGCTCTCCACCGTCGAGATTGCTGACCGGGTGCTGGTGATGGACTCCGGGGAAGTCGTCGAAGACGGCACGCCTGCGGAGCTGACCAGCGGCACCGGGCGTTTCGCTGCGCTCAATGAGGCGTGGCAGGACTCCCTCGTCTGAGTCTTCGGCCCGGACCGACGCCAATTTCGCGCTCCCGGCCCCTGTCGAGTACACTTGTAAAGTTGCTTCGCCGGGAGGGAAACCTTCGGCCAGGCAGTGGTTACGGGGTGTGGCGCAGCTTGGTAGCGCGCGTCGTTCGGGACGACGAGGTCGCAGGTTCAAATCCTGTCACCCCGACCAAATCGAAGAAGGGTCCATCATTTTTGATGGGCCCTTTTTGCTGCCCTGCTGGGGCTCAGTCCCCATCGGGCTAACGGACCCTTTGACGGAGGAAACGCCGCGGGTAAGCTCGGGTTCACTTTCTGCCTAGCCGCCCAGGAGGTTCCAATGGCTGTTCGTGTTGACCTGAACATTTCCCTCGACGGATACGCCACCACTACGGACCAGACCCCCGAATATCCCTTCGGCCAGGACTGGGGGCGGCTGGTCGGCCCGTACGTGGCCACCCGGACCTTCCGGGAGCGCGTGCTGCACGAGACCGGCGGTGAAGGGACCACCGGCGTGGACGATAAGTACGCCGAGGCCTACTTTGACCGGATCGGTGCGGAAATCATGGGGGCCGGGATGTTCGGCCTGCACAACTTTCCCGACGATCCGGACTGGCAGGGCTGGTGGGGAGACGAGCCTCCGTTCCGGGTCCCGGTCTACGTCCTGACGCATACGCCGCGCCCACCGCTGGAAATGGCCAACGGGACCCGCTTCGAGTTCATCACCGCTTCCCCCGAGGAGGCTCTGGAAAAGGCACTGGACGTTGCCGGCGACAGGGACATTCGGGTGGGCGGGGGTCCCACGGTGGTCAGGTCGTTCCTGGAAGCGGGACTGGTCGATCAGCTGCACGTTGGCATCACCCCCATCCTGCTGGGCCGCGGCATCAACCTGTGGGAAGGCCTCCGCGGCCTGGAAGACGCCTACGACGTGATTGCGGAAACAGCGGAAAGCGGAGTCGTGCACCTGACCTTCCGGGGCTGAGCCCCCGGAAGGTCAGGACGGCTTAGGCGAACGCTTTTCCGGTCAGCCGCTCGTAGGCCTCCACGTAGCGGGCGCGGGTGCGCTCGATGACGTCGGCCGGCAGGGCGGGCGGAGGCATATCGGAGGCCTTGTCCCAGCCGGATTCGGCGGAGGTCAGCCAGTCCCGGACGTACTGCTTGTCGAAGGACGGCTGGGGCTTCCCCGGCTCGTAAAGGGATGCGTCCCAGAAGCGCGAGGAGTCCGGGGTCAGCACCTCATCGCCCAGTGTCACCAGTCCCGTGGACGGATCCAGGCCGAACTCAACCTTGGTGTCGGCCAGGATAATTCCGCGTTCCCGGGCAATGGCCTCTGCAGCTGTGTAGATCGACAGGGTCAGGTCCCGGATTGTCGCTGCGGTTTCCGCGCCAACAGCGGTGACGACGGCGTCGTAGTTAATGTTTTCGTCATGCTCGCCCACTTCGGCCTTTGCAGACGGCGTAAAGATCGCGGGCTCCAGCCGCGACCCGTCCACCAGGCCCTCCGGCAGCGGCACATCGCACACGGTCTGCGACTGGCGGTACTCAGCCAGGCCGGAACCGGTTAGGTAGCCGCGGGCAATGGCCTCAACCGGGTACATCGCCAGCTTCTTGCAGATCATCGCCCGGCCGGCTACCTCGGCCGGCACGCCTTCATCGGCGGAAATCACATGGTTGGGGATGTCGCCCAGCTGGTCGAACCACCACAGACTCAGCTGCGTCAGGATGCGCCCCTTGTCCGGAATCGTGCTGGCCAGGACATGGTCGTAGGCGCTGATCCGGTCGCTGGCTACCACCAGCACACGGTCTTCGGCGGCATCTGGGCCCGCGGGAACGTAGAGGTCGCGGACCTTGCCCGAATAGATGTGCTTCCAGCCCTGCAGCTGCGGAGCGGCGCTCACAGGAGGCCCTTTTCGTTGTCGACGCCGGCGCTTCCGGCAGGAACCACGATTTCGCTGCGGGAAGCCTTCAGCGCAATGTCAGTGCGGTGCTGCGAGCCTTCCAGGCCGATCTCGGCCACACCGGCGTAGGCGAGGTCGCGGGCCTGGGCCAGGTCCTCCCCCAGCGCGACGACGGCCAGGACGCGTCCGCCGGCGCTGACAATCTCGTTCGCCTCGAGCGACGTTCCGGCGTGCAGTACGTGGACGCCGTCGATCGCCTCCGCTTCAACCAGACCGAGGATCGGGTCGCCGGTGCGCGGGGCATCGGGATAGTTTTCCGAGGCGACGACGACGGCGACTGCCGTGCGGGGATCCCACTTCAGCTGTTCCATGGCGTCCAGTTCGCCCTTCGCCGCTGCCAGCAGCAGGCCGCCGAGCGGGGTCTTCAGCCGGGCCAGCACGGCCTGTGTTTCCGGATCGCCGAAGCGTGCGTTGAACTCGATGACCCGCATGCCGCGGGAGGTGAGCGCCAGTCCGCAGTACAGGACGCCGACAAAGGGCGTGCCCCGGGCTGCCATTTCGTCCACGGTGGGCTGGGCAACGCGGGCAATGACATCGTCCACGAGGTTGGCCGGGGCCCATTCCAGGGGAGAGTAGGCTCCCATGCCGCCGGTGTTGGGGCCTTCGTCGTTGTCGAAGATCCGCTTGAAGTCCTGGGCCGGCGCCAGCGGAACCACGTGCCGACCGTCGGAAAGGACAAAAAGGGAAACTTCCGGGCCGTCGAGATATTCCTCGATCACCACCGTGCCGCCGGCTTCGAAGCAGGCAGCGGCGTGGGCCAGGGCTTCGCCGCGGTCGGAGGTCACAACCACTCCCTTGCCCGCAGCCAGCCCGTCGTCCTTCACGACGTACGGAGCGCCGAAGGTGTCCAGGGCGTCGGCTGCTTCGTCGGCGTTCGCCGCGACGCGCGCCATCGCCGTGGGAACGTTCGCAGCCGCCATCACCTGCTTTGCGAAAGCTTTTGAGGCCTCCAGCTGTGCCGCCTCTTTGGAAGGACCAAACACGGGGATCCCTGCCTCACGCACCGCGTCCGAGACTCCCGCGGCAAGCGGCGCCTCAGGACCCACGACGACGAGGTCGGCTCCGAGCCGCACGGCCAGTTCCGTGACGGCTGCGGGGTCACTGGCGTTGAGGGAATGGACCGGAACGATCTGGGCGATTCCGGCGTTCCCGGGGGCCGCGTGGACCTCGGAAACATAGGGATCGGCCAGCAGGGAACGGACAATGGCATGTTCGCGGCCACCGGGGCCAACAACGAGAACCTTCACAAGACTTCAGCCTACTTGCCCGGGCGCGCGCCCTGAAAGCCGCTACGCGTGCATGACGGCATAAACCCGCCCGCCGCGGTTCCCGGCGTCCCCGCTGTATCAGGCAGTATCCGTAGACTGGCCTTATGCCTGCCACTTTCACTGCTGCCGACGCCGTTGAACTCGCTGTCCTGGAGCGCAACGGCTTCATCGAATCCCGTCATGCGGGGTCCGCCGTCGTCCTCTCCTCGGACGGATCCGTGGTGACTGCACTCGGCGATATCACCACCCCCGTGTTTCCACGCTCTTCGCTCAAGCCCTTCCAGGCCGTCGCTGCCATGCAGGCGGGTGTTCCGCTGCGCGGCGCGCAGGTGGCCCTCGCCGCTGCCAGCCACATAGGCGCGAAGGAACACACCGACGTCGTGCAAGGCATGCTCGAGGCAGCCGGGGTCACCGAGGACGATCTGCAGTGCCCCGCTGACTGGCCGCAGGACGAACAGGCCCGCATCGAACTGATCCGCTCCGGCAAGGGAAAACAGCGGATCTCGTTCAACTGTTCCGGCAAGCATGCAGCGTTCCTGTGGGCCTGCACTGAAAACGGCTGGGACACCTCCACCTACCTGGACCCGGCGCATCCGCTGCAGCAGGGCATTGCCCGGGTTATCGAAGACTTCTGTGAAGAGAAACCGGCCCACTGGGCGGTCGACGGCTGCGGCGCTCCGCTCGCGGCCCTCTCCCTGACCGGGCTCGCCCGCGGAATCGGCAAGCTCGCCAAGGCCCCCTCGGACAAGCACGGAGACGCGCGGGCGGCGACTGTTGCCACCGCCATGCTGGATTACCCGTGGGCCGTCCATGGCGTGGGCCGGGAGAACTCCGTCGTCATGGAGGACCTCGGAATCGTTGCGAAGTCCGGCGCTGAGGGAGTCCTCGTGCTGGGAACAGACACCGGTGTCTCGGTCGCGCTGAAAATGCTTGACGGCAACGGGCGTGCTGCCACCCTCGTGGGCCTGACCCTGCTCGCCGCCAGCGGTGCCATCGACCCGGAGGGTGTCTTCAAGGTGCTGGCCAAAGTCGTGCCTCCGGTACTCGGCGGCGGCGAGCCCGTAGGCAGCCTGCGCCTGGCCGCTCCCGTCACCGCGCTGCTGGACTAGTCATGGCGCGGCGCAGGATTTCATCTGCCGACGGCGGAGCTGCCCTTGCCGCTGCCGCGGCAGGCGCGGCGGACCGCCAGACGACGGCGGCTGCCGTACGGTATGCCCTCGAGGAACTGGCCGAGCGGGTACCGGGCAACAGCGTGGAGGTACGGGTACCTCCGTTTGGCGTCACCCAGTGCATTCCCGGCCCGCGGCATACCCGCGGAACCCCGCCCAACGTGGTGGAAACCGACGCTGCTACCTGGCTCGCACTGGTGACGGGCACGCTTTCCTGGGCAGACGCCGTCGCCGCGGGAAAAGTCTCGGCCTCCGGCCTGCGGGCAGACCTTGCGGACTGCCTCCCGCTGTTTCCGGGGATCCCCGGCGACGGGAACTCCTAACCTCTACTGCCGGTAGAATTCCCGTATGACTTCCGAGCAGCACAGCCCCGAGCGGCGCGAGATCACCATCCGGCGCGCTCCCCGTTTTGTCCCCTTCATGGCCCTGGGTGTGGTGGTGGCGTTCGTGGTTGCCCTGGTCATGGCCTACACCGGCCCGGAGAACCCGCAGTACACCCGTGAAGCCGTCCTGGGTTTCTTCACCGTGATGCTGGCGCTTCCCGGCGTCGCCCTGGGCTGCGTTGCCGCCCTCATCCTGGACCGGATCAGCGTGCGGCGTTCCGAGCACGCCATCGTTGAAGCCGCCGACGACGATCCCGGCAGCACGGGTCCGTCACCACTGGCGTAACGCACCGCCGCGGAGGCTGATGCGGACCCCGATCGTGAGAGAATGAGTCCCATGGCACGCGGTGACGGAAAGCTTTCCCACGATCTCATGCCCGGCGAGAAAGGACCGCAGGATGCCTGCGGGGTTTTCGGCGTCTGGGCCCCCGGCGAAGAGGTAGCGAAGCTTACCTATTACGGGCTGTACGCTCTGCAGCACCGGGGGCAGGAGTCCGCCGGTATCGCAACGAGCGACGGCAACCGGATTAGCGTCTACAAGGACATGGGACTGGTTTCCCAGGTCTTTGACGAGACCACGCTGAACACCCTGCTCGGGCACATCGCCATCGGCCACTGCCGCTACTCCACCACCGGTGCTTCCCATTGGGCGAACGCGCAGCCCACCCTGGGGGCCACCGCTGCCGGCACCGTGGCACTGGCCCACAACGGCAACCTGACCAACTCCGCAGAGCTGTACGAGATGATTCTTGAACGCCAGGGACGTCCCCGCTCCGGCGAGATCGCCCAGGGCAACACCTCGGATACCGCCCTGGTCACGGCGCTGCTGAACGGCACGGACGGCCGCAGCCTCGAAGAAACGGCACTGGAGCTGCTGCCCAAACTGCGCGGCGCCTTCTCCTTTGTGTTCATGGACGAAGGAACCCTGTACGCCGCCCGCGATACGTACGGAGTCCGTCCCCTGGTCCTCGGCCGGCTGAACCGGGGCTGGGTTGTGGCTTCCGAAGGTTCCGCACTGGCCACCGTCGGTGCAAGCTTCATCCGCGAGATCAAGCCCGGCGAGTTCATTGCCATCGATGAGAACGGCATCCGTTCCCAGATGTTCGGCGAGCCGACGCCGGCAGGCTGCGTCTTCGAATACGTCTACCTCGCCCGCCCGGACGCTTCCATCAACGGGCGTTCGGTCTACGAATCCCGGGTCGAGATGGGCCGCCAGCTGGCCCGTGAAAACTCTGTCGAAGCAGACATCGTGATTCCCGTTCCGGAATCCGGAACACCCGCTGCAGTTGGCTATGCCGAGCAGTCCGGCATCCCCTTTGCCCACGGCTTCGTCAAGAACTCCTACGTGGGACGCACCTTCATCCAGCCGAGCCAGACCCTGCGCCAGCTCGGCATCAAGCTGAAGCTGAACGCCTTGGAATCCGTGATCCGCGGCAAGCGTGTGGTCGTCGTCGACGATTCGATTGTGCGCGGCAACACCCAGCGCGCGATCGTGCGGATGCTGCGCGAAGTCGGCGCCAAGGAAGTCCACGTCAAGATTTCTTCCCCTCCGGTCCAGTGGCCCTGCTTTTACGGCATCGACTTTGCTTCGCGAGCCGAGCTGATTGCCAACGGCGCCAAGGTCGAAGAAATCTGCACCTCGATCGGTGCTGATTCCCTGGCGTACATTTCCGAAGACGGCATGATCGGTGCTACCCAGCAGCCGCGCGAGAAACTGTGCACGGCCTGTTTCACCGGCCAGTACCCGATTGAGCTGCCCTCCGCTGACCGGCTGGGCAAGAACCTGCTGGAACCGCCCTCCGATGCGGACGGCTCCAACGGCTGCGATCCGGGCCCGGACAGTGAATTCGAGACCCTCCTGACCCCCACAGACAAGAAAGAATCAGTATGAGCGCGAGCGAAAACTCCATCACCTATGCCTCCGCAGGTGTGGACGTCGAAGCCGGTGACAAGGCCGTCGAACTGATGAAGGCGGCCGTGAAGGCCACCCATAACGAGAGCGTTCTCGGCGGGGTGGGCGGATTCGCCGGTCTCTATGACGTTTCCCGGCTCCTCACGTACAAGAAGCCGCTGCTCGCCACCTCCACCGACGGCGTCGGCACCAAGGTCGCCATCGCCCAGGCCCTGGACATCCATCACACCATCGGCTTCGACCTGGTCGGCATGGTGGTCGACGACATCGTAGTTGTTGGCGCCGAGCCCCTGTTCATGACCGATTACATTGCCTGCGGCAAAGTATTCCCGGAGCGCATCGCGGACATCGTCCGGGGCATTGCGGCAGCGTGCGAAGTTGCCGGCACCGCACTGGTGGGCGGCGAAACGGCCGAACACCCGGGCCTGCTGGGCGTCGATGAGTACGACGTCGCCGGCGCCGCCACCGGCGTCGTCGAAGCTGCCGACCTTCTGGGCCCCGAACGCGTTCGCAGCGGTGACGTGGTGATTGGCATGGCGTCCTCCGGTATCCACTCCAACGGCTACTCCCTGGTGCGCCGCGTCATCAACCACGCCGGCTGGCAGCTCGAACGCCAGATCCCTGAACTGGGCCGCACCCTCGGCGAGGAACTGCTGGAACCGACCCGCGTCTACGCGGCGGATTGCCTGGACCTGGCCCGCTACGCGCCTGCCGGCGTGCACGGCTTCAGCCATGTGACCGGCGGCGGTCTGGCCGCAAACCTGGCACGCGTGCTCCCGAAGGGACTCGAAGCCACCGTGGACCGCTCCACCTGGGAACTTCCGCCGGTGTTCAAGCTGGTCAGCGAGCTGGGCAACGTGCCCCTTCCGGACTTGGAACGCACACTCAACCTCGGCGTAGGCATGGTGGCCATCGTTGACGCTGCCGGTGCCGATGCTGCGCTGGCGCGGCTGGCTGAGCGCGGCGTCCCTGCGTGGACCATGGGAACCGTGGGCGAGGGCGGAGAGCCCGAGTCCGGCAACCCGGACTACGTCCAGGGCGCCAAGGGTGTCGACGGCGGCGCTGTCCGTCTGGTCGGCAACTACGCCTAGACCCCACAGGGCTTCCACTTCCCCACTTTCATCGAGATTGCAGAAACTGCCCGTATCAGCTTTGATACGGGCAGTTTCTGCAACCTCGATGGGGAGCGCACATCGGGGCCGACCGGATGCCTGCGGAATTTCCGCCTTTAACGCCCTTCAGCGGATCCACCGTCTGGTGATCCGCTGAAGGAAAGCAATTGGGCTTGTCGAAAACGAGTGGTTCGCTGCACCTAGCCGATGCGGCGGGAGCCCTCGTCGTCGTCTTCCTCGCCAAATTGATCTGCGTACTTATCCTCGTACGCCGAGTAATCCGGCTCGGCCGGCTCCTCGGGATATCGACTCGATGGACGGCTCGTTGGGCCCGACAGCTCTCGCTGCAGGGCCGAGTAATCCGTGGCAGGAGTGAAGTACTTCATCTCGCGTGCCTGCTTGGTTGCTTTTGCCTTTTGACGGCCGCGCCCCATGGCGTGACCCCCTTTTTGCGTCGATCCGGAGGTGGTCGCTCGGGCAGGAGAGCGAGGCCCCGGAATATTCGGTCAATTTGTCGTAACTACAGGTTACATGTTTTCCCGCTGCTGCGTGCCCCGGAGGAGCCGCAGACACAATCAACTTCCAAGTTTAGTCCGCGCATCGCTTCGGCGTGTACTGCGCTGCCACCTGCAAATTCGCTAAAGTCAGGGAGGAGACGACGTTGCGGGACCACGGAGCGGCCATGAACAGGGAGGGCACACGTTCACCATGAGCGATCAGAAGAGGACGCCAAGGCCGGGCCCGGCCCTGCCTGGAAAGTCCCCGCGGCCATCGCCGAACAGCAGCGCGGGCCCCAAAGGTTCCGGCGCCAAGCCCCCTGCCGCCAAGGCAGCACCGTCCATCCGGAGCAATCCCGCTACAAGGAGCATTCCAGTTATCAAGCCGCAGCAGCCGGTCGCCAACGGGCGTCCCGCACAGAACGATTCCGCCGCGTCAGGCACCGCGGCCACACCCGGAAAAAACGGGAAGACCGGGAAACCAGGGAAGACAGGCAGGCGGATTCCCCGTTCCAAGCGGCCGGCATCGTCCAAGGGCGCGGTAGCCAAGGGACTGCTCGGTTCAAAGGGCGGGCCCAAGCGCCCCCTGCGCACGGGGCCCGGAGCCAAGGACGCCTCAGGGCCGGCGGATGAGCCAACCCAGCCAGGGAACAATCCGGCCTCCAGCGACGCCGGCACAGGCGGCGATGCAGCTGAGGCAGAAGCTGGCACCGGTCCGGCGCAGGTTCTTCCGGACCTCGTTTCCCACACGGATGCCCCTGCGTGGCTGTCTTCGAACGGGTCCCGCGATGACGAGCTGTGGACGGGCATGTTCGAGGCACAGGTTCAGGACGCAGCACCGGTTGAACCGCAGATCGTTCCGGCCGACGAAGTGCAGCTCAGCGAGCCGTCCCTCGAAACCCCCTCCATCAGCTCGGACGCCGCAGAAGCCGCGTCCCTCCTCGAGACCGCTGCCGAGGTCCGTGCCGTCACCGAGGAAGCGATCGAGGCCGGCAGGCATGCCGGCATCTCGGAGGCGCCGCCGGAGGGGACCGAGATCGCCGTTGACGCCGGCGAGGGAATCACGGAACTTGAAACCTCCGCTGAACCGCCGACGGAAAATGTCGACGACGAACCCGTCAACGGGGACCCGGCAGACGGGGCTCCCGGCTCTCCGGCAGACGACGCCGACGCAGATGGCGACGTCGCCGCGGACGAAACAGCGGCCGCGGACCAGACAGAAGCTCCTGAAGCCGAAGCGGACGAAGCCGGCCTTGAGGGCGACGTCGCCGCGGATGAAACAGAAGCCGCGGACGAAACAGCGGCCGCAGACCAGACACAGGCCTCCGAAGCTGCTGATGCCGAAGAAGACACGGAGACCGACGCATCAGAAGCTTCCGAAGAGGACGCGGAGACCGAGGCAGCCAGCACCGATGCCGCAGATGATGAGGCAGGCGGAGACGGGACGGGAAAAAGCGACTCCGGCGACAAAAAACCCGGCAAGGACTCCGACCCGGCGAAAGCAGCTAAGACAGCCGGGAGCAAGGAATCGGCAGCGGAGCCGGAAATCGCTGCTGCCACCGTTAGCGCCGGAGGATCCGACGTATCCGCCCCGGTCACCGATTCGTTCGCCTCACTGTCCCTGACGAAGAAGGTTCCGGCCGAGAACCCTGCGGATACGGGTATCACCCACACCGTCACCCCGTCCGGCTCCAGCGCGGTACCCGGCGACTCGCGCCGTGCCCGCCGCACGCGTGAAGCCGAAGAGGCAGCAGCCAAGAACTCCGGAGCCAGTAAAACGACCCGGACACTGGTGCTGATCGGCTCCATCCTGATCGTTGTCCTGCTGGGTATCTGGCTGGCAACCGTCGTTGCGGACGGCAACCGGGAAGCGGGAGTCCTGCAGGATTCGGTTAAGCCGTTGGATCTCGAGGCAGGTGCCTGCCTCCAGGACTTCCAAAGCGTGAACGCCGAGGTCACCGTGGTTACGTGCGACACTCCCCATAATGCGCAGCTGGTGGCCAGCCAGACCTACCCGGACTCTGACGCTTTCCCCGGCACGGACGCACTGGCCGCAAAGGCGGAAGAAGTGTGTTCTTCCGTGGTCTACACCGATGCCGCGTCGAAGTACACGGATCTTGAGCTTAACCGGGCCGTGCCCACCCAGGGCTCCTGGGACTCCGGGGACCGCCGGGTGGACTGCTTCGTTGTCGCACCGGGCGAGGAGCTGACGGACTCGCTGATCGTCCAGCCGTAGCCGGGTTCGGCGGACGACGCCGGATCCCCTGAAACTAAGCCAAAGGAGGGCCGCCCGTCGGGCGGCCCTCCTTTGTGGGATTGATGCGGGTGCGCCCTGGCTACGCCACGGGAGCCGCTGATTCGACGCTGAGCCCTTGGTTTCCGAACTCTTCCTCGCCGAGCCCTTCTGGGCGATCCACCAGAACCGTGTCTCCATCCGAGATGCGGCCTGCGAGGATGCCCTTGGCCAGCTTGTCCCCGATCTCGCGCTGGACCAGGCGCCGCAGTGGCCGGGCACCGTAGGCCGGGTCGTAGCCGGTCAGTGCCAGCCATTCGCGGGCAGCGTCCGTGACGTCCAGGGTCAGGCGGCGGTCCCGCAGCCGGGTTGCGAGGGCACGCACCTGGATGTCCACGATCTTGGACAGTTCTTCAAGGGTCAGCGGGTCGAAGAGGATGACGTCGTCAAGGCGGTTCAGGAACTCCGGCTTGAAGTTGGCGTTGACCATGGACATGACCGATTCCCGCTTCTGTTCCTCGTTCAGTCCCGGGTCCACCAGGAACTGCGAGCCGAGGTTGGAGGTCAGGATCAGGATGACATTCCGGAAGTCCACCGTCCTGCCCTGCCCGTCCGTCAGCCGGCCGTCGTCGAGCACCTGCAACAGGATGTCGAAGACATCCGGGTGCGCCTTCTCCACTTCATCGAGCAGGATCACGGAGTACGGGCGCCGCCGCACGGCTTCGGTGAGCTGTCCGCCTTCTTCATAGCCGACGTACCCGGGAGGGGCTCCGACCAGGCGCGACACCGTGTGCTTCTCCGCGTACTCGCTCATGTCCATGCGGACCATTGCGCGTTCGTCGTCGAAAATGAACTCTGCCAGCGCCTTGGCCAGTTCGGTCTTGCCGACGCCGGTTGGGCCCAGGAAGAGGAAGGATCCGGTGGGACGGTCGGGGTCGCTGACACCGGCGCGGGAACGGCGGACAGCATCTGCCACCGCTGAGACCGCACGGCTCTGGCCAATCAGGCGGGAACCAATGACAGACTCCATGTCGAGCAGTTTTTGCGACTCACCCTGCAGCATGCGTCCGGCCGGGATTCCGGTCCACGCCGAGACAACTTCGGCAATGTCGTCGGCGGTGACTTCTTCGGAAACCATCAGTTCCCGGGCACCCTCGCCGAACTGGTCCTCCTCGGCTGCCTGCGCCGCGTCCAGCTCCTTCTGCATGGCCGGGATCTCGCCGTAGAGGATCCTCGATGCCTCGGTGAGGTCGCCGTCGCGCTGGGCCTTTTCGGCCAGCGAGCGCAGTTCGTCGATCCGCGCCTTGATGTCGCCGACGCGGTTCAGTCCGGCCTTTTCGGCTTCCCAGCGGGCATTAAGCGCCGCCAGCTGCTCCTTCTTGTTCGCCATGTCTTCGCGGAGGACTTCGAGGCGTTCGAGCGAAGCCTCGTCGGTTTCTCCGGAGATGGCAAGCTCCTCCATCGTGAGCCGGTCGACGGCGCGGCGCAGCTCATCGATTTCCTCCGGGGCGGAGTCGATCTCCATGCGCAGCCGGGACGCGGCCTCGTCGACCAGGTCAATGGCCTTGTCGGGAAGCTGCCTGCCGGTGATGTACCGGTTGGAAAGGGTCGCGGCGGCAACCAGGGCGGAGTCCGCTATGGCAACCTTATGGTGCGCTTCGTAGCGCTCCTTGAGGCCGCGCAGGATGCCGATGGTGTCCGGAACGCTGGGTTCGCCCACAAAGACCTGCTGGAACCGGCGTTCCAGCGCCGCATCCTTCTCGATGTTTTCCCGGTACTCGTTGAGGGTGGTGGCGCCGATCAGCCGCAGCTCCCCGCGGGCGAGCATGGGCTTGAGCATATTGCCGGCGTCCATCGATCCTTCGGCAGCGCCGGCACCGACCACGGTGTGCAGCTCGTCAATGAAGGTGACCACCTGCCCCTCGGAGTTGGCAATCTCCTCGAGGACGGCTTTGAAACGTTCCTCGAACTCGCCGCGGTACTTGGCACCGGCCACCATGGAGCCCAGGTCCAGGGACAGCAGGGTCTTGCCGCTGAGGCTTTCCGGGACGTCACCGGCGACGATGCGCTGGGCGAGGCCTTCGACGACGGCGGTCTTGCCGACACCCGGTTCGCCGATGAGGACGGGGTTGTTCTTGGTGCGCCTGCTCAGCACCTGGATCACCCGCCGGATTTCGGAATCGCGTCCGATGACGGGGTCCAGTTTGCCGGACCGTGCCAAAGCTGTGAGGTCGGTGCTGAACTTCTCCAGCGCCTGGAGGGTGTTCTCCGGATCGGCTGTTGTCACTTTTCGGTCTCCTCGCACAGATGGAAGGGCGCTGACGAGCGCGTCATGGCCGGCATTGTTGTCCCGCAGGGCTTTACCCGCCGGGCCGTTGTCCACGGCCAGGGCCAGCAGCAGATGTTCGGTGGAAACGTAGGCGTCCCCCAGCTGGGCAGCCTCCTGCTGGGCGGTGTTGATGGCCTGCAGCAGGGGACGCGAGAACTGCGGCTGCTGAACCGAGGACCCGGAGCTTGAGGGCAGTTCGTGGATGGCGGTGCTGGCCGCCGCGCTGACCGCGTCAGGGTTCGCACCGGCTGCCTTAAGCAGGGCCACTGCTACGCCCTGGCGTTGGTCCATCAGGGCTTTCAGCAAATGTGCGGGTTCAATTTGCGGATTACCGGCAGTAGTGGCATTCATGGCCGCGGCCTGAAGTGCCTCTTGGCTTTTGTTCGTGAACTTGGTATCCACGGCGGGCTCCTTCTCGGGACTGGAGAAAACCATTCGAGCTCCCGGCGGAGGGCGTTCTATCCGCTGAACTCAACGAACTTGAGTCTAGTACACTCAACTTTGAAAGTAAAGTTATCCACAGCTAAGAACCGCGGTCTGACGTGGGATTATTCAGGCCCCGGGAGGGGTGCGTGCTCGCGCTCAAACTGCTCCCACGCACGCTCCCATTCAGCATTCCGGGCCTCGAAGAGCTCCCTTTCGGCCCCTTCGAGCGCACGCCAGTCGGGAGCCCACCGATGCGGCTCACGGCCTTCCAGATTGGCCGCCAGGTTATCGACGAAGAACTCCCATCCGGCCCCTGCCGCCCATTCACTGCCCTCCGGGTCTATCAGCGAAAAGCGTTTGCGCACTGAGGCATAACGCAGTTCCAGCCGCGTGGATCCGTCTTCATCGGAGAGGTGGATCTCCAGCTCTCCGGCCTTGCCGTGCGGCGGCATCCAGGACACCGTCAGCAGCCGCGGCGGATCGCACCGGAGAATGGTGCCCGATGCAATCCCGGGAACCTCGAACTCTCCGCCGCGCCGGAAGTCTCCATGCGGCTCTTCAAAGTAGGCGCCGAGCCGGGCAGGGTCGGAAATGGCGTTCCACACCTCGCCTATGGGCTGTGGAACGCTCCGTCCAATGACCACCATCTGCGCATGGCCCGCAGCGATCTGGCGAAGACCGAAAGTCCGCTCCGTTTCGGAGAGCAACGCTTCCAATTCGGACATTTACCCGCTCCTTCAGCTTGCCGTCGTTGGCAGTTCCACAGGCTCCGTCCGGATCGGTTCAGCGGTCCGGCCGGGGCGCCTGGCGGAACCGGTGCGTGTGAGGCCCGGCACAGCCCCACTCCCTTTGGAGGTTAGCAAAGAACGGCGTACTGGCACAGGGTTGGCCAGCAGGATTGCGGCTGGCCCGTACAGCGCCGACCCGGGCAGGAAACTGGGACCCAAATCCCATAAATCCGCGTCCCACAAGGTCCTTTGCGCCGAGCCGGGATGAACAAGACAGTTTTCATCGGTTCCGCCGTCGGCATCACCGCCATCACGCTATGGACCATGATCTCCGCCGAGAGCACACGACGACGCGATGCCGCCTTTGGATCCGCAGCTGCGGGTCAAGGGCGTCACGGACACGGCCGCTGCCCCCGGCAGCGGCCGTGTCCGGTTTTGCGCTTCTCCCGGTAGCCTGTCCGGATGGGGAAACACCGTTTGACTGCCGCCGTTCTGACCTTCTCGGTTCTGGGATTCTCGCTCACCGCGTGCTCCGGAGAGGACCGGCCGGCTCCCGAAGACGCGGCCGGAACCCTCGCTGAAGGACTCTCACAGCTCGATGTCTCCGGGAGCTCCTTCCTTGGGGCCACCCCCGATGAAGTGAACACCCAGCTGGCGGAATCGACCGCCGGACTTGCCCCGTTGACGCCGCAGGTCGCAGTCGGTTCGGTGGAGGAGACGGCCGAGGACGAGGCCATGGCCACCCTGAAATACGTGTGGGACGTCAACGCCTCGGAGACGGACTACAGCTATGACACAACGGTCGCCCTCCAGCGGAACGAGGAGGACGTCTGGGAGGTAAAGTTCACGCCCGCAGCCGTCCACCCCGATCTGGCGCCAGGTGACCGTCTGGTGCGCGAGGTGACCCCCGCCCCGCGGGCAGACATTATCGGATCGGGCGGGCAGGTCATCGTGACGGAGCGCCCCGTCTGGAGTGTCGGGATCGACAAGACCTGGGTCGGGGAAGAAGAACTCGCAGCCTCGGCCGCCCGCCTCGCGGAATTCCTGGAGCTGGACCCTGCTGCCTACACGGCGCAGGTAGAGGCCGCCGGAGCAGAAGCATTCGTGGAGGCCGTTACCCTGCGGCAGGATACTGTCAGCCCGCCGGAAGAGTTCAAGGCACAGGTCGCGGAGATTCCCGGCGCCGCGGCGATCGCCGGCACCCTGCCGCTGGCACCCACACGCACGTTCGCCCGCGCCCTGCTGGGTTCAGTGGGCCAAGCCACGGCAGAGCTGATTGACGCTTCCGACGGCGCCCTCAGCGCAGGTGATGTCACCGGATTGTCGGGGCTGCAGCAGCAGTACGACGAGCAGCTGCGCGGCACCGACGGCGTCGTCATCCGGACAGTGAACGCCGAAGATGTCCCCTCGGCGCCGCTGTTCCAGTCCGAGCGTGCCAGCGGCCAGCCGCTGCAGACGACGCTGGACGCGCGGATGCAGAACCTCGCCGAATCAGTCCTGGAAGACGAACCCTCCGCCTCCGCACTGGTGGCCATCCAGCCCTCCAGCGGGAACATCCTCGCTGTGGCCAACGGCCCGGGAAGTGAAGGAGCCCAGACCGCGCTGCTGGGACAGTACGCCCCCGGTTCCACGTTCAAGATGGCGACGTCGCTGGCCATGCTGCGCTCCGGCGCGGCGCCCGAGACAGCAGTCTCCTGCCCGGAAGAACTGAACGTGGACGGACGGCTCTTCAACAACGCGAGCACGTATCCTGCCCAGTTCCTCGGAGAGATTCCGCTGCGCCAGGCATTCGCCCAGTCCTGCAACACGGCCTTCCTCAACGCACGCGGAACGGTAGCCCAGCCGGACCTCGCCTCGGCTGCCCAGTCGCTGGGACTTGGAGTGACTGCCTCGATCGGCACGCCTGCCTACTTTGGTTCCGTCCCCGAGGCAGCGGAGGGAACCCTCCACGCCGCATCGATGATTGGGCAGGGTGAGGTCCTGGTCAGTCCGCTGGCCCTCGCGGTTGCCGGAGCGTCGGTTGCCAAGGGGGAACGTGTTTCTCCTGCCCTGGTCCAGCCCGCAAATGCGGCTTCCGGGTCCTCCGCTCCTGCATCCGGTTCCGCCGCCCCGGAAGCCGCTCCCCTGACCGCCGGGGAAGCAGAAACGCTCCGCTCCCTGATGCGTTCGGTGGTGACCGACGGCGGAGTGCAGCTGCTCCAGAGCGTTCCCGGAGAACCCGTCCTGGCGAAAACCGGCACCGCCGAGTTTGGCAGCGACACCCCGCCGCGCACCCACGCCTGGGTTGTGGCGATTCAGGGGGACCTCGCCGTCGCACTTTTCATTGAAGAGGGCGAACTCGGTTCCACCTCCGGCGGACCGGTGATGAAGGCGTTCCTGGACGGACTGGCCGGATAAACCCCGCGGTTCCCGGGCCGCTTCCCGCGCGGTAACGATTCCGGGCTCCGGCGGGGCAATTCGCATCCCCTCTGTCCAGATTCAGACCGGGCGCGGATAGCCTTTGCGGATGGGGAAACACCGGCTGCTTGCTTCATTGTTGTCCTTTTCGGTACTCGGCTGCTCCCTTGCGGCGTGTGCCTCCACCGAACGCCCCGCGCCCGAGGATTCCGCCGGCGTGCTTGCTGACGGGCTGTCCCGCCTGGACGTCTCGGGTGGCCTGTTCGCCAGTTCCACCGTTGACGCCGTGAACGGCATGCTGGCGCATCTGGTCTCGGGCATGGCCCCGCTCAAACCGACCGTCACCGTTGCAGGCGTCGAGGAGATCTCCGGCAACGAAGCGGAAGCCACGCTGGACTGGGTCTGGGACATCAACGCATCCGATACCGACTACAGCTACTCCACAAATGTCACCCTTCAGCTTGGTGCGCAGAATAAGTGGGAAACCCGCTTCCGTTCAACCACCGTCCACCCGGACCTGGAGCCCGGTGAACGACTGGTCCGGGAGACAACGACCGCCCCGCGGGCAGACATCCTCGGCGCACGTAATGCTGTGCTGGTGCGGGATACACCCGTCTGGCATGTCGGGATCGATAAATCCGTCCTGACCGAAAGGGAATACGGGACCTGGGCCGACTATCTTGCCCGTTACCTGGAGCTGGACCCTGGCGCCTACACCGCCGAGGTCCTGGCTGCGGGACGGCGGGACTTCGTGGAGGCCGCCACGCTGCGCAAGGACCGCGTCGCAGCCACGTTCGAAGCGGACATTGCCACCATTCCAGGTGCTGCCACCCATTCGGGACGCCAGTCGCTTGCCTCCTACCCGTCGTTTGCCCAACCGCTGCTCGGCACCGTCGGCACCGCACCGGAGGAGCTGATAGCTGCAACCAACGGAGAACTCGCTCCGGGTGACGAGGCCGGGCTCAGCGGCCTGCAGCAGGAATACGATGCCCAGCTGCGCGGAGCCGCCGCCGTGAAGGTGAGGATCGCCAACGCCGATCAGAAGCTTTCGGAACCCCTCTTCGAATTGCCGGCTGAACCTGGGGCGCCATTGCAGACCACTCTGGATCCCGGCCTTCAGTCCCTGGCGGAATCCGCGCTTGACGGCGAATCCTCGGCTGCTGCCCTCGTTGCCGTGCGGCCCTCCACCGGCGGCATCCTTGCTGCCGCCAACGGGCCCGGGAGCAAAGGCGCACAAACCGCACTCCTTGGCGAATATCCTCCGGGTTCCATGTTCGAGCTCGTCACGGGTCTGGCCGAGCAGCGTGGCGGCGACGATTCGCCGGACAGCGTGGCCGCCGCCGCGCGTGCCCTCGGCATCGGAACCGAATGGCGGTTGGGAACCGCCGCCGCGGCGGGATCCGTACCGCAGACGGGTGCCCAAGCCGAGCAGGCTGCCGTCCTGGCCGGGCAGGGCGGCGTGAGGCTCTCACCCCTGGCCGTCGCCGTCGCGGGCGCCTCCATGGCCAGGGGAGAACGCGTCACACCCCTGCTGATTACGCCTGGCCCGGAACCCGGGGAGAGCCCGGAGACTGAATCCGTTACAGGCGGCGAAGCTGCGAAGCTCCGCCGCGCACTGCTTACACCCGGAGGCGGCGCCCAGATGATGGCAGGGACAGCTGCTTCGGAGTCTGGGAAAGCAAGCCATTCCTGGGCCCTCGCGGTGGACGACGACCTCGCCGTTGCAGTGTTTATCGACAACGGCGCTGCGGACCCGGACTCGGCAGCGAGCCTGCTGCTTGAGATCTTCCTTGCCGCGGTGGCCGGCTAGCCCTTAACGGCCGAAGGGAGCTGGCCCGGGGCCTCCCGGATAGGCAGCGTACGGCGTCCGGGAGTTGTACGGCACCAGTCCGGGGCCGGAGGTGGGAACAATCCGCTTGCCGAGGGGAACCAGCGAAATAGGGATCATCTTGAGGTTCGCAATGCCCAGCGGAATGCCGATGATGCTCACGAACATCGGAATTGCGGTCAGGACATGCCCGATGGCAATCCAGATACCCGCGAAAACCAGCCAAATGACGTTTCCGAGGGTGGCCAGCACCCCGGTTCCCCGCCCGCTGTCGATCACGGTACGTCCGAAAGGCCAGAGTGCATAGGAAGCGATGCGGAAGGACGCGATCCCGAACGGGATGGTCACAATCAGCAGGCAGCAGATGATGCCGGCGGCCACATAGCCAAGGGCCAGCCAGATGCCGCCGAACAGGAGCCAGATGACGTTCAGGATTGCCTTCATGACCCTATTGTTCTCCAGATGTCCCGCTGAGTCACGACCGGGCCTCTTTCCCGGGCCGCCGCGGGTATGCCTAGACTGGGGGCATGCCGCGAACCAACGATGATGCCACGGTCCCTGTCGAACTCGGAGCCAGCGAATGCTGGGACTACATCCGCCAGTCCTCCGTGGGACGCCTCGCTGTGATCTCCGGCGGACGTCCCGAAATCTTCCCCATCAACTTCGCCGTGGACCACGGTTCGGTCGTCTTCCGCACCGCTGAAGGCACCAAGCTCTCCGCGGCCCTGGACGACTCCCCCGTTGCCTTCGAGATCGACGGCTACGACGACCGTCTGAGTTTCGCCTGGAGCGTGGTGCTGAAGGGAACCGCATCGCGGCTCGAATCCATCGAGGACGTCCTGGACTCGGCTGAGCTGGAGCTTTTCCCCTGGCAGGAGGGCGAGAAGAACCATTTCATCCGCATCGAGCCGGAAGAGATTTCCGGCCGCCGCTTCCTGATCAATAACGCCGCACGCCGCCACGTCCTCGCGGCCCGCCGCCGCCAGGCGTTCACGGAATAGCATGCCCGCTCCAGTACTGAGTTTCGCCGCTCTTCCGTCCCGGTCCTGGGGCAGCAATTCCGGCCGCGCCAAGGACCTGGCCACCGGACCGGCCGGCCCCTCAGGCTCCCCCGGCTGGCGCCTGTCCGCCGCAACCATCGAGAAGTCCGGCCCGTTCACGTCCTTCGAGGGCACGGACCGGATCACCGTCCCGGTGGAAGGCGAACTGCTGCTCCTCGACGTGGACGGCACCGAGCACGCCATGGAAAGGCTGCGCCCGCTGCGCTACCCCGGCGACGTACCGGTTCAGGCGTCCCTGCCCACCGGTGAGGTGACGGTACTGAACACGTTCGTGGACCGGAACAGCTACGGAGCCGCCGTCATGGTGGTGGAACTGTCCAAGAAGAATCCGCCGTCCCTCGGCCCGGACCAGTTTCTGGTGCTGCTCCAGGGGTCTGCCAAGGCCGTGCTCGACGGCGGAAGCCGCACCGAAGAGCTCGATTTGCTGGACACCGTTGCCGGCGGCGCCGACCAGCCCCAGGTGCTTGGCCGCGGATTTGCCGCCGTCGTCAGCTTTTACCCGCTGGACTAAGCCGGAATCAGACGCCCAAAGGGGCTGCGCCGGGGTACGGACGTGTCTAGCATCAAGGCATGAGCACATCACCGACCTCATCGACATCACCGACGTCATTGAACGAGCTGCCCCGGATCGGGGCGCCGGCGTCCCGGGGGCTTGGCGCCGCGGGTTTCACCACGCTTCGCCAGCTTGCCGGCGTGCCGCGGCAGGACCTCGCCCAGCTGCACGGTGTGGGGCCAAAGGCCCTGGACATCATTGAAGCGGCCCTAAGTGAACACGGCCTGAGCCTCAAATAACTGCAAAAGGCCCTGCACCCGAAAACGGGTGCAGGGCCTTTGTTATGCGCTGTGGCTAGCGGCCGCGGCGTTCGTTCGACGCCGGTGCGGTTGCGCGGCGGGGACCGGCGGCACGGGCCGGACGGCCTGCGCCTGCCGGAGCTGCCGAACGGGTGCCGGCTGAGCGGTGGGTGCCCGCTGCGGCGACGTCGCCGGCACGCTGGCCGGTGGCGGGGCGGCGGTTGCGGCCCTGAGTGGTGGCTGCGGCGGCCGAGCCGCGGCGGCCTTCAGGGCTGCGCTGGGCGCGGGGAGCCTCGGAGGAGGCAGTGCGCTCGGCAGAGACGCGTCCGCGTCCGCCTGCACCGCCGCGTCCGCCGGCACGGGTACCGGTACCGGTACCGGTGCGGGCTGCGCGCTTGCGCTGGGCGTTGGCTCCGGTGGAGCGTCCTGCACCCTGCTGCGGGGACTTCGCTGCCAGCTGGGCTGCACGGACGTGCGGCTCGATGACGGCGGCGCGTTCGCCGATCAGCTTCGCGATCGACGGGGAATTGTGGGAGACCTTCTCGATCGAGACGTCGACGCCGGCAGCCTTCATCAGCTTGGACACCTCGCCCTTCTGCTCGGGAAGGGTCACGGTGACGACGGTGCCGTCGGAACCGGCACGGGCAGTACGGCCCGAGCGGTGCAGGTAGGCCTTGTGCTCCGTGGGCGGATCGATGTGGACGACCAGCTCGACGTCGTTCACGTGGACGCCGCGGGCGGCCACGTCGGTGGCGACCAGCACGCGGACGTCGCCGGAGGCGAACTCGGCCAGGTTGCGGTCACGGGCGTTCTGCGAGAGGTTGCCGTGCAGGTCAACGGTGGGGATTCCGCTGTCCGTGAGGAACTTGGCCATCTTGCGGGCATGGTGCTTGGTGCGCATGAACATGATGCGGCGGCCATGGCCGGAGGCCAGTTCCTTGACCAGAAGCTTCTTGGCGGTCTGGTCCTGGACCAGCAGCACGTGGTGCTCCATGGTGCTGACTGCAGCCTGCGGCTCGTCCACGGAGTGGGTCAGCGGGTTGGAGAGGTAGCGGCGGACCAGCTTGTCCACTCCGTTGTCCAGCGTGGCGGAGAAGAGCATGCGCTGGCCCTTTTCCGGGGTGCGGTCCAGCAGGCGCTGGACGACCGGAAGGAACCCGAGGTCGGCCATGTGGTCAGCCTCGTCCAGCACGGTGATTTCCACCGCGTCCAGGCTGATGACCTTCTGCTTCATCAGGTCCTCGAGCCGGCCGGGGCAGGCAATAACAATGTCGACGCCGGCGCCCAGTGCCTTTTCCTGGCGCTGCTGGGACACGCCGCCGTAGATGACGGTGGTGTTCAGGCCCAGCTCGGCGGCGAGGGGCTCGATGACGTTGTTGATCTGGGTCGCAAGTTCACGCGTCGGCGCCAGGACCAGGCCCAGGGGGCGGTTCGGGCGGCGGCGGTAGGCAGCCTCGGCCTCGGCCAGGCGGGTTACCAGCGGGAGCGAGAACGCAAGGGTCTTGCCGGAACCGGTCCGGCCGCGGCCCAGGACATCCCGGCCCTTGAGGGTATCGGGAAGGGTTTCCACCTGGATGGGGAACGGCTCTGCGATTCCCTGGGCGGAGAGGATGGAAACAAGTGCCTTGGGTACGCCAAGTGCAGCAAAAGTGGTCATGAAAAGACGGCAACTTTCGGTAAGTGGCCCCCTAAGCCGTGTGGCGCAGAGGGTTCGCCGAAGAAAAGTCAGACAGTGTCCACCGCCTCGGCCAACGGATTCAGCCGGCGGGACAAAAGAAAGCGTTCATCGACGCAGGTTGCGCTGCTTACACACGCGGCTTTTAGGCGCGGCAGTCGCAACAACTTGCCCCAGTTTACCGGATGAACGCCAGTAACCTAATCGGCGGCCCTCGGGCGGCACGGCCGCATCCCTGCACCCGGTTAGCATTAACGGTGATGACTACTGAACCAGCCCTTCCCGTTTCCGACGACGCCGACGGCGCGGAAGGCCCGGAAACACAGCATTTCCGTGCGCCGGTGTCCTTCGTCCGCCGGGGTTCCCGGCTTCAGGGACGGCGCCAGCAGGCCTGGGACGAACTCTCCGACGTCTTCGTGATCGATGTCCCCCGTGTCTCTTCCGACACCTCCGTGGATCCGGAGTATGTGTTCGACGCCGAAGCCGCCTTTGGCCGCAAGGCGCCCCTCGTCGTCGAGATTGGTTCCGGCCTGGGCGAAGCCATTACCCACGCCGCGGAGCAGAACCCGGAGAAGAACTATCTGGCGGTGGAGGTCTATCTACCCGGCCTCGCGCAGACACTGCAGCGCATCGGGCAGAAGAACCTGACCAACGTCCGGGTTGTCCAGGCGAATGCCCCCGAGGTCCTCTCCACCATGCTGCCGGCCGGCTCGGTCGATGAACTCTGGGTGTTCTTCCCTGACCCCTGGCACAAGACCCGCCACCACAAGCGCCGGATGGTGAAGGATTCCTTCGCTGAGCTGGCGGCCCGGGCTCTGGTCCCGGGCGGCCTGTGGCGCCTGGCCACGGACTGGTCCGACTACGCCGTACAGATGCGCGACGTCCTGGATGCCTCCCCGTGCTTCGAAAACCTGCATCCCGGTGAACGCGGCGGGCCGGACGGCCCGCTGACCCAGGTTCACGCCCAGGGCCTGGAAGGCAAGGAGGCCTCCGACGACGTCGACACCCGCGGCGGCTGGGCCCCGAGGTTCGAGGGCCGTACCCTGACCAGCTTCGAGAACAAGGCCCACCAGGCCAACCGCCTCATCTTCGACCTGACCTACCGCAAGGCCTGATTCCCATGACTGAACCAAACGACGCACGTGTTGGCCTCTACATCGATTTCGACAACATTGTCATCTCCCGTTATCAGCAGCTGCACGGCCGGAACGCCTTCCAGCGCGACGGCATCCGCGACTTCGACCGGTCAAGCCGGGACGCGGACCCGGAGATCAGCGCCAAGCTCACAGCTGCGACTGTCGACTTCAACGCCATCATCGACTTCGCCGCTTCCTTTGGCACCCTGGTAGTCAACCGCGCCTATGCGGACTGGTCCGTTCCGGTCAACGCCAGCTACCAGCGCCAGCTGATGTCCCGGGCCGTGGACCTCACCCAGCTGTTCACCACCACCACGCGGGGAACCAAGAACGGTGCGGATATCCGGCTGGCGGTCGACGTCGTCGAAGACCTGTTCCGCCTCCCTGACCTCACCCACGTCATTATTGTCGCCGGGGATTCGGATTACATTGCGTTGGCGCAGAAGTCCAAGCGCCTGGGCCGTTTCGTGGTGGGCATCGGTGTTGCCGGCTCCACCAGCACGTCCCTCGCAGCGGCGTGCGACGAGTTCGAGGACTACGATTCATTGCCCGGCATCGACCGGACGGCCGCCGCTGCGGCGGCGGCGGAGCGGCCAGCCCCGGACCGGAAATCACCGGCACCGGCGCAGGCTCCCCTCGAGTCCTCGGACAAGCCCCGCAAGCTCACCACGATCCCCATGTTCTCCCACACCGAAGACATGCAGTTCGAGGAAGCCGACCCGGCCGAGGATATTGATCCGCAGATCCTGGCCACGGAACTGCTGGTGCGCGCCCTGCAGATCAGCCATGCGAAGGGCGACGCCGACGAATGGCTGAACACGGGAACGATCAAGAACCAGATGCGCCGAATGGACCCTTCCTTCAATGAGAAGCCGCTGGGTTTCCGGTCCTTCACCGACTTCCTTTCCTCGCACGCTGATCTTGCCGAACTCCGGGAAGACGGTTCGCAGCGCCTGATCCGCCTCCGCCCGGAGAGCGCCGCCGACCACTGATTCGGCGGCGCGGCGCCCCGCCTCGGGCTCGTCCGAAAAAAGACTTGCCCAAACCCTTCCCACAAAGCAGTTTGTGATGCAAACTACTTTCTATGAATCCACTTCCTGGGAACACCTCATCCACACAGGCGGAGAAGCCGCTGGATCTGCAGGCGGCGCTGGCCGCAGTGCAGGACGCCGAACAGTCCGCCCGCCGAAACCTCGCCGGAAACACCGCTCTGGTCTACCTTCTGTGGGGGCTCACCTGGACGATTGGCTATGGTTCGCTTTGGGGCACCCAGCAGGGGTGGCTGCCCTGGGAACCGACCTCCGCGCTGACCGTCCTGGCCGTTGCCCTTGCTGCGGCCACCGTGACCACCGTTGTCATCTTCACCCGCAGCAGCCGGGGCATCCGGGGACAATCCGCCTTCCAGGGACGGATGTACGGAGCAGCCTGGGCCCTGGGGTTCACTGTCGTGGGTGCCCTCAGCGCCCTAATCGGCAGGGCCGTTGATGACTTCTGGCTCCGTGGACTGCTGATCAACTCGATCGCTGTCCTGGTTGTGGGGCTTTTGTACATCGCCGGCGGTGCTGCCTTCAATGACCGCGCACAGTCCTACCTGGGGATCTGGCTCCTTGTTGTGACCACGGCCGCACTGATCTCCGGGCCGGAGTATTTCCTGGCGGTCTTCCTTTTCCTGGGCGCCACCGGGATGCTGGCCGGCGCCGTCGTCGAGCATCTGCGCACCCGCCGGCGCCGGAGCGGACCGTCCCATGCCTGAACTGGACCCCGTCATCCACGCCGAATCCCGGCTGCGCGCCATGACGATGCTCAACGAAGTCGGAGAGAACAACCAGATTGCCTTCACCAAGCTGCAGAAGATGCTGGACATGACGGCAGGTAACCTCTCCACCCACCTGCGAAAGCTCGAAACCGCCGGCTATGCGGAGGTCACCAAGACCATCGAGGGCCGCACTCCCGCTACGTACGTCGGCATCACTCCCGAGGGCCGGGCTGCCTACGCGCGTTACCGCAAGAACCTGAACGACCTGCTCTCCGGGCTCTCCTAGCCAAGCCCAACCGGTCCCGTCCTGAGGAGACACTCCAATGACCGTTCTTCCCACAGGTGCACGAAACGTCCTGGCCGGCGCCTACGGGGTCAGCAAGAGCTACGGCTCAACGACCGCGTTGGACGGCGTCGACTTTTCCGTCACGGCCGGCGAGACGGTTGGCCTGCTGGGGCCCAACGGTGCCGGCAAATCAACGCTGCTGAACCTGCTCAGCGGCCTGCGGCAACCCGATTCCGGCCGGGTGGAACTCTTCGGCCAGGATCCCCGGAACCCGCCGGCACGCCAGGGCCTGGGCACAACACCCCAGGCCACCTCAGTGCCCGCAACGCTGCGGGTGCGTGAAACGGTGGATTTCGTCGGCTCGCACTACGCCGATCCGGTGCCTACCGCGGAACTGCTGGAGGGATTCGGACTGGGCGCCGTCGCCGGCAAGCAGTGCGGCGGGCTTTCCGGCGGCCAGCAGCGCCGCCTCCTGGTGGCACTGGCCCTGGTGGGCCGCCCGCGCCTCGTGATCCTCGATGAACCCACCACCGGACTGGATGTCGAGGCACGGGAGAATCTGTGGGAACGGCTGGCGGATTACCGGGCCGGCGGCGGAACGCTGCTGATCACCAGCCATTACCTCGACGAGATCCAGACACTGGCAAGCCGTGTGGTGGTCATCAACGACGGCTCCGTGGTGGCCGACGGCGATGTGGACGCCATCCGCAGCCGGGTCAGCGTCAGCCGCGTCTCGTTCCATACTTCCCTGCCGTCGTCGTACTTCGTTTCCCAGCCACACACGGTGTCGGCGAGCCTGTCAGCATCAGGGGCCACCACGGTACTGACGAACGACGCCGATGACACGGTCCGCAGGCTGGTGCAGGACAACGTGGATTTCCGTGGGCTTGAGGTCCACGCCGCAAGCCTGGAAGAGGCCTTTATTTCGCTGACCCATTCCACCGCCGAACGGAAGGCAAGCCGATGACCGGCACCCAGGCGGTTCGCCCGCCCACCATCCCACCAGCCAACAAACCGCTGTTCGAGCTGGTCCGCATCCACACCAGGGCCCAGGTGCTTGAACAGCTGCGCATCCCGGTAGCCGTTCTGTCCTCCACGGTCTTTCCCACTCTGGCCCTGGTGTTCTTCGTGCTGCCGCAGACCGCGGTGACGTCCAATCCGCAGGCCTCGCTCATGGCGATCGCCCAGCTGGCAGTCTTCGGGGTGATGAGCGCGTTCCTGTTCAACTACGGGATAGGTGTGGCCGAAGAACGGGCCAATCCATGGAGCAGCTACGTCCGGACGCTGCCCGTCGGCGCATTTCCTGCCACCGTGGCACGGGCAGTCACTGCCATGATGTTCGCGTTCTTCGCGCTGATCCCGGTGCTGGCAGTCGGTGCCACCACCACGGCCGGACTGCAGCTTTACACAGACGGAACCCTGTCCTGGTGGCGCATTCCGGCGTCGGTGCTGGTGTGGCTGCTGTGCGGGCTGCCGTTCCTCTTCCTTGGATTGCTGGTTGGCTACCTGTGCACGTCCAAAGTGGCCATCGCGGTGACGCAGGTGGTCTTCTTTCCGCTGGCCTTCGCAGGCGGCATGATGCTTCCGCCGGAGATCTTCTCCCCCGGCCTGAACACCTTCTCGCAGTTCCTGCCGTCCCGGGCCGCGCGGGACATTTCCGTCTCGGCGCTGTCCGGAGAAGCCCTGCCCGCAACCTCGGTCATCTGCTTCCTTGCCTGGACCGTGCTGCTGTGCGCCGGCGCGGTGTGGGCAAACCGCAGGGACCAGGGACGGCGTTTCCGCTAGCCCTGGCTGGAGTGGAAGAAGTCGCTGCGGTCGGCGGTGTAGCCCAGTTCGGTTTCCACGGCGTGGGCCTTGCCTGCCGGGAGTGCCATCACCCGCCGGCTGCGCGCCACCAGCGCCGCGAGTCCGAGCTGTTTGCCGGCCGGCTTGGCTGCCGGCGGCCGCTGCCCGCGGCTGAGCGTTACGACGTCCCCCGCCAAACCGGCAGCGAAGATCCGGCCCATGTCGCTGCTGCGCTGCTGGATCTGGTCAAGCTCGGCGGAGAGCTGGTCCACCCGTTCCCGCAGCCCTGAGACCTGCTGCTGCAGGTGCATGATGCGTTTGATGCCTTCGAGGGAAACACCCTCCTGCGAAAGCCGCTGGACCTCACGGAGCATCTCGATGTCCCGCTGGGAGTAGCGGCGGGACCGGCCCGGGGCCCTGCTGGGACTCACAATCCCCAGCCGGTCATACTGGCGCAGCGTTTGCGGATGCATGTCCGCCAGCTCAGCGGCAACAGAGATCACGAAGATGGGTGCGTTGACGTCGATGCCCATTGCCCTCTCCTTCTCTGCCTGGTTGTTGTCATAGTAGCCGTCCCGCCGTTTGGGCAGCCGCTGCCCCTAGAGGCGTGCCTTCGCGGCGAGCCCGGCCCTCGGGTCTTCACCCTTTGTCGCTTCGGCGAAAGCCTCGACCGCAGCCTTGGCGTCCTTGTTCAGATGCGACGGAACGGCGACGTCGACTGTCACCAGCAGGTCGCCGTCGCCCTTGGACGTGTGGACGCCGCGGCCCTTGACCCGGAGGGTCCGCCCGGAGGGGGTTCCTGCCGGGACCTTCAGCTTGACCTTGTCCGCGGTGAGGGTCGGGACCTCGATCGTGGCGCCCAGGGCAGCTTCGGGGAAGGAAACCGGCACATGGATGCGGATGTTGTTGCCGTCCCGCACAAAGAAATCGTGCGGCGTGACATGCACGGTGACCATCAGGTCCCCGTTGCCCGCTGCGCCGGGCTGGCCCTTGCCGCGCACCCGGATCCGCTGGCCGTCCTTGACTCCGGCGGGAACCCGGACCTCCACGACTTCCCCGCTGGGTTCACGGAGGCCGATGACCGTTCCATTGATGGATCCGGCAAAGGAAATAGTGGTGCTGGCGGTCCGGTCGGCGCCCTTCTGGGGCGGAGCCGAGCCAAACCCGCCTCCCCCGCCGAAGCCGCCGCCGCCAAACAGGTCGGCAAACTCGGGAGGAATGTTGCTGCCGGTGCTGTACGTATTGCGCGTGCGGCTGCGCCCGGCAGACTGCCCGAACAGTCCGCCAAAAATGTCTTCGAATCCGGCACCGGCTCCGCCTGCGGGGCCCGCGCCGCCGCCTGCCGAGAACCTGGCGCCGCTGCCCATGGCGCGGATGGCGTCATACTGCTGCCGTTCTTCGGCATCGGACAGGACGGAATAAGCCTCGGAAACGTCCTTGAACATCTTCTCCGCCGCCGGATCATTCTGGTTCTGGTCCGGGTGGTACTTTCTGGCCAGCTTCCGGTACGACTTCTTGATGTCGGCGTCGGAAGCGTCCTTGGGAACACCCAGAATCTTGTAGAAATCCTTGTCGACCCAATCCTGACTAGCCAATTGGTGTCCCCTTCTATGTGTGGTGCCTGTGGTGCGCTGGAAACCGGATATCCACCGGAGATGCCCGGGACCGCCAAACGGCGGTCCCGGGCATACGGACTACTGCTCCGGTACGGAGACGATGACCTGTGCTGCGCGCAGCACGCGGTCGTTCGACTTGTAGCCGGTCCGCAGGATCTGCGTCACCGTGTCGAGCTGCACGTCCGCGCTCTGCTGCTGGATCAGCGCCTCGTGGATGTTCGGATCGAACTCCACTCCGGTTTCATCGATCCGGCCCAGGCCGTAACCCTTGAGCGTGTTTTCCAGCTTGACGGCGATGGACGCGAACGGACCTTCGGCGAGGTCCCCGTGCTGGCGGGCCGCATCGATGTCATCCAGGACCGGCAGGATGGAATTGAGCATTCCGATCACAGCCATTTCCCGGGCAACATCACGGTCCCGCTCCACACGCCTGCGGTAGTTCACGTACTCCGCCTGAAGGCGGAGCAGGTCGTTGCGCAGTTCCGCGGCTTCGGGAGATCCGGCGTCAGCAGGTGCCTCGGCTCCGGCGCTGTTCAGGATTTCCTCTGCCTGGGACAGTGCATCGCCCTGGGCGTTGCTTCCCTCCGCAGCCGGCCCGGCGCCGGCCTCGGAGGAAGAAGCCTGCTGCGACTGCGGTTCCTGGTTCTCCTCCGGCTCGCCGCCGGGGGTCTGGTTTCCGTTGTCGTTGTCAGCAGCCATGATTACTTCTTTTCTTCGTCATCAACGACTTCGGCATCCACGATGTCCTCATCGTTGGAGTCCGAGCCGGTACCTTCACCCGCGGCGGACCCGCCGGCAGCACCGGAGTCGCCGGCAGCCTGTGCCTGCGAGTAGATGGCTTCGCCGAGCTTGGTCTGGGAAGCCTGCAGCTTCTCAAACGCGCTCTTCACCTCGTCGTCGTTGTCGGTGCCTTCCAGCGCCTTCTTCAACGCGTCGACGTCGCCCTTGACCTCGGACTTGACGTCCTCGGGCAGCTTGTCGTCGTTGTCAGTGAGGAGCTTCTCCACGGAGTAGGCCAGCTGCTCGGCGGAGTTGCGGACGTCGGCTGCCTCGCGGCGCTTCTTGTCTTCCGCAGCGTGCTCTTCAGCTTCCCGGACCATGCGGTCGATGTCTTCCTTGGAGAGGGAGGAACCGCCGGTGATGGTCATGGACTGCTCGGCGCCCGTGCCCTTGTCCTTTGCGGAGACATGCACGATGCCGTTGGCATCGATGTCGAAGGTGACCTCGACCTGCGGCACGCCGCGCGGAGCCGGCGCAATGCCGGTCAGCTCGAAGGTGCCCAGCGGCTTGTTGTCCCGGGTGAACTCACGCTCGCCCTGGAAGACCTGGATCGCCACGGACGGCTGGTTGTCATCAGCAGTCGTGAAGGTTTCGCTGCGCTTGGTCGGGATAGCCGTGTTGCGCTCGATCAGCTTGGTCATCACGCCGCCCTTGGTCTCAATGCCGAGGGAAAGCGGGGTGACGTCGATCAGCAGCACGTCCTTGCGCTCGCCCTTCAGCACACCGGCCTGCAGTGCGGCGCCGACAGCAACAACCTCATCCGGGTTGACGCCCTTGTTCGGCTCCTGGCCGCCGGCCAGTTCCTTGACCAGCTCAGAGACGGCAGGCATGCGGGTGGAGCCGCCGACGAGGATGATGTGGTCGATGTCCGAGACCTTGATGCCTGCCTCGGAGATGACGTCGTGGAACGGCTTCTTGGTCCGGTCCAGCAGGTCCTTGGTGAGGTCCTGGAACTTGGCCCGGGAGAGGTGCTCGTCCAGGTGGACGGGACCTTCGGGGGTGACCGAGAGGTACTGCAGGGAGATGTTTGTGGAGGTAGCCGAGGACAGTTCCTTCTTGGCCTGCTCCGCGGCTTCCTTCAGGCGCTGCAGGGCAATCTTGTCCTTGGACAGGTCTGCACCCTTGGCCTTGGCCTGGGCCAGCAGGTAGTCAACGATCCGCTGATCCCAGTCGTCGCCGCCGAGGCGGTTGTCACCGGCGGTGGCACGGACCTGGATGGTGGAGAAGTCGTCTTCGTCCTTGCCGACTTCGAGCAGGGAGACGTCGAACGTGCCGCCGCCGAGGTCGAAGACCAGGATGAGTTCATCTTCCTTGCCCTTGTCCAGGCCGTAGGCCAGTGCGGCTGCGGTCGGCTCGTTCACGATGCGCAGGACGTTCAGGCCGGCAATTTCACCGGCTTCCTTCGTGGCCTGGCGCTCGGCGTCATTGAAGTACGCAGGGACGGTCACGACGGCGTCGGTGACCTTTTCACCCAGGTACGACTCGGCGTCGGCCTTCAGCTTCTGCAGGATACGGGCAGAGATTTCCTGGGCGGTGTACTTCTTGCCGTCGATGTCGACGCTCCAGTCGGTGCCCATGTGGCGCTTGACGGAGGAAATGGTGCGGTCAATGTTGTTGACGGCCTGGCGCTTGGCGATCTCGCCGACCAGGACCTCACCGGACTTGGCGAAAGCAACAACCGACGGGGTGGTGCGGCCACCCTCGGCGTTGGCGATAACGGTGGGCTCACCGCCTTCGAGGACGGAGACGACGGAGTTCGTGGTTCCGAGGTCGATACCTACTGCACGTGACATATTTGCTTCCTCTTTCCTTGGAAATCGATGGCCCGCTGCCTGCGTAAGAACCGGCAGTTGCCACCCCTCGCGCCGCAGCGCATATTGAGCCTTCTGCACTCAACTTTACCGCGGCGTGTGTTTTTGTCAACAAACTTGAGTCGCCTCGACTCAAGTTCGTGCCCATTCCCGCAGTATGACACCGCGTGACCGAAGGCAGGACACGCACCGCCCGCGCGGCGTATCGTCCTGCTATGCCCCAGGACACTTACTCCCACGGCCATCACCGCAGCGTCGTCAACGCACACGCCACGCGCACCGCAGAAGACTCGGCGGCGTATCTCCTCCCGCATCTGTCAGCAGGGATGCGGATGCTCGACGTCGGCTGCGGCCCGGGGAGCATCACCGTGGACCTCGCCGCACTGGTGGCACCCGGACAGATCACCGGCCTGGACCGGTCCGAAGAGGTCCTGGCACAGGCACGGCAGCTCGCGGCCGAACGCGGGGCGGACAACACCGAGTTCACCCCGGGAAATGTCTACGACCTTGAATTCGCTGACGACACCTTCGACGTCGTGCACGCGCACCAGGTGCTGCAGCATCTAACCGACCCGGTGGCGGCGCTGCATGAAATGCGCCGGGTCACGCGCCCCGGGGGCATCGTTGCAGTGCGCGACGCCGACTACCGGGCCATGAGCTGGTTCCCGCTGGTCCCTGAACTGGACGAATGGATGGAAACCTACCAGCGCATTGCCCGCGGCAACCGGGCAGAGCCCGACGCAGGCCGGCGGCTCGTGAGCTGGGCCTTGGAAGCGGGGTTCACCGAGGTGGAAGCGTCGTCGTCGAACTGGCTGTACGCCACCGAGGAACGGCGCCGCTGGCACGCGGGCGCCTGGTCCCAGCGGGTCCTGCATTCAGCTTTCGCCGACCAGGCCCTGGACCTTGGGCTGTCACGGGAAGACCTGCAGCGGATCGCTGACGGGTGGCTGCGCTGGGGGGAGGCGCAGGACGGCTGGTTCCTGATGCCCAGCGGGGAGCTGCTGGCCCGGGCCTGAGCACTCCGTCGGTACGCTTAAGCGATGTACCGCATCATTACGGTCTGCACCGGCAACATCTGCCGCTCCCCCATGGCCCAGTTCTGCCTCACCCGCGCGGTCCGCGACGCCGGACTTGAAGAGGGCGTGGCCGTAGATTCGGCCGGCGTCACCGGGTGGGAGGCCGGGCACCCCATGGACCCCCGCGCTGCGGCCGAACTGCAGAAGAACGGCTTCGGCGAACCTGCCCTGGACAGCTTCCGGGCGAGGGCCTTTGAACCCGAGTGGTACCGGGACCGCAACCTCATCCTCGCCCTGGACTATGGCCACTTCACCCATCTGGAGGCCGGGGCACCTGCCCGGGAGCGCGGCAAAATCCGGATGCTGCGCAGTTTCGATCCTGCAGCCGCCGGCCTGCCGCCCCAACAGCAGGGCATCGAGGATCCCTGGTACGGCGATATGTCCGACTTTGACTCCTCCTACGCGCTGATTATGGCCGCCGTTCCCGGCGTCGTGGAATTCGTTCGCAGCGCGCTGGCGGACGGTCCCTGATGCCTCCAGCGTCCGCGCGCCCGCTGCTGATCGGCATCGACGGATTCTCCGGCGCGGGCAAAACCAGCCTGGCACTGGAACTGGCCGCGCAGCTGCGCGCCCACCGCAGTGTTGCCCTGTTCCATTTGGAGGATGTCTATCCCGGATGGGATGGGCTTGCCGCGGGCATGGACTACTACCGCGGCACCGTCCTGGAGCCGCTGGCCGCAGGAGAGGAAGCGCACTGGCAGGCCTGGGACTGGCAGGCAGGACGCTACGGACCCCGGCGCACCACGGTGCCGGCAGAGATCGTGATCTTCGAGGGGGTCGGCGCCGCCCACCGCGCCGCGCGGCAGCTGCTGGACGCGGTGGTGTGGGTCGACGCTCCCGAAGCCGAACGAAGGGAACGGGCCCTGGCCCGCGACGGCGACACCTACGCTCCGCACTGGAACCGCTGGGCTGCCCAGGAAGCCAGGTGGGCGGCTGCCGATCCGGCCCAGGCCGGCGCCGACCTTCAGGTGGCGACCGGGGATTCCACCGGGCGCGCTCCCCTGCACGCCTATGTGCTGCGAGCCCTGGGCTCCCTGCCGCTGCCCGCACCTGGACTTGGCCTGCCGCAGTCCGCGCTGCAGGTGGACGCTGAAATCCTGGACGCTGATCCAGACCCGCTGCAGCTCTACTCGGAGCTCTTTGACTCCTCCGGGAACGCTGTCTGGCTCGACAGTTCAGACGCCGGAACCGCGGGCGCGGGCGGCAGCCCCGCGGAACGCAGCCGCTTCAGCATCATGGCCGACGACGGCGGCCTCCTGGGACGCTATGCCGAGCATGCGGCCGGTACCACGAGGGTCAGCCACGGCCCGGTGCAGGTTGCCGTACGGGAGCCGTTCTTCCGGTGGCTGCACAGTGAGTGGGGAACCGCTTCGGTACCGCAGGAACTGGACTGCCCGTTCGCGCTGGGCTGGGTGGGGTGCCTCGGGTACGGACTCAAGCGGGAAACCGGGGGCGCCGATGTCCCTTTCGATGTCCCTTTCGACGGCCCCGACGCTGCCCTGGTCTTTGCCGGCCGCGCCGTGGTCCTGGACCACGTACTCAAACGTGTCTTCCTGCTCACCCTGAAGGATCCGTGGTTTGACGGACAGGCGGGCAGCGCAGCCCCTTCCAGCAGTGCAGCCCCTTCCAGCAGCGCAGCCCTTTCCAGCAGCGCGGTCGATTCCAGCAGCGCAGCCCGCTCCGGCGAAGCCTGGCTGGAATCGGCCCGGCGTGCGGTGGCCGCGTCCTCTGTCCGGGCTGCGGCATCCGCTGTGGCCGGGGCACCCGCTGTGGCCGGGGCACCCGGCGGCCCGGCTTCCCCGCAGGGCTGGCGTCCGGCCGGCAGCGGGCCGGCCTTCTCGTTCCGCGACAGCCGGGCGGATTACCAGGCCAAGGTACGTCTGGCCCAGGAACACATCGCGGAGGGGAACACCTACGAAGCGTGCCTCACCACGCAGCTGCGGGCAGAGCTTCCGGAAGAGCTGGAGCCGCAGGAACTCCTGGACCTGTACGCGGCGCTGCGGCGGCGGAGTCCGGCACCGTTCGCGTCCTTCCTCCGGCTGGGGAATCTTGTCTTGGCCGGTACGTCTCCCGAACGGTTCCTGCGCATCAGCGCAGCGGGGAACCTGCGCGCCGAGCCAATCAAGGGCACCCGGCCCCGCGGCGGGACACCCGCCGCCGACGCCGAGCTGCGCCAGGACCTGCTGCGGAGCGACAAGGACCGCGCGGAAAACATCATGATCGTGGACCTCATGCGCAATGACCTCTCCCGGCTGGCAGAACCGGGGTCGGTGACAGTCCCGCGGCTGTGCGTGGTGGAAAGCTACGCCACCGTCCACCAGCTGGTCAGCACCATCGACGCCCGGCTGGCGTCCGGAGCGAGCCGGGCCGAAGCCATTGCCGCGGCTTTCCCGGCCGGCTCCATGACCGGCGCTCCCAAATCCAGCACCATGACCATCCTGGACCGGCTCGAAGGAGCAGCGCGCGGGATGTATTCGGGCGCCGCCGGCTATTTCTCTCTGACGGGCGCGGCTGACCTCTCCGTCGTAATCCGGACACTGGTCCTTTCCCCCAAACCCGGCGGCGTTACGGTGCTTAGCCTCGGCGTCGGCGGGGCCGTCACTTCCGGTTCCGATCCGGAGGCAGAGTGGCAGGAAGTACGCACCAAGGCACGCGGCGTGCTGGGCAGCCTCGGCTCCGCAGTCCCGGAGGACTAGCGCGTTACTGCAGCGTCGCCGTCAGCCTGGCCACGTTGTCGACGTAGCGCTGCCAGACCGGACGGTTCTTCCACTCCTCAAGGATCAGTTCCTTGGACAGGGACCGGTACGTGTCTTCGATCCTCCGCATCTTTTCCACGATGTCCCCGCCAAACATCATCATGGAAACTTCCAGGTTCAGCGAGAAGGAGCGCATGTCCATGTTGGAGGACCCCAGGACCGCGACGTCGCTGTCCACGGTGAAGTGCTTGGCGTGCAGGACCAGCGGAGCAGGGTACTGCCAGATCCGGATACCGGCTTCCAGCAGTCCTTCGTAGTAGGAGCGCTGGGCATGGTCCACCAGGAACTGGTCGCCGCGCTCGGAGACGAACAGCTCCACCTGGACACCGCGCTGCGCCGCCGTCGTAATGGCATAGAGAAGGGAATCATCCGGCACGAAGTACGGGCTGGTAATCGAGATCCGCTCCGACGCCGAATACAGCAGCGACGTGAAAAGGCGGAGGTTGTTCTCCGTGGTGAATCCGGGTCCGGACGGGACCACCTGGCAGGTGATGTCGCCGGGCTTTGAGGTCCACTCGTACAGGCTCAGTTCCTGTTCGAGGTTCTCATCCGTTTCCATGTTCCAGTCAGTGGCAAACACAACGTTGATTTCATCCACCACCGGGCCTTCGAGCCGACTCATGAGTTCCACCCATTTGCGCCCGATCCTGTGGTTTCCCGGCTTGCGGTAGCCCGGCTCCACCAGGTTCTGCGAGCCGGTGAAGCCGATCACGCCGTCCACCACCAGGATCTTGCGGTGGTTGCGGAGGTCAGGGCGCCGCCAATGGCCGCGCAGCGGCTGGATGGGCAGCATTCGGCGCCACCGGATCTGGCTGTCTTCGAGCTCTTTGAGCAGCTTGCGGTAACCCTTCACCCGCAGCG
Organism: Arthrobacter caoxuetaonis; assembly: GCF_023921125.1. NCBI lineage: Bacteria > Bacillati > Actinomycetota > Actinomycetes > Micrococcales > Micrococcaceae > Arthrobacter > Arthrobacter caoxuetaonis. Next base: position 3,067,023 of record NZ_CP099466.1, read on the forward strand.
TTCCAATATGGTCGAACAACAGGCGGACTTTGACCCCGCGCGCGGCTGCGTCCTTGAGCGCGGCGAAGAACTCGTGGGTAACGGCGTCGTAGCTCATGATGTAGAACTCGACGTGGACGTAGCGGGAGGCACCCCGGACCGCCTCGGTCATTTGGCGGATCGACTCTTCATAGTCGCGCTGGAGTTCCACGTTGTTGCCGTCCAGGCTGGGGAACGATCCCAGCCTGCGGTTGAGTTCGACGGCGGAGAGCACCCACTCCGGCCCGGAATAGGAGCTGGTCTCCGCGTTGAGTTCGCCGGTGTTCTCACGCACCGCCTTGCTGATTTCCGTCTGCCGCTGCACCCGCTGCTCGGAGAGCCTGTGGTTGCCGAAGAGGGAGAACAGGATGATGCCTGGCACCGGGAGGAAGAAGATGCAGAGCAGCCAGGCCATGGCCGTCGTGGGCCTCCGGTTGCCCGGAACAACGCCGAGCGCAACAATCCGGATGCCGAAGTCCAGCAAGGTGAGCGCAGTGGCCAGCCAGGCTGGAGCACTAACTGTCCACCACACGTTGTCTTCCCTCCAGCCAACCCGAATGTCTTCAGCCTAGTCGGAAGGGTGCCGTGGAACGTGTTCCCGCGCGCACTAGGCTTGGCACATGACTGTTTTGGTGTTCCTGGACCCTGCGTTCCCCTCCGGCCGTGTTGCCGATGCTTCCGTTCCCCAGCTCCTGGCAACCGATCTCGGGGCGACCCGCGGAGACGGCGTCTTCGAGTCGATGCTGGCGGTGGACGGCAAGCCGCGGAAAGTGTCCATGCACCTGGACCGGATGGCCGCCTCTGCTGCGGCACTGGAACTGGCGTTCCCCGCCCCGGGGCAGTGGGAACCCGCAATCTCCACGGCCCTTGCCGAGTTCGGCCGAGTTCACGGGGAACCGCAGGCCGTGGTGAAGCTGATCCTGACCCGCGGCCCCGAAGGCGCGGACCAGCCAACCGCCTGGGTCCAGGCCTCCCCCGTCCCTGCCTCCGCCGCCCGGCAGCGGGAAGCCGGGCTCGACGTGCTCCTGCTGGACCGCGGCTATGACAGCACTGTTGCCGAGCACGCACCGTGGCTGCTGCTGGGTTCCAAGACGCTGTCCTATGCCGTCAACATGGCCGCCATCCGCTACGCCCGCGAACACGGTGCCGATGATGTGATCTTCACGTCCTCGGACGGAAAAGTCCTCGAAGGTCCCACCTCCACAGTTGTCCTGGCCACGGTCCAGAACGGCACGAAGACGCTGCTGACGCCGGAGCTGGAGAGCGGGATCCTGCCCGGCACCACGCAGGGCGCCCTCTTTCAAGCGGCTGAAAACGCCGGCTGGCAGCTGGGCTACGGTCCGCTGGAGCCCACGCACCTCCACCAGGCCGACGGCGTGTGGCTGGTCTCCAGCATCCGCCTCCTGGCGCCGGTGAAATCAATCAACGCCGAACCCATCGCGGTCAGCCCCGCGCTCACAGCCGAACTCGCTGCCCTGGTTGAAACCGTTCTTTAGCCGTCCTAGCTGAGGATGAAGTTGAACGTCCCGGCTCCCGCCGCGGCGGCCACGGCCGCTGCTGCGAGTCCGACGCCGTAGGCCAGCACCCAGGCATCGATGCGGCTGAATGTGGACGTCCGTGCCCAGGTCCGTGTTCCGCTGCCGAACCCGCGGGCTTCCATCGCCACGGCCAAGCGGGTTGCCCGGCGGATGGCCTGGACCAGCAGCGCCAGGCCCTGGCCCAGGAAGTTCCGGAACCGTCCCAGCGGGGAGCTGGCGGCGTCGGCTCCCCTGGCGTGCCTGGCCAGTCCCAGCGTGCGCCATTCCTGGACGAGCAGGCCCACCAGCCGCATCGCGGCCAGCGCACCCAGGACGAACCGGGACGGCAGGCGCAGCCGCTGGGCCAGCGCATCAGCCAGGTCCGTCGGATCGGTAGAGACCAGCAGGAAGATACCGGGCAGGGCGATGGCCAGTCCACGCAGGCCGATGGCGATTCCGGCTGTCACCGAGTCTGTTGTGAAAAGCAGCGGGCCGGCGTCGAGCAGTACCTCACCGGTCTTCTCCGCGAGCAGCGCCGTCCCCCATGCGCCGATGGCGGCAGCGATCAGCAGCGGCCAAATCCGCTTCACCAGGGTCCAGGGGCTAATCCGCAGCAGCGGCAACAGGGCCAGTTCTCCTGCGAGGACCACAGTGGCGCTGACCCAGTCCACGGTCAGCAGTACCGCAGCCGTCACGGCAACCGCGGCGCCCAGCGTCGAGAGCGGATTCGCTGCCGCCAGCCGTGAGGCGCGTCCGCCCGGACGTGCCTGCTCGTGGGGGCGCAGCACCGTGGCGCTCATGCGGCTTCTCCCCCGGTGCCGCGGCCGGTGCCGCTGCCGGTTTCACTGCCGGACCGGAGCCCTTCAGGCGGCGGAACTTCGCTCACCCGGCCATTTGCCACCTGCAGGAGCGCCCCGCCCAGCGCGGCAGTGAACTCGGCGTCGTGGGTCACCGAAACCACAGTGCATCCGCTCTCGTCCCGCTGCTCAGCGAGCATCGTGACGAGTTCCCGCCAGGTGTTGGCGTCCTGTCCGAAGGTGGGTTCGTCCAGGATCAGGATGTCCGGAGCCGTCGCCAGCATGGTCGCAACGGACAACCGCCGTTTCTCGCCGCCCGAGAGCGTGAACGGATTGACGGTAAGAAGCCTGTGCAGTCCCAGCCGTTCGGCAAGGCGGTCTGCCCGCCGGAGCCCTTCGGCCTCGGAGAGCCCGGCCCGGCGGGGACCGAACGCCAGTTCGTCCCGCACGGAGCCGGTAAGGAACTGGTGTTCCGGTTCCTGGAACACGGTGCCGATCCGGGTCACCAGCTGCGCAGACTTCCAGCTGGAAGGGATAGACCCTGCTTCTCGCGCCAGGGCAGGGGACGCCGCCAGCTCCCCGCCGCGGGGACGGAGCAGCCCGCCCAGTGTGAGTGCCAAGGTGGATTTTCCGGCACCGTTCGGTCCCGTGATGCCCAGGGCGGTTCCGGCCCTGAGCGTTACGTCCACGCCTGAAAGCACGGCCGGTCCCTTGGGCTGGCGGGCAACGTCCAGTCCCCGGGCCGTGAGCAGTTCCGCTGCCCCGGGGTTCCGCGGCGGGGGCGGCGGGAAGGCAGGAGCCGCGCCGGGAAGCCACACCCCGGCAGCTGCCAGCCGCGAGCGGGTTTCCGCCCCGGTGAGTACCGCGGCAGGCGGTCCATCGGCCAGCAGTCCGCCGCCGGCGTCGAGCACAATCACCCGGTCCACCACATCCGCCCAGGCCGCGACCCGGTGCTCCACCACGATCAGTGTGGCACCGGTCCGGTCCAGGACGCGGGCGACGGCGTCCCGGATTTCCAGCACGCCGTCAGGGTCCAGGTTTGCGGTGGGCTCATCGAGAAGCAGCAGGCCCGGCTGCATGGCAAGGATCGAGGCCAGGGCCAGGCGCTGCTTTTGTCCGCCGGAAAGCGCTGCCGTCGAATGGTCCAGCGGAACGTTGAGGCCGACGTCGTCGAGCGCGGAGTGGACGCGTTCCCAGATCTCGTTGCGCGCAACGCCGAGGTTCTCCGCCCCGAAGGCCACTTCATCCCCCACGCGGGAAAGCACAATCTGCGCGTCCGGGTCCTGCAGCAGCAACCCGGCACGGCCGCGTGCGGCCTGCGGATGGACACCGTCGAGCGTCAGTGTTCCTGTCTCGGTACCCCCGGTGTCCTCGCCCAGGACACCGGCCAGGGCGTGGAGCAGCGTTGATTTGCCCGCGCCGGAAGCACCGAGCAGCAGGACCCGCTCACCGGGCTGGATCTGGAAGTCCGCGCCGGCGACTGCGGGCGACCTGCGCCCGGCATGACGCCAGCCCCATTGTGCCGCTGTTACCGCGGCTGGAGCCGTTCTGGAAACCATCGCTAGGCGTCCGCGGTGCGGCCGGCAGCGAAGGCGGAAAGCGCCCCGGTGCGTGCCAGCGACCGAACCGCAAGCCAGGACAGGAGTCCGGCCAGGACCAGTCCGGAGACTGCCGCGAAGAGCACGTACAGCGCCTGCCACTGGAAAGCCCATTCGGGTTTGTACAGGATGGATTCGCTGACGCCCAGGAAAACCCCGGAGACGAGGCCCGCCAGAAGGGCGACGGGAAGGTTGAACTTCTTGTACATAAAGAGCAGGAAGACCAGCTCGGCGCCCAGTCCCTGGATCGCGCCGGAGAGCAGCACGGAGAGGCCAAACTGGGTTCCCAGGACGCCGGACACGGCTGAGGCCAGGACCTCGCAGTACAGGGCAGCTCCGGGCTTGCGGATAATCAGCGCGCCCAGGACGCCGGCAATCAGCCAGCCGCCGGTGTAGAGTCCGCCAATCGGGGGGAAGGCCAGGACAATGGCTTCAACGCCGCCGTAGGCCAGCGACCAGGCCCAGAAGACGACGCCGACGGCGACGGCGACAACCGACGCGACAACGATGTCCACCACGCGCCAGGACCAGCGGCTGCGGGTGGGTGGAAGTGTGTGCTGCATGGAAGGTTCCTCCTGTTTTCAGGAGGGGAGGGAAAGCCGCCGCAGCTGCGGCGGCGCACCCCTGAGATCTCGACTCCCTTCGCCGGTACTAACCGGAGCAGGTTCGAGGGTCTGCGGCTTGATCCGCACTCTCAGCGCCCGGATTCCGCTTTCCGGTTTCCCGGATCCGCGGAAAGCTGCGCTCCCCTGTCGTATGTATGCGTGGTCCACTGTACACGGTGGCCGTCCGCGTTTTGGGGTAGCGGCAGGTAGCGTAGGACCAACACCAACGCACAACGCCAAGGAGTACTCATGAACATGATCCTGAAACTGCTGGGAACCGGCGCCAGCATCGGCGCCGGCCTGGCCTCGGCAAAACTCCTGGACTTCGTCTGGACCAAGGCCACAGGCAATGAACCCCCCAAGGACAAGGACGGCGCACTGGACGCCAGCCTGCGCTCGGCCGTCATCTTTGCCCTGGTCTCCGGGGCCGTCAGCCAGGTCATCCGCGTCCTGACCAACCGCGGCACGCAGCGGGCTATCGCCCGGTACCAGCGCACGCCCGAGGTCGTCTAACCCGTTTCCGCCTCACCGAGATGACAGAAACTGCCCGTATGAGCGCTCATACGGGCAGTTTCTGTCATCTCGGGGACGTACTTCCCCGCGTCAGCCCTCGCGGCTTCGCCCGGGCGGTGTCGGTTTCTCAGCCTCTGAACGTGCCCGGGCCAATTCTTCGTCGTTGAGGTCCCCGGTGTAGTAGCTTCCGTCGCTTTCGCGCTCCGGTGCGCCGCCGGTTGTCGGGTCATCATCACCTGAGTTATCGACAGGCTCATTCGCGGCCTCGAACATCAGCTGCTGGGCGCGCTCGACGACGTCGTCCAGCTCATCAATGGTGAGCAGCTCGGGACGAAGATGCTTGGTTCGGTAGCCGGCACGGCCCACCATGTGGGCGGAGACCGGCGCAGTGAGCAGCATAAAGATCCAGCACAGGGCCAGCACCGGCAGCAGTGCCCAGCTGCGGAACTCCACAGCCATGGCCAGCAGGAAGAGCAGCAGGCCGAGCACCTGAGGCTTGGTCGCGGCGTGCATCCGGCTCATCAGGTCGGGGAAGCGGGTGAGGCCGATCGCCGCCGCGAAGGACATGGTGGCGCCGCCCAGCAGCAGGGCTCCAACGATGACGTCAATCACGGTTTCACTCATGGCTACCTCCGGTCCGTTACGAAGCGGGCCACCGTCACGGAGCCGATGAAGCCGATCAGCGAAATCGCTATCAGCAGGGCGAGGTAATCAAGGTTCCGGTTCACGACCATGTCCACTATGAGGGCGCCGCCTACGATGGCCAGCAGTACGTCGGCGGCGAGGACGCGGTCAAGGATTGAAGGGCCGCGGACAATCCGGAAGATGGCACCGGCGGCGGAGAGGGCCAGCATAATCGACACGATAGTGATGACGGCAGTCATCGGCTGACCTCCCCTTCGCGCAGTTCCTTGAGGTCTTTCTGTTCGGCCCGGACCAGGGCCAGGTCTTCCCGTGTGCCCATCATGCGGATCAGCCACGATTCAGTGGCACGCACGTCGTCACGGACCTTTTCCGCTGCTGCCTGGCTGTTCACGCCCAGGCAGTGGAGGTAGAGCGTGGACGTGGACCGGTCCACTTCCACCACCAGCGAGCCGGGGATCAGGGAAAGCGCATGGCCGGTGGCCGTGACCAGAAGGTCCGAGTGGCTGCGCAGCTTCACGGCGACCACGGCGTTCTTGATCCGCGGTCCGTGGACAGCGGCCAGCCAGAGCACATGGAAGCTCGCGATCACCAGCTTGTAGAGGAACCGGATCCCGAAGCCCGCGGCATACAGGACGTTGAACCGTCCTGACAGGTCCACCGGGGGCAGGTAGAAGATGTTGGTGACAACAAACGCGATGATGGCGCCGAACACCAGGTTGCCCAGGCTGAAGTCCTGCCAGAGTGCGCCCCAGAGCAGCACCAGCCAGATGATCAGCGGCAGTTCCTTCAGCAGGGGTATCCGCGGGTGGTTGCGCATGCGTGCTTTTTGAGTCACGGTGCGCTCCCTTCACCAAGAACGGCTTCGATGTACGGTGTGCGGTCCAGCAGGTCCTGGGCTGCCCGGTCGCTAAGCGAGAAGAGCGGGCCGGCAAGGATGGTCAGGGATACGCCCAGGGCTACCAGTCCCACCGTGGGGTAGACCATGGACTTCGGCAGGAGGTTCACGGTGGAGCGGCCGCCGAAGCGTCCGCTGCTGTGCCCGCTCACGTTGCCGGAGTCGCGGACGGTGCTGCCGTCGGTCGTGGTGGCCAGCAGGATCGGATCAGGGTGGACTGCGTCCTCCGGGGTTCGCCAGAACGCACGGTTCCAGACCCGGGCCATGACCAGCAGGGTCAGCAGCGAGGTGAGGACGGAGGCGGCAACCAGCACGTAGGCCAGCGGCGTGCCCAGTTCCACGCCTGCCTGCATCAGGCCGAGCTTGCCCAGGAAGCCGGAGAACGGCGGGATGCCGGCCAGGTTGATCGCCGGGATGAAGTACAGGACTGCCAGCAGCGGTGAAAGCCGGGCGAGCCCGCCCAGACGGTCCATGTTGGCGGTTCCGCCGCGCCGCTCGATCAGGCCGGTCACCAGGAACAGGCTGGTCTGGACGGTGATGTGGTGGACCACGTAGAACACGGCTGCGCCGATACCCACAATCGAGGCAACCGCGAGGCCGAACACCATGTAGCCGATGTGGCTGACCAGCGTGAAGGAGAGCATACGTTTGATGTCGGTCTGCGCCAAGGCACCCAGGATGCCCACCAGCATGGTCAGGCCCGCCACCACCATCAGCAGCGTGTTGATCCGGTCCCCGGGGAACAGCAGCGTCTCGGTGCGGACCATGGCGTACACACCCACCTTGGTGAGCAGGCCGGCGAACACCGCAGTGACCGGCGCAGGTGCGGTGGGATAGGAGTCAGGCAGCCAGAAGGAAAGGGGGAAGACTGCGGCCTTGATGCCGAAGGCGACCAGCAGCATCAGGTGCAGCATCAGCTGTGTTCCCGGGTCCAGCTCGCCCAGCTTGATGGCCAGGTCCGCCATGTTCACCGTGCCGGTCGCGGCGTAGATCATGCCGATTGCGGTGAGGAACAGGACGGAGGAAATAACGCTGACGACGACGTAGGTCACGCCCGCGCGGATTCGCGGCGTAGTGCCGCCCAGGGTCATCAGCACGTAGCTGGCCGTCAGCAGGATTTCGAAGCCGACGTACAGGTTGAAGAGATCACCGGCCAGGAAGGCGTTCGAAACACCTGCCACCAGGATCAGGTAGGTCGGATGGAAGATGGAAATCGGTCCGTCTTCATCACCGTCGGTCATGCCCTGGCCGGCGGCATAGATCAGCACCGCGAGGCTGATGGCAGTGGAAACCACGAGCATCAGGGCGGAGAACTGGTCCACCACCATGGTGATGCCGAACGGCGGCAGCCACCCGCCCAGGTTCACGGCCTGCGCCCCGGTCTCCCAGACCGCGGCGAGCAGGAAGCACTCCAGGACCAGCGTCAGGGTCAGCACCGTAACGCTCACGATGCGCTGGGAGCGCTGGTGCCGGATCAGGACGAAGGCCAGCGCCGCGCCAAGGAACGGCAGGACGACGGCGAGCGGGGCAAAACTGGAAGCGTTCATCGTTTTGCCTCTCCTGTGGATCCGGTGCCCTGTCCGCGCTGCGAACCGGGTGCTTCTTCGGCCTCGTCAGCCGGCGTGAACTCGGTCGTGTCCTCGGGGACATCGGCGTCGTCTTCCGCGTCGTAGCTGCTCTGGCTGGCCACGCGGCGGTCTTCTATGTCGTCCTGGACCTCATCCTGGCGCCCCAGCACCCAGGAGCGGTAAATGATGCCGAGCATGAAGGCCGTTACGGAGAAGGAAATGACGATCGAGGTGAGGATGAAGGCCTGCGGCAACGGGTCGTTGTAGTCCTCCGGCGGAATCTCGGCGCTGAACAGCGGCGCCAGTCCCTGGAAGCCTCCGGTGGCCAGCAGCAGGATGTTGGTCGCGTTGGTCATCATGGCCAGCCCCAGCACCACCCGGGTGAGGCTGCGTTCCATGACCAGATAGATACCTGCCGCATAGAGGGCGCCCATGATGAGCAGCAGCGTGATGTTGACGCTCATCGGGACACTCCTTCCGGTTCCAGGATTTCGGGTTCGGGTTCCACCAGGTCATCGTCGCCGTCATCGGAACCGCCTTCGGAGCGTTCGTCGATTTCCGAACCGAGGCTGCGCAGGACGTCAAGCACCAGGCCAACCACCACCAGGTACACGCCGATGTCGAAGATGGTTGAGGTGACGAACTTGATGTCGCCGAAGATCGGCCAGGTGAACTCAATGATGGCGCTCTGCAGGACCTGGCCGCCGAAGAACAGCGGGGCTGCTGCGGAGAGTGCCGCCAGCCCCAATCCGCCGCCAAGCAGCATGCCTGCGCTGACGGGGGTGGCTTCGGCCAGTTCGAAGCGGCCGCCGGCAAGGTATCGGATGGTCAGCGCCAGGCCTGCCATCAGGCCGCCGGCAAAACCGCCGCCCGGTGAGTTGTGGCCTGCGATGAGCAGGTAGATGGAGAAGATAATCACCGAGTGGAACAACAGCCGGGTGACGACTTCAAAGATGATGGAACGGCGCTCGGGAGCCAGCGTGCGGCCGGCCACCAGCCACGCTTCGCGGGCCACGGAGGAGAACTTCCGGGCCAGGGCCAGGGTGGCAGCTTCCCGCTCGGAAGAGGCAAAGTGTTCACGCCCGCGGTCCACGGAACCGGTGGCTACCTCGTCGGCACGGCGGCGCTTGTCGCCGCGGCCGCGGACGAAGATCAGGGAGGCAACGCCGGTGGCGGCCATGGCCAGGACGGAGATTTCGCCGAAGGTATCCCAGGCGCGGATGTCCACCAGCGTCACGTTGACGATGTTCAGGCCGCCGCCGCCCTTGTAGGCGAGTTCGGGATAGGACAGGGAGATGGGTTCGGCCACCCGGGATGCCATCGCCGTCATGGCGAAGACCACCATGGCAGCGCCGAAGGCGATGCCCAGTCCGGCCCGCAGCAGGCGCTGGCCGGTGGGTTCGCGCTTCCAGAGCCGGGCCGGCAGGGAGCGCAGCGCCAGCACAAAGGCCACCAGCACGATGGTCTCCACCAGCATCTGGGTCAGGGCGAGGTCCGGCGCACCCTGCAGCGCAAAGAGCAGGGCAATGCCGTAGCCGCTGACGCTGACCATCAGCACGGCCAGGAAGCGCTTGTTGGCGCGGGCTGCACCGACGGCGCCGATCACCACGGCTGCACCGATCACGGCCTGCAGCGGGGAATCGAACCAATGGAAGTGTTCCGGAATCGGCGCGTTCCGGAGGAGGACGGCGCACAGCGGCGTCACAATCGCCATGCTCAGGATGACAAAGAGGTAGAAGGTCAGTGAACCGCGCTGCGTGCGTCCGGTGACCCAGACCGCGACGTCGTCCAGGATGCCGATCAGGCCGCGGTAGGACCGCTCGGCGTCGAGCGGGCTGGCCATGCGGGCCTGGAGTTTCTCCACCCGGGTGCGCTGGAAGAACAGCAGGGTTCCGGCCGCGATCGTCAGCGCCGTCAGGCCCAGCGCAAGGGTAAAGCCGTGCCAGAGCGCCAGGTGCGTGGCTTCGCCTTCCAGCGGGTACAGGTCCGCGTACGGGGTGATGATCGTGTCCAGCGGCTTCGGCCACAGGCCAAAGAAGACGGTGGCGGCGGCAAGGATGGCGGGCGGGGCGAGGAACGGCCACGGAATCGCTTTGAACGCCGTCGGCTTGCAGGATTCCTTGGACGCGAAGCCGCCACAGACGAACCGGCAGCTGTACGCGAAGGTCAGGATGGCGCCGGCCACGACGCCAATCAGCAGCACGATCGCCGTGGGCGTGCCCTGCTTTTCGGCAAAGTGGACGTAGGTCTCGTAGACCGATTCCTTCGCCACGAATCCGAGCAGCGGCGGCAGGCCGGCCATGGAGGCAGCGCCGATCGCGGCGACAACGGCCAGCAGCGGGGCTGAGCGTCCGACGCCGGACAGCTTGCGGATGTCGCGGGTGCCTGCCTGGTGGTCGATGATCCCCACGACCAGGAACAACGTGGCCTTGAAGAAGCCATGTGCCACCAGCAGGCCCAGGCCCGCCAGCGCCGCTTCCCGGTTGCCCAGTCCCACCACAAGGGTCAGGAAACCGAGCTGGCTGACAGTTCCGTAGGCCAGCATGAGCTTGAGGTCGTGCTGCCGCAGCGCACGCCAGCCGCCCAGGAGCAGGGTCGCCAGGCCAAGGATGGAGACGACGGCAGACCAGTACATGGTGTCCGAGAACCCCGGAGCCAGGCGTGCCACCAGGTAGATGCCGGCCTTCACCATGGCCGCGGCGTGCAGGTACGCGCTGACCGGGGTCGGGGCAGCCATGGCGGCCGGAAGCCAGAAATGGAAGGGGAACAGGGCCGACTTGGAAACTGCGCCAAGGAGCAGCAGGACCACAGCGATGTCGACAATCACGCCGCTCGCAGCCAGCTGCGGTGCCTGCGCCATGATCTCGGAGATCCGGTAAGTGCCGGCAGCCGAGCCGAGCATGATCATGCCCACGAGCATGGCCAGCCCGCCGAACGTCGTAACAATCAGTGCCTGCAGGGCTGCACGGCGGGCCGAGAGGCGGTGCGCCGCATAGCCGATCAGCAGGTAGGAGAGGATGGTGGTCAGTTCCCAGAAGATGAACAGCAGGATCAGGTCATCAGCTGTGACCAGGCCGAACATGGCCGCGGCGAAGGCCAGCAGCTGGGCGCCGAAGCTGCCCATCTTCGGATCTTCGGGACGGAAGTACCGGGCGCAGTAGAACAGCACCAGCGAACCGACGCCCAGGATAAGGATGGAGAGGACGGCTGAGAGCGCGTCCATGCGGAAAGCCAGCTCCACCCGGAGATCGGGAATCCAGGGGATGATGACCGACGGCGGCGCGTTGGGAGCGCCGGAAGCGAGGGTCTGGTCCGCCCCGGTATAGCGGGTGAACGTTGCCATCAGCCACAGGAACGCCACTGCGGGAACTGCGGCCAGGATGTAAAAGGCGGACCTGCCGAACCACCGGAAGAATAACGGCGCCACCAATGCCACCGTAAACAAGACGGTGAGCACAAGTAGCACGTAGATCTCCCGGGTTCTCTTGGGGTTTGCAGGTCAGAACACAGCTTTAGTTATCAACGTTGCGGGCGAAGGGTCCTGTTTATTCTACCCATGGCATACGCCCTCAGCCCATTCGGGGGTGTGTCATGGTTACGCCTTTCGACCGCGTCTGTCCGTCTCACACCGCCTGGGCGGGCTAGCATCTGGACCATGGCATCAACGACCGTACACACCACACCGGGGCATCCCGGTCCCCCTGCCCGCCTTCGACGGCGGGAGGTTTGGGCCTGGGCCTCATGGGACTGGGGATCGGCAGCCTTCAACGCCGTGATGACGACCTTCGTCTTTACCGTGTACCTGACGTCGGCCCCGTTCGGCGGCAAAGACCACGCATCGGCAGTCCTGGGCACAGGCCTTGCCGTCGCGGGCATCGTGGTGGCCGTCCTTGCTCCGGTGACCGGGCAGCGCTCCGACGCCGGCGGACGGCGGAAGCTGTGGCTGGGACTCAACACCCTTGCTGTGTGTGTGGCAACAGGACTGTGCTTCTTCGTCTACCCGAGTGAAAACTTCCTGCTCGTTGGCGTGGCCCTCATCGCCCTGGCCAACGTCTTCTTCGAATTCGCGAACGTGAACTACTTCGCCATGCTCAAGCAGGTGTCCACACCGGCCACGATTGGCAAGGTCAGCGGCTTCGGATGGGCCATGGGGTACGTAGGCGGCATCGCCGCGCTGGCCCTGGTCCTGGTCGGCTTCATCAATCCGGACATCGGATGGTTTGGCGTCACGTCCGAGAACGGCCAGAACGTCCGGGCCGTCGCCGTGTTCTCGGCTGTGTGGTTCCTGCTGTTCTCCCTGCCGATCTTCTTCACCGTGCCGGAGGTGCCCCGCACCAAGGCCGCCAAGATTGGGTTCATCGCGTCCTACGGACTGCTCTTCCGCCGGATCAAGGCCATCTACAAGACCAGCCCCCACACGATTTTCTTCCTCCTAGCCTCGGCCGTTTTCCGTGACGGGCTGGCAGCGGTATTCACCTTCGGCGGCGTCATCGCGTCCGGAACGTTCGGCTGGGAACTGCCCCAGGTCATCATGTTCGCCATCTTCGGCAACATCGTGGCCGCGGCCGGTTCCTTTGCGGGCGGTTTCCTGGATGACCGCATTGGTCCCAAACCGGTGATCGTCGGTTCCCTGACCGGCCTCCTGCTGGCCGGATCCGCCATCGCCGTGCTGGGCCCGGACGATGTCAGCATGTTCGGACTCGACTGGACCGGCGACACCACGTTCTGGATCTTCGGACTGGCCCTGTGCCTGTTCGTTGGCCCGGCGCAGTCGGCGTCCCGGGCGTTCCTGGCACGGCTGGCCCCCGACGGCGAGGAGGGCGAACTCTTTGGCCTCTACGCCACCACGGGCAGGGCAGTGAGCTTCCTGGCGCCCTCGCTCTTTGCGCTGTTCATCACCATCTTCGGGGCGCAGCGGTACGGCATCATCGGAATCCTGCTGGTCCTGCTGCTGGGCCTGCTGGCACTGCTGCCGGTCCGCGCCCCGGGCCGCACGCCGAAAGCGGTGGTTCCGGAGGTCTAAGTCCTATTCCAGCTGCGAAACCCACTGCCTGACGACGTCGGTGAAGTCCTCCAGTCCCGCGTCCGCCGCAGCGCGGCTGGGGAAGGTAATGACTCCGCGGTTCCGTCCGGCCCAGCGGAGCACCTTCCGCGGATCGGCCACGGTGATCTCGCGGTGCTCAGGCTTGGGTTTGGCTCCCGTGTGCAAAACGACCTGCACGGCCTGGGGCCGATTGAGGTTGAACGTGGCGAAGTCGTCGCGCAGGAAGAAGTTCGGCGAATGCCATTTGACGTTTTCCCGGATCCGCGGGTCCACGGACAGGATAGCTTCGCGCAGCTTCTGGACCGACGAGCGCATCGGGTGGTTCAGGGAAGCCAGATAGTCCGTCAGTGCGGATGGTTCGGCGGGTTCCATGCGCCCAATCTGGCACCGTGCAGGGCAGGTGTCCACAGTAGGAGCGGCCAGGGACGGTGCAGGCCGTCAGATGCTGGTGCGGTGGAAGTTCAGGTGGCTGCGCGACGCCGTCGGGCCCGCTGGCCCTGGCCCCGTCAGAGTTATTCGTCAGGCAGTGTTTCGGCCTCCGCTGAGGTCCAGTGTCTGCCCGGTCATGTAGCTGCATTCGGGAGAGAGCAGCCAGGCTGCCAAGGCCGCGAATTCCGCCGGGTACCCCACCCTGCGCATTGGCACCCTGTCGAGCAGCGCCGCATTGCGTTCGGGGCTCAGGTCCTTTAGCAGCGGCGTCGCGAACATCGAGGGCGCAACACAGTTGATGGAGATGCCTGCGGAGGCGGTTTCCTTGGCCGCCGACTTGGCCAGGGCGATCAGGCCCGCTTTGGAGACGGAATAGGCCGACATGTTCTCGTTTCCTTCCCTCCCTGCGATCGAGGCCAGCATGGCGATCCGGCCGTATCCGGCGGCGTGCATGTGAGGGATCACCGCCTGCAGCCCGTAAAAGCAGCCCGTCAGGTTGATCTCCAGTGTGCGGTTCCATCCCTCGAGAGGCACGTCCTTCACCGGCACTTCCGGGCCCTGGACTCCGTGGCAGAAAAGGGCGCCGTCCAGCCGGCCGAACCGGTTCTTGGCGTGCCGGACCACCCGCTCCCACTGGTCCGGGTCCGTGACATCCAGCCCGAGGAACTCTCCAGTGTCAGGCGGACCCCCGGCCGGTGCGGTGACATCCGTGGCCACGACGCACGCTCCCTCGGCACGCAGCCTGGCGGCCGCCTCTGATCCCAGCCCTCCCCCGGCACCGGTCACCAGGACAACCCTGCCGGCGAAGCGGCCAGGCCATATCTGCAGCTGGCCCGGCGGGGCCACCTGTTCCGGAATCATGCTGTGTCTCCGCAGAGGTGGCGGGCTGCGGCATAGGCGCGGGTAACGGCAGATCCCAGCGTCGCCCCGCCGCCCGGGTAATGGTTGCGGAAAATCCCGGCTGCTGCATTGCCCGCCGCGTACAGGCCGGTGATGGGACCGCCGTCCCAACCCAGAACCTGTCCCTGCTGATTCACAGCCAGCCCGCCGGAGGTTCCCAGCATCCCTGCGTGCACGGGGACTGCATAGAACGGCGGCCTGTCCAGGGGGGAAAGGCAGGGGTTGGGCAGGTTCGATTGGTCACCCAGGTGCCGGTCCTGTTCGCTTGCCCCGCGGCCGTACAGGGTATCGGTGCCCTTCCGGGCATCACTGTTGAAGAACAGCACCGTTTCCGCCAGCCCGGCGGCATCGATTCCTGTCTTTTCCGCCAGCTCCTGCAGGCTGGACGACTCGTTCATCCAGTCCTGCGCCACACCCGGCACAGAACCTGCCACCGGGTACTTCGCGTGGAAATCCGCGTCGAAGACGAGCCACGCCGGATTGTTCTGCTGGCGCGTGCTCTCCGGATCGGTATTGGCGAAGACGCGCGCGGCGTCGTGGTAGTTCAGCGCTTCGTTGACGAAGCGCCGGCCGGCGGCATTGACGGTGATGGAGCCCGGCAGCGTCATTTCCACGTTCGCCATCCGCCCCGTGGGCCGGCCGTCGTACCGCGCGCCCGGCGGAGTTATCACCGGGACTCCCCACATCGCCGTCATATCCCGGACGGCGGCACCGGCAGCGAGTGCCAGTTCCAGTCCGTCGCCCTCATTTGAAGGGGCACCGATCGGCGTGACCGGCAATGGAAGGAAAGCTGCGCGCATGTCCGCGTTGAACTCGAACCCGCCGGAGGCCACGACGACGGCACCGGCCCGGATTGTCTCCGCCCGGCCGGCAATCTCCACGTTCCATCCGCTGCCGGAACGGGACAGGCCCGTCACCGGCGCCTGGACCGCAAGGCGCACTCCCAGATCAATCGCGGTGGCGGCCAGGGACCCTGCCAGGGCCCCGCCCATGGTGCGGATGCCTTCATCGGCACGGCTGCGCAGCAGCTGCGGGTCCGGTGCCCGGCCGTTGAGGTTGTCCCGCTCAATCATGGTGAGCAGCGGAAAGTAAGTTGACGGCCGCAGCATCGCTGCAAGTCCCGGGTGGTCTTCGTCGGAGAACGGCAGGTTATCCAGGCTGCGGCCTCCGGCTGCGGCGCCGTCCCATTCCAGGTGGTAGTCCGGGCGGGCCAGCGGAGCCAGACGCACACGGGTGTGGCGGTCCAGGAACCCAATGACGTCCGCTGCGGTCTCAACGAACCACTCAATGTCTTCCGCCGGCATGGCGTGGCCGGCCGCTGCCCGCAGATAACTGATGCCCGCCGCCCGGGAATCCTCGAATCCTGCGCTCATTGATAAATGGTTGTTGGGCGCCCAGATGACGCCGCCGCCTGCAGAAGTAGTCCCGCCCAGCAGGGCTGCCTTCTCCAGCACCAGCACGGAGGCACCGCCGTGGGCAGCCCGGACAGCGGAGGTAAGGCCCGCGGCACCGGAACCCATCACCACCACGTCGTAGGAGGTTGCCAGGCCGGCTGCGTTCGCGGTGACAGGAGCTTCCATACGTCCCATAAGTCAGTTCACCGTCCGTGAGCCGGCGTGTACACCGGGCTGGGACGCGGGCTCACGGACGGGCATGCTGATGACGATCTTTCCTGCACCCTGGGCCGGATCAAGCATGGTTTCGAAGGCTTCCTGGATTGCGGCCAGTTCGAAGGTATGGGTGATCAGCTTTTCGGCCAGGTCCTGATGCCGGTTGAGGGCAGCCAGGGCCGCGGGGATGAGGTTGACGCTGTTCCTGCTGCCGAGGATGTCCAGTTCCTTGAACGGGACCGTCCGCATGGACAGTGCCGCAGTTGCAGTGGAGATGCCCACCTGGACAATGCGCGCCGTAGGTGCTGCAAGGGAAAGCGCGTTCTCGAACGACGCCGGCGCACCGGTTGCTTCGATGAGCAGGGTGGGGCCGGACATCCGGCACCAGGATTCGAGCTCCTTGCGCTGAGCGGCATCCGGAAAGGGGCCGGAGCCAGCCAGCAGCGTGCCCACTGCTCCGAATTCCCGGGACATTTCGAGCTTGGACGGAACAAGGTCAGAAGTGAAAACGTTGACGCCCAGCTCGGTCAGGAAGAGCGTCGTCAGCAGCCCGATTGGCCCGCAGCCGAATACCAGGGCCGTCTCCCCTGCCTCTGGCCTGCCGCGGTTCACAGCCTGCATGGCAATGGATCCCGGCTCGCCCAGCACCGCCAGCCGCAGCGGCATGCCCTCAGGAACGGGGTGAAGCTTCGATACTGGAACGCTGATGACCTCAGCCAGGGCGCCGTCTTCGTAGCAGCCCAGGCAGGAGATGGATTCGCAGACGTTCGGGCGCCCGCCGAGGCACGGCCCGCACGTGCCGCAGTACACCATGGGGCTGACCGCTACCGCGTTCCCCACCTCCAGCCCCGGGCCGGCCGCCTGGTCAATGGCTTCGATCCGCCCGGTGAACTCGTGTCCCTGGACCAGAGGCAGTTCCGTCGGATAGTCGTCGTCCCAGATGTGCAGGTCGGTCCCGCACAGGGCCACCTGGTGTACCCGGACCAGGGCGTGCCCCGGCATAAGCGCCGGTGGGTCCTCGTCCCGCAGCTCGATCGTCCGCCGGCTGACAGTATGGGCTCGCAGCATGCCCGGCCCTATCCCTGGGCGCCCGCCGGGACCTGAAGCTTGTCCCTACCGAAAAAGATGTTCCACTGGCTGATCGTGCGCTCCGTAATCAGTCCGGCCTGGGCAAACGGGTCGCCGTCCATTACCGCAGCTGCCTCAGCCTCGTCGGGCGCCTGGATCACCAGGAGGGCACCGGTGCCTGCATCCAGCGGTCCGCTGACCAGCAGCCTGTCCGAGTCGAACAGTGCCTGCAGGAACTCGACATGGTTCGGACGAACGGCGTCACGCTGAACCGCGGATTCGACTGAGTAGGTGTAGGTGACGGCATATGTGTTCATGGCTGGAACTCCTGGGAATCTGTTGATGGTGTGCTGGCACTGGCCGGGACGGGGGTCCCGTCGTCTTCGTAAACTGTGGCCCCGGCAAGGTCGCGTCCCGCGACGTAGCCGAAGGTGAGGGCGGGGCCGAGGTTGATGCCGCCGGCGGGATAGTGCCCGCCCATCACGCTGGCCTGGTCGTTGCCCGCTGCGTAGAGGCCCTTGATGGGTGTACCGGCTTCGGTAAGCACTCGGGCGGAAGTGTCCACGGCCAGGCCGGCGAAGGTACCGAAACTGCCCGGCACCACCCTTACTGCGTAGAAGGGGCCCCGCTCCAAGGGTGCGAGCGTGGGGTTTGGGCGGGTTTTCGGATCTCCCCCGGAACGGTTGAACGGAGTTTCACCGCGTCCGAACTCAGGATCGACGCCGCGGCGGGCGTTTTTGTTGAACTCCGCCACAGTCTTGGCCAGGGCATCAGGGTCAATGCCGCATTTAGCCGCCAGCTCCTGGAGCGTCCTGCCCCGGACGAGGTAACCGCTGCGCAGGTAAGGGAACAACGGCACGGGCAGCGGCTTGGCCATGCCAAGCGGGTATCGGCGCACGAAGCGTGAATCGGCTATCTGCCAGGACTGGACGGTTTCGCCCTCATCGGCCGCCTTGATCATCGCGTCGACGTAGTCCCAGTAACCGTTCGCCTCATTGACGAACCGCTTCCCAGAAGCCAGCACCCCAATGCTGCCGGGTTTGGCACGGTCCATGATGTGCGGGAACACACCCTGCTTGCCGTTGGGATATTTGACCAGGGAGACCGGGCACCAGGCCGCCGGTGAAGCGACCTGGGTTATGAACCGTGCACCGGCATCCAGCGCCAGGTCAAGGCCCGAGCCGTCTGCCTCCGGGGGTGCCAGCGTCCAATGTTCAACCCCGGTAGGGGTTTTGGGGAAGAGCTTGGCGCGGTACGCGGTGTTGCTGGCAAACCCTCCTGTCGCAAGGACGACACCCCGGCGGGCAGTGATCGTGTAGCTGCCGTCCGGGCCGCCTACCCGGAGGCCGGTAACCCCGCCGGCGCTGTCCGTCAGCAGTTTTTCCGCGGTCGTGGCGACGCGGATGTCCACCCCAAGGTCGTCCGCGGATTTGAGGAGCCGGGCGGTCAGCGCCGTACCGTTGACCAGCTGCATGTTCCTGCGGTGCAGGGCGAGGCCCGCCAGGTGGGCCGTCACCCGCTTTGCCGCATGGAGCAGGCCGGCGGGGTTGCCGCGGGACGCCGAGAGAAACCTGGTCAGGTCCGGACCGGCCATGATCCCCATACCCAGGAAGCTGGTCGCGTAAAGCTGGTGCCGCATCCTGGCGCGCAGCTCAGGCTTCACGTTCCGGGCGTTGAAGGGTGCCGGAGCGACGGAGCGGTGTCCGGTGCCCGCTCCCGGCACCGATCCGTAAATGTCATTGATCCGGGTGCCCGGCGTGAACTGGAGCGAGGTGCGGTTATGGAAAAAGCCCACCATGTGCGGCGCCGCCTCCAGAAACGCGTCGATCCGCTCGGCGTCGTAGTCCTTTCCCAGGACGTTGCGCAGGTAGGTGCGGAATTCTTCGCGGTCCTCCTGGACGCCGTCGGCCTTCGCCAAAGGGTTGCCCGGGGCCCATGCCCAGCCGCCGGAATGGGAGGTGGCGCCCCCGATGACCTCTGCCCGCTCCACCACCACCACCTTCAGTCCGTGGTAGGCGCTGGTGACTGCGGCGGACATTCCGCCTGCGCCGGACCCGACGACGACGACGTCTGCTTCGGTGTCCCTGCTAACTGTGGTGCTCATCTGTTATTCCGTTCGTTCCGTGGGTGTGCAGTTCCGGGTGTTCGGAGCACCCGGACAAGGGTGGCGGCTCAGGGAAGGCCCGGGCGGATGCCCTCAGTCGCCCGGCGGAGGCGATCACCGAGTCAGCCGCCTGCTTCAGACGGTTCGCCCAGGCCTGTTCACCGAGGCGGGCGAGAGCTGAATCGGAAGGGGTTTCCACACTCACCGGGGTCCCTTCGGGCAGCGCGGCGATCATTTCCGCGAGCCGGAATCCGCCTTCTCCGGGTACCTGGCGCTCGGACCGGGATTCGAGCACGAGGCCGTCCCGGTCGGCCGGGGCGTCCACCGGACCGTCGCACAGCTGCAGCAGCGGGACCAGCCCGCCATACGTTTGGAGTTCCGCGTCTGTGGTGCCCACCCTGCTGAGGTGCAGTGTGTCGGCCACGATCCTGCAGCCGGAGTCCCGTGCCAGTTCCGCGGCCAGCGGGAGTGAATTCACTGATTGATAGGAGATAACTTCCAGGGTGGGAACGATGCCGAAGTCAGCGCCGTCGTTCACCATCTGCGCGAGGATCCCGGCCAGCTGCCCGTGATCCGTGAGCGACGCGGCCACCGTGAGGGTGGCAGCTCGCAGCGCCTTCCCCGCTTCCATCATCTGGAGCCAGGCGGACCGCTGGTCACTCCCGTCGAGCAGCAGGAACTCAATGTCCCGGATGCCCACCCCCGTCTCCTCGACGGCGAGCATTGTTTCACGGAACATCGGCGACCCCGGGGCAAGGTCGTACGCCCGCTCCGCGGCCGTCACCTGTCGCACCCGGGCGCCGACGAAGTCGAAACCAGCGGCAGCTGCGATCCGTACCAGCCGCGGAGGTTCGGTACGGAGCAGGGACAGCTGGGCAAGACCAATCTTCGGTGTGTGGGTTGTCATTTGTTCGCTCGAATCTCAGGTCGGACTTCTGCGGGCGGAGATGGCTCGTTAGTCTCGGCGGCCGTGCCGGAACGTGCCGGAGGAACCGCCACCCCGGCGGGGAACGGCGCAAACCGGACCGGCTGCCCGGTGCGGGCGGACTCGTAGACCGCCAGCAGGATGCGGAGGGCATTCGTACCATCCCGGCCAGTAACAGCAGGGATGCCCCCGCCCCTCACTGCGTCCACGAAGTCCTCGATCTGTGCCCGGTGATGCGGGATCAGCGCTTCGTTGATGGCCGCCAGGTCCACGTTGGCCCCCGCGGTGATGCGGGCAGGCGCTTCAGCCGCGGATGCCCCGTCTGCGGCGATGGTGAGGCGCCCGTCCGTGCCTTCAGGGAATTCGCTGAGTTCAGCCGTCGCCCCGGTCGAACCCGTGATACGGATTTGCACCCCGAGCGACGGGCTGGCGGCGGTGGAAGCGTTCAGCGTGGCCAGCGCTCCGCTGGTGAACTTCAGGACAGCGCTTGCTGAGTCCTCGACCTCGATATAGTCCCCGTGCTTGAAGGTGTTGACCGCTCCGTAGACTTCCGCCACCTCCCCCAGATACCACTGCAGCAGGTCGATGTAGTGGATCGCCTGCGTCATCAGCACACCGCCGCCGTCGTTCGCCCAGGTTCCGCGCCACGCGTCTGCGCGGTAATACTCAGGGTCCCTCTGCAGGAGTACCGAAACCTGGCCCATCACCGGCCGGCCCAGGGTGCCGTCATCGATGGCTGCCCGGAGAGCGGCCGCTGCCGGCCAGAACCGACGCTGGAAAAGCACGCCCAGTGCAACGCCGTGGTTCTCGCAGGCCTCAACCATGTTCCGGGCAGCGGTGAGGTCCACCGAGATTGGCTTCTCGCACAGCACGTGCACGCCGGCTGCCGCAGCCTGCAGGACAACTGCTTCATGCGTCGGATGCGGAGTGCAGACCGAAATGATGTCCAGTCCGAGGTCCAGGAGTGCCGCTGCCGAGTCCACCGCGTGGGGTATCTGCCAGGTTGCCGCGGTCTGCCGTACACGGGCGGTGTCGACGTCGCAGACCCCCACAACCTCCGTTCCCTCAATTGCGGCGTAGGCCTCGATGTGGTTGCGGCTGATGTTGCCGCAGCCCACGATTCCGACGCGCAGGCGGGGTGCTTGTGTACGTGCCGTGTCAGTCATCGTCCTCTTTCGGGGGGGGTGGGGCGGGTAGTTACCGCACGGCAGGTGCAAGGAGCCGGGCGAGGTGTGAACGCATCCTTGTCCTCACCGGCTCAATGCCCGTGAGGAGTGCGAAGGTGTCTGCTGCCTGTTCTACGAGCATGGTCGTGCCGTCGACCACAGGGCAGCCCAGCTGTGATGCTTCAGCCAACAGCGCTGTCCTCACCGGACGGTAGACGACGTCCGCCACCCAGTGACCGGGCCTGAGCCACGCTGTGTCAAAGGGCGTACCGGGAATGTGCTCCATCCCGATCGGCGTAGCGTTGACCACCCCGTCGGCAGTGCTGACCCACTCGTGGGCCAGTTCTTCGCCGCCGGCTTGGATGCTGGTACCGCTCCGTGCCGGGTAAGCCAGCTGCAGCGCTGCCTTCAGCTGTTCCCGCCGTTCCGGAACCGGATCAATGATCCTCAGATTCTGCACGCCAAAATCCAGCAGCGCAGCTGCAACAGCAGACCCTGCGCCCCCGGCGCCAAAGAGGGCTGCGGTTTGGTGCCGGGTGCCGGCGGGGAGCACGCGGCGGAGCCCGGCGAGGAAGCCGCTGCGGTCTGTGTTGTAACCGGTCAGCCCGGCCTCCGACACCACGATCGTATTTACGGCGCCGAGGACGGCGGCGTCAGGAGCAATTGAATCCAGGCAGGGCAGGATGGCCTGCTTGTGGGGATAGGTGACGTTGAAACCCGTAAACCCTTCGTGCAGTGCTTCCTTCAGCACCTCCGCCAGATCCACTGCGGCAATGCCGGAGAGGTCAAGGCGCTCATAGCTGTAACCGGACAAGCCCAGTGCCCTGGCTTCTTCCTCATGGATCAGCGGGGAGAGAGACGTTGCCAAGCCGTTGCCAATTAGCCCAATCCGCAGCGGGCCGCTGCCAGTGCTCACTGCTGCTTTATCGCTTCGCGCTCGGCCCGTGTCAGCCCCAGCTGGGCAGTGGGGATCCGGTAGGTTTCCGGACCCGTGGCAAAAGCAACCGCAGCGATCACCGTGAATCCGAAGCACATAAGCGCCACGGGCATCCAGTTGGTGAGGTCACCGGCTGTCATGAGGGTGCCGATCGCCGGGGTGAAACCTGAAACCAGCAGCCCGAGCATAAGGCCGATCGCCATGCCGGAGTAACGCACCTTTGCGGGGAACTGTTCCGGGAAGGAGGCCATGTACGAACCGTTTGGCGCGGCATACAGGCCACCCATGAGGATGATTGAGGAGATAAATATCAGAGTGACGTTGCCGGTGCTGATGGCGTTGAAGAACGCGAACATCATGGCGCCTGCGCCCAGGGCGCCGCCGATAAACACCGGTTTGCGGCCGATCTTATCCGCCAACAATCCGTACAGCGGCTGTGTCAGGACGGCGGAGAAATTCGCAACTGCAATAACCGTGAGCATGGTGGTGCGTTCAATGCCGTTGTGCTCCACTGCGTAGGCCAGCGCGAAGACGTTGACGATGGTGTTGATCATGGCAAATGTCGATGAGAACATCACACGGATCACAGCGGCCCAGTGGTATTTGAAGAGCTCCACCAGCGGAACCTTGGCCACCTGGTTGGACTCTTTGGTTTCCTCGAAGACCTCCGGCTCTTCCAAATGGCGCCGGATCCAGAAGGCCACCCCTGTCAGGAAAATGCTGATCCAGAACGGGATCCGCCACCCCCAGGTCAGCAGCTGCTCATCCGGCAGTGAAGCTACGGGAATGAATACCAGGGTGGCCAGCACAATGCCGAACATGATGCCGCTCATGGTGAAGCTGGCGAAGAAGGAACGGCGGTGGTCGGGCGCGTGCTCCATGGACAGGGACGCGGCACCCGGCGATTCCCCGCCGGCGGACAGGCCCTGCAGCAGCCTCAGGACCACGAGTGCCAGCGGCGCCAGCAACCCTGCCTGGTCATAGGTGGGCAGGCAGCCGATCAGGAACGTCGAGATTCCCATCAGCAGAAGGCAGGCCATCAGAGTGGAACGGCGGCCAAATTTATCCCCGAGGTGTCCCCAGATGACGGCACCCAGGGGCCGTGCCACGTACGCGACGCCCAGCGTGGAGATGGAAAGCAGTACGGAGTTCCCCTCCGATGAAAAGAACACGTGGGAGAAGACAAGTGCGGCTGCTGAACCATAGATGAAGAAGTCGTAGTACTCGAGTGTGCTCCCCAGGAAACCTGAGAGCGCGGCACGTCGGGCCTGCGGCGTAGCTTTCCCGGCAACTACCGGAGCGGTGGAAGAAGTGGCAGTCATGATGATCCTTTCTCCCCCGACGGAGGAACATCATCCAGTGTGATCCACCACACTTATTATGTCTACGACCTAATTACACATAGACTATGTAGTCTTTTTACATGATTGGAGAGGCGGTCGGCAGCACTGTTTCGCTGAGCTCCAGGACAGCATCACGCGCCTTGGAACCCGGGCGGATCGACCAGGCAAGCCCGTGGTTCATGTACTGGGGTTTGCCCGCCAAAGGAACGTAGACGGCACCCGGCGGCAGCATGGAGGCTACCCCCTCCGTTAGCACCGCAACGCCGATCCCGGCTGCCACGAGCATCATGACCATGTACGGATCCGTGATGGCCTGCGCCGCCTTGGGATAAAAGCCCGCCTCTGAACAGGCGCGCATGGTGCCCTCATACAGGACCGATCCAGCACTGCGGGGAGGGAGGATAAAGGATTCGTCAGCGAGCGCCGCCAGGTCAACGGCTTCCATTCCGGCCAGCCGATGCCCCTCAGGCAGAATCACTCCGAACGGTTCCTGCGCCAGCAGGCGGGCGTTGATGCGGGAGGAATCCACCGGCAGCCCAACGAAGGCGAGGTCCAGTGAGCCTGATTCCAGCTGCTGGACCGCATCCTGGGTCATCACCCGGCCTACGAGCGTCAATGCAATTTCCGGATAGGCCTGCTGTACCGCGCGCGCCAGCGGCGGCAATGAGAAATGGTTCAGGACCCCGGTAAATCCCAGGGTGAGGTTTCCGTAAACCTCACCCTGTGGCAGCTTGACGGCCTTGGCAGCGACGTCCAGCTGCGCCAGCACCTCACGGGCGTAGGGCAGCAGGGCATGGCCCGGCGCGGTTAATTCCACCGAGCGGGTGCTGCGGTGGAACAGCTCAACACCCAGCGAACGTTCGAGCTTGCGTATGGTCTGGCTCAGCGGAGACTGCGCCATGCGCAGCCGGACCGCTGCATTGCCGAAGTGGAGCTCCTCTGCAACAGCTACGAATGCTTCCAGCCAACGGATTTCCACGAATACTCAAACCTAACGCTAAACGGTCCCGGATTCCTTCACCCTACCCAGTGACCCTGCCCCAGCGGCCGCGTGGCGGGCAGCTGCCCATCCGAACGTCAGCGCAGAACCAACCTGCACGCCGGCACCGGGGTACTCCGAACCCATCACCGAGGCAGCATCATTACCGACGGCATAGAGACCGGCCACCGGGTTTCCCTGTGAATCAAGGGCCTGCCCGTTGCCGTCCGTCAGGATCCCGTAGGCAGTGGCGAGGGGCGTCGGCACTACTGCCATGGCATAGAACGGAGGCTTTTCGACGGGACCGATGTTCGGGTTGGGTCCGTGCTCAGGGTCCCCTGCCGCCCTGCCAAAAGCCAGTTCGCCCTTATGGAATTCTTCATCCACGCCGGTGGCTGCGAAGCCGTTGTACCGCTTGACGGTCGCTTCAAGGCCCGCCGGGTCGACGCCGATCCGTCCGGCGAGGCCGGCAAGGGTGTCCGCTTCATACAAGTACCCGTCCTTCACATACCTCTTCAGCGCGGCCCGGGGCAGGTGGGGCATCGTAATCATGCCCAGTCCGTACTTGCCGAGGGTCCGTGAGTCCACCACCAGCCACGCGGGAATGGCGTTGCTTCCAGGAGACGCAAACATCGCCCGCACGAAGCGGTGATAGGAGCAGGACTCGTCAGTGAACCGCCCGCCGTCGGCTCCCACAGCAATCACGCCCGGCCTGGCACGGTCCCAGATATGCGGGAAGACCACCCTGGATCCGTCGGCGCGGCGGCCGATCGAACTGGGGAACCACAATGCATTTTCCCCGTTGTCACGGCCAAGTGCGGCCCCTGCGGCCTCGGCAAGGGCAAGGGTGTCTCCGGTGGCTCCTTCCCCGGCCCGCGAGTACTGCGGGGTTGGTTCAGGCATCAGCTCAGCACGCATCCGTGTGCTGTGGGCAAAACCGCCGCCCGCAAGCACGACCCCGCGCCGTGCCCGGATCCGAAGGCGCCTGCCTTCGTGCGTTACAAGAGCACCTGCGGCGCGGTTGTCCTGAACGATCAGCTCGCCGGTGTGCGCACCAAACCGGAATTCAACCCCGCGCCGGCGTGATTCATAAAACAGCCTGGCCACCAGACCGTTGCCCATCACCAGCCGGGTGCCCCGGGGACGCGTGACGCGGTCCCGTGCCCACCCGGCACCAAGCCTGGCTGCAAGGGCGACTGCTTTGGCCCGCTCTGCCAGCGAACCGTTAAAGAGCTTGAGCAGGGCGGCAACCTCTGCACGCCGGAGCATGAGGGTTCCGCCCATCAGCGCGAACTCCGGCACCGGCGGACGGACGCGGCGAAAATCAGACTTATCCAGCAGCCGGCCGTCGAAAGGATCGGGCTCCAGCGCACGGCCGGTAGCACCCGCCTCGGGCAGCTCGGAGTGGTAGTCCACTACCGCGGGAGAATGCCGGAAGGTCACTCCCAGCTGCTGAAACTCTTCCAGCATCCGGGGCGCCGCCTCCAAATAGGTCAGCCAGCCGTCGCGGGGAGCCTTGTCTCCGACGACGGCGTCCAGATAGCGCACAGCACGCTCCTGGTCATCAAGGATTCCCATCTGCTGCTGGAACCGGTTGTTCGGCACCCAGCAGGTCCCGGCGGAGTAAGCGGTGGTGCCGCCCAGGTACTCGGTTTTTTCAAGGACCAGAACCGATGCGCCCTCGGCTGCTGCAGTCAGCGCCGCGGACAAACCGCCCGCCCCGGACCCCAAGACCAGGAGGTCGACTTCCTGGTCCCAATGTTCTGCTGAGGTGGACGGTTCCATGGTTCTCCTTCGAGCACGCCGCAGCGTGCGTCGCCTGCGCTCTGTTGTCCCAGTATGAGCGCGAAACCATGTAGCGTCCATGACTAATTAGGTCATGGATTATGTGAAGTTCGAAAATAATCCGGAACGGGCGGAGTTCCGGCGTACCTGCCTGCTAGATGCTGGTGCGGTGGAAGTTCAGGTGGCTGCGTGACGCCGTCGGGCCCCGCTGGCCCTGATAGCGGTTGCCGTAGGCGCCGGTTCCGTAGGCATACTCGGCGGGCGATGTGAGCTTGAAGAAGCAGAGCTGGCCGATCTTCGACCCGGGCCAGAGCTTGATCGGCAGGGTAGCCATGTTCGAGAGTTCGAGGGTCACGTGGCCGGAAAAGCCCGGGTCGATGAAGCCGGCCGTGGAGTGTGTCAGCAGCCCGAGCCGCCCCAGGGAGGACTTGCCCTCCAGCCGTGCCGCGACGTCGTCGGGCAGTGTGACGGACTCGTACGTGGATCCCAGCACAAACTCACCCGGGTGCAGGATGAACGGCTCGTCCGGAGCCACTTCCACCAGGCGGGTCAGGTCCGGCTGGTCCAGGGACGGATCAATGTGCGCGTACTTGTGGTTGTCGAACAGCCGGAAGTACCGGTCAATCCGGACATCCACACTGGAAGGCTGGACCATTGCGGGGTCGTAGGGGTCCAGGACGATCCGCTCGTCAGCAATTTCGGCTCGAATGTCACGGTCAGATATCAGCACCTTCTAAAAATAGCGCATCGTCAGCGCTGTCCAATTTCGGTCCGCACTGCGTAAAGCTCAGGGAAAAACGTGAGGTCCAGTGCACGTTTCAGGAACCCCGCCCCCGAGGAACCGCCGGTCCCGCGTTTCATTCCGATGGTGCGCTGCACGGTGAGCAGGTGCCGGAAGCGCCAGAGCTGGAAATTGTCTTCCAGGTCAACGAGTTCCTCACATGCCTCGTAGATGTCCCAGTTCTCGGCGGGATTCTCGTAGACGTGCCGGAAGACCTGCATCAGGGATTCGTCAAAGACATGCGCCTGGGTGACGTCCCGCTCGAGCAGGTCCGGTGCGAGCGTGTAACCCATCCGGTGAAGGGCGCGGATGAACTCGTCGTAGATGCTGGTCTGCCCGAGCAGCTCCTCCAGCAGCGCCTGTGCCTGCGGATCCGCCGCAAAGACCTCGATCATGCCGGCGTTCTTGTTGCCCAGCAGGAACTCCACGGCGCGGTACTGATAGGACTGGAAACCGGAGGACGCGCCGAGATCCCCGCGGAACTCCGCGTATTCCGACGGCGTCAGGGTGGCCAGGACCGACCACTGTTCGGTCAGCGAGCGCTGGATGTGCTTGATCCGCGCAATGCCCTTCATGGCTGTACGCAGGTCGTCAGCCATCAGCCGTGCCCGGACGGCCCGCAGTTCGTGCAGCACCAGTTTCAGCCACAGCTCCGAGGTCTGGTGCTGGATGATGAAGAGCATTTCGTCGTGGTGCTCCGGCTTGCTGACCGGATGCTGGGCCGCGAGCAGGTCCTCAAGTCCCAGATAGGATCCGTAGCTCATCTTCTGGCTGAAGTCCCGCTCGATTTCGGGTTCCAGGTCGCGGGTGTTCTTGTCCATGACTTCACGGTAGCTTCAGGCTCCCGGGATCTGCTTCTGCGCCACGGCAGGGCTGTGGAAGACTGGCCGTTTATGCAACCAACCCTCCAAGGAGGCCCCATGGATCACGAAGCCGATAACGAATCCACCGAATCCAACGACGCCGCGAGCAGCACGCCGGATGCCGGCAGTTCCGGAGCGGCAGGCACCCTGGAGCCCTCCACCGGCCTGGAACAGGCTATCCGGGAAGGCCAGGAGGGAAAGATCAGCAACCAGGACGTTATTACGGCGATCTGGAACTCTGACCTTTTGAGCGTCGGACGCCTGACGGTCGAAGACGACCCCGCCAGCTTCCAGGCACTGGTCCTCCAGTCCCCCGAAGGAGCTGCACCGGTGGCCGCCACGTTTACGGACGCGCAGCGCATCCCGCAGCGCATCCGGGACACCGCCCCCATCATGGTCAAGGCCTCCGGGGAAGCAACCCTCCGCAGCATCGCCCCGGGGTACGGGCTTGCCATCAACCCGGGCAACTCGCTGGGACTGGAACTCGGGCCCGAAGGCGTAGAGGCCGTCGTGGCGGCCTTCGGCGGCCAGGCACGTCCCCAAAGCGGGGAAACCGCAGCGGAATAGCGCACCAAACCGGCAAAACCGCAGATTTCCGGTGCTTTTTGTTTCCTTATGGACAAGCGTCAGCGGTTTTGCCGGTACTGCCTTGCAGTGTCGGTAGCGGGGTCTAGTCTGGGGAAACTCACTACAGATGGAGGGCTGTAAGGTGACCCGCACAGTAGATCCACTCAGAGATTCCGCCAAGCATGTCTACCGGCATGTCCACCGCCATGTTCATGAAGGTCCCGCTGGACACTGCTCCATAGTGCCGCCCTACCTGCTTTCGCGCATTGCGGAGCGGCCGGACCGCATGGCTGGGGCCGCCGTGGCCGCACGCCGGACCCTGCTTGAATTTGATGCAGTCGCTGAAGCCGGCCAGCTGGGCCGCTCCGCCCCCGCACCCGGTTCAGGTACCGCACTCACGCCCAAGCTGCGCCGGACGGTCTTCGACGCCCAGCAGCGCCAGGACCTTCCCGGGGTCCCGGTCCGGGCGGAGGGCGCTCCGCCCACATCAGACCCGGCGGCCGACGAAGCCTACGACGGGCTGGGAGCTACCTACGCACTCTTCAGCGATGTGTACGGCCGTTCCTCGCTTGACGGCGCCGGGCAGCCGCTGCAGGCCACCGTGCATTATGGGATCGACTACGACAACGCTTTCTGGAACGGTGCGCAGATTGTCCTTGGCGACGGCGACGGAGAGGTCTTCGAACGGTTCAGCAAATCCCTGACGGTCATCGGCCACGAACTGGCCCACGGGATCATCCAGTACACGGCTAAGCTCATTTACCAGGGACAGGCCGGAGCTTTGAACGAATCGGTCTCGGACGTTTTTGGTGCCTTGACGGAGCAGTATTTCCTGCGCCAGACGGCGTCCGGGGCGTCCTGGATCATCGGTGAGGGGCTGTTCACTCCCGAGGTCAACGGACGCGGCCTGCGTTCCATGTCGGAGCCGGGATCCGCCTACGACGACGACGTGCTCGGCAAGGACCCGCAGCCCGCCGACATGACGGGATACGTGGAGACCACGTCCGACAACGGCGGCGTGCACCTGAATTCTGGCATCCCGAACCGGGCGTTCTATCTCACGGCAGCCGGGCTCGGCGGTTACGCCTGGGAACGGGCAGGCCAGATCTGGTACGACACGATTACCGAGCCGAATTTTCCGGCCGACTGCACCTTCAGTCTCTTTGCCGCAGCCACCATCACCGCCGCGGAAAAGCGTTACGGAGCCGGAACCGAAGAAAGTTCTGCTGTGCAGGCAGCATGGCGAGAGGTTAATGTCATGGTATGAGACTGGTTGTGGTGCGTACGGGCGGGCTTGCTGGCATGCGGCGTACCTGGAGCAGTGAGGTGAGTTCCGAGGAAGCCGAGGAACGCTGGCTTCCCCTGCTGCAGGACCCGCCCGAATCCCGCGAGGACGGCAATGACCGGTTCACGTACGAAATCAGTGTCGGCAAGCAGGCCGTCACCATCCCGGAACAGTCCCTTCAGGGGAGCTGGCGGGAACTGGTCGACCGCGCCCGTGAGGGATCCCGCCAGACGCGCCGGGCCTAGGCCCCGACCCGCTGGATTTCTACCGCCGCCGTGTTACTGCCGGCGCCGTCGGCGTGAACGCCATTTGCGCCCATGATGCAAATGGCATGTAAAGTAGTTTCCTGTGCCGGTGCTCCACCGGCCATGCGGGCGTAGCTCAATGGTAGAGCGCTAGCTTCCCAAGCTCGATACGCGGGTTCGATTCCCGTCGCCCGCTCCAATGCAACCGCCTTCCGGCCTGTGACCGGGGCGTACACTTGGACACGCTATGAACCGGAAAATGTTTAAGTCCAAGATCCACCGTGCCACCGTTACCCATTCGAATCTCCATTACGTCGGCTCCGTCACCGTGGACCTGGACCTTCTGGAAGCCGCTGACATTCTTCCCGGCGAACTCGTCTCAATCGTCGATGTGAACAACGGTTCCCGGCTGGAGACCTACACCATCGCCGGCGAACGCGGTTCCGGTGTCATCGGAATCAACGGCGCCGCAGCCCACCTGGTCGACGTCGGCGATCTGGTCATCCTCATTACCTATGCCGATATGACCACAGAGGAAGCGCTTTCCTACACCCCCGCCGTCGTTCACGTTGACGAAGCGAACCGCATCCTCAAGCTCGGCACTGATCCGGCAGAGGCAGTGACCGCCGGAACCGCACGGCCCCCGCTGTCCGTTCCCGCACTCTAAGGCCCCTCCCGCCGCCCTCCCGACCGGGATTTCCCGACTCTCCCCACCTCGAAAAAACAAGGCCGTCTTCCGCCGCCACTAGTCGTTCTGCCTGTTTCCCTGCCCAACTGTGGCGCAATACGCGCCAAGGGCTTAGGGTCGATCGAAAGGTTGCTGAGCTTTCAGCCTTTCGCGGAAAATCACTCTGTCCGTGCCTACGACGAGGTGGAGGCATACACCAATGCCAAGAGACGCAAGACTTCCCGGCAGGGCCCGCAGGAAGAAGTTCGCAGCAGCGGCGTTCGCCCTCGCCGTCGGTGCCACTCTGCTGGCAGGCTGCAGTTCGGATTCCGGTTCTACGCCGACCCTGACGTGGTACATCAACCCGGACGACGGCGGGCAGGCCGAAATCGCCAAGCGCTGCTCGGACGCTTCGGACGGGGCGTACACCATCGAGACTTCGCTGCTTCCCACCGACGCGGCATCCCAGCGGGAACAGCTTGCCCGGCGCCTCGCCGCCGGCGACACCAGCATGGACATCATGAGCCTGGACCCGCCGAACGTTCCGGAGTATGCCGAACCGGGCTATTTGGCTCCCATCCCCGACGATGTCCGCGAACGCACCACGGCAAACGTCGTGGAGGGCGCCCTCGCCGGAGCCACCTGGAAGGACGAGGTAGTAGCGGTCCCGTTCTGGGCCAACACGCAGATTCTTTGGTACCGCAAGTCAGTGGCCGAGGCAGCCGGTCTGGACATGACCCAGCCCGTCACCTGGGACCAGCTGATCGAAGCGGTTGCCAGCCAGGATAAGTACCTCAGCGTTCAGGGTGCCCGGGCCGAGTCCATGACCGTGTGGGTGAACGCACTGATCGAATCAGCCGGTGGACAGATTGTGGAGAACCCTGACGCCCCGGCCGACGAGATCAAGCTAAGCCTCGATTCCGAGGCCGGAAAGCAGGCGGCGGAGATCGTCTCCACCATCGGCAAGGAAGGGCTCGGCGGGCCCGGCCTTCCAACCCAGACCGAGAACTTCTCGATGATCCAGTTCCAAGGCGACAAGGGTGCCTTTATGGTCAACTATCCCTTCGTCTGGCGCGCCACCAACGCCGCCGTCGAGGAAGGCACCCTCCCTGCTTCCCTGATCGATGACATTGGCTGGACGCTGTATCCGCAGGTGAACGCAGGTGAAAACACTGCTCCCCCGCTGGGCGGCATCGACCTGGGAGTGGGTTCCAAGAGCAAGCACCCGGACCTGGCGTTCGACGCGATCGAGTGC
The DNA here is from genome assembly GCF_023921125.1 of Arthrobacter caoxuetaonis. Taxonomy (NCBI): domain Bacteria; kingdom Bacillati; phylum Actinomycetota; class Actinomycetes; order Micrococcales; family Micrococcaceae; genus Arthrobacter; species Arthrobacter caoxuetaonis. Next base: position 3,099,132 of record NZ_CP099466.1, read on the forward strand.
ATCGTCAGCCCGGAGAACCAGGCCTACTACTTCGCCACGAACGGCAACCCGCCGTCCAACCCGGACGCTTACAACGCTCCCGAAGTCATTGACGCCTTCCCGATGGCTGGGACCATCCGTGAGTCGCTGGAGCTCTCCAAGCCCCGTCCGCAGACTCCGTACTACAACGAAATCTCCACCGGCATCCAGCAGACCTGGACTCCGCCGCAGGACGTCAATCCGGACACCACGCCGGAAACCAGCCAGCAGTTCATTCTTGAGGTCCTGAAGGGAGAGAGGCTGCTATGAGTACGTCTGTCGAGACACGTGCCTCCGCTGGCGGCAGTCCCAAGCCGCGAAAAGCACGGCTCAGCGACCGCGCCAGGGCCGAACGCAGGCTGGGCTTCTGGCTTGCGGGCCCAGCGTTCATCATCATGCTGGCTGTCACAGCGTACCCAATCCTGCTGGCCCTCTGGGATTCGTTGTTCAAGTACCGGCTCACCGCGCCGGATGACCGGGAGTTTGTCTTCCTCAGCAACTACGTCACTATCCTGACCGACGAAGTCTTCTGGAGGGACCTGGGCGTAACTCTCCTCATTACCGTTGTCACGGTCGTCATCGAGCTGGTTCTCGGTTTCGCCCTCGCCATGGTTATGAACAGCGCCTTGAAAGCGGTCCGGGGCTGGCTCCGGACCGCAATCCTGGTTCCCTACGGCATCATTACCGTGGTTTCCGCTTTCGCCTGGTTCTACGCTTTCGATATCAACTCCGGCTACGTGAACCACTGGTTCGACTGGGTACCGGGGATTAGCGCCGACCTGAACTGGTTTGCCGATTTCGGCACCGCCATCACGGTGATCATGGCTTCCGAAATCTGGAAGACGACGCCGTTCATCTCGCTGCTGCTGCTGGCCGGCCTGGCACAGGTTCCCGGTGAGCTGACCGAGGCAGCCGAAGTCGACGGCGCCACCTGGTGGCAGCGGTTCAGCAGGGTGATCGTGCCAAACATGAAGGCGGCCATCATGGTGGCAGTCCTTTTCCGTGCACTGGATGCGTTCCGCATCTTCGACAATGTCTACATCATGACCAGAGGCGCCTACGGCACGGAGACCTTGTCGCTGCTCGCGTACCGGACCTCCATCACCCGGCTGGAGATCGGTATGGGCTCAGCCGTTTCCGTACTGCTCTTCCTCTGCGTGATCCTTATATGTTTCGTAGCAATAAAACTCTTCAAGGTGGACCTGACCGGCGCACGAGGGGGCAATTAAATGAAGTCGTCACCGATCCGCAGGCGCGTCACATGGACCATCATTTCCATTGTCGTGATCATTTACGCGTTGTTTCCGGTCGCCTCAATTTTCGCGACGTCGTTCAAGCTTCCCAGTGACCTGACCTCGGGGTCCTTCCTCCCCACCAACTGGTCCACGGTGAATTACGAACAGATCCTGGTCGGGGACGCCCAGGAACTCTTCCTCTCCGCCCTCCGCAACTCGATCGGCATCTCGCTGATCGCCACCTTGATCGCCGTGGTGCTCGCCACCCTCTGCGCCTACGCAATCGCCCGGCTGGATTTCCCCGGCAAACGGCTGGTGCTGACAACTGCCCTGGGTGTTTCCATCTTCCCGGTGATCTCGATCGTGACCCCGTTGTTCAACCTGTGGCGCAACATCGGCCTGTACGACACCTGGCCGGGGCTCATCATCCCGTACCTCTCACTGACCCTGCCGATTTCGATTTGGACGCTGGCGGCGTTCTTCCGGCAGATCCCGTGGGAGCTGGAGCAGGCAGCACAGGTGGACGGAGCCACCACCTGGCAGGCGTTCCGCAAGGCAATCGTTCCGCTTGCAGCCCCCGGCGTCTTCACGACGGCGATCATTGCCTTCTTCATCGCGTGGAACGACTTCGTCTATGGCATTTCCCTGACCTCGACCTCAGCTGCCCGCCCCGTGCCGGCAGCCCTGGCCTTCTTTACCGGAGCATCCCAGTTCGAAGCGCCGACTGGAGCAATTTCCGCAGCCGCGATCATTGTGACCATCCCGGTCGTTGTACTTGTACTGCTGTTCCAGCGACAGATCGTTTCCGGACTAACCCAGGGCGCCGTCAAGGGCTAGCCCCAGACGCACGGTACTAGAAAAGGAGCCATGAGCATGGCATCGATTACGCTCAAGAACCTCGTCAAGAAGTACGGCGACGGTTTCCCAGCCGTCAATGACATCAGCCTGGATATCGCGGACGGGGAGTTCATCATTCTCGTTGGTCCGTCCGGCTGCGGAAAGTCGACGCTGCTGCGGATGATTGTGGGGCTGGAAGACATTACCTCCGGCGACCTGCTGATCAACGGAGAGCGCGTCAACGACAAGGCACCCAGGGACCGGAACCTGGCCATGGTGTTCCAGAACTATGCCCTGTATCCGCACCTCACGGTCTTTGAGAATATCGCCTTCCCGCTCCGTCTGAACAAGGGCAAGTACAGCGATGAGCAGGTCAAGAAGCTGGTGAACGATGCAGCCGCCACGCTGGAGCTGACCGAACACCTCGACCGCAAGCCTGCGAACCTCTCCGGCGGCCAGCGGCAGCGTGTGGCCATGGGACGTGCGATTGTCCGCCAGGCCGACGCTTTCCTGTTCGATGAGCCGCTCTCCAACCTGGACGCCAAGCTCCGCGGACAAATGCGTTCCGAGATTTCCCAGATGCAGCGCAGGCTGGGCGTCACCAGTGTCTACGTCACACACGACCAGACGGAAGCCATGACACTCGGAGACAGGGTCGCCGTCTTGAAGAAGGGCATCCTTCAGCAGGTCGCCTCCCCGCGGGAACTTTACGAGCAGCCGGTTAACCTGTTTGTCGCAGGCTTCATCGGATCGCCTTCGATGAACTTCCTCCCGGCGACCTTCAAGGACGGCAACATCCTCGAAACTGCAGTCGGCGATATCCGCATCCCCGAAGACAAGGCGGCCAAGGCCGCAGGCAAAAAGGTCGTCCTGGTGGGGATCCGGCCTGAGTTCTTCGAAGACGCCTCCCTGGTCGAAGAACACAAGAAAGCTCACGGCTCCACGTTCACGGCACCCATCACGCACACCGAGTGGCTGGGCAACGAGCAATACGGCTACATCCACTTCGACCCCACCCCGGAGGTCCGTGAGCTGCTGGACAACCTGGCCAGGGACATGGACGCCGACGAGCTGCGGCCGCAGGTCGTTGTCACCCTCGATGCGGCCAGCCGGGTGCGTGGCGGACGGGACGCTGAACTGTGGCTGGATACCCGGCGAATCCACCTCTTCGACCCCGAGTCCGGCGAGAACCTCACCCGCGATCCGGAAGCGGGCGCGGAATTGACTGAAGAGGCCAACGAGCGGCGTGCCGAGGAGATTGCCATGGCTCACGACCATCAGGAGGCCGCCGCAACCACGTCTGAGTAGCAGGATGGGTGCCCCGGAGGAACACGGGCGCACCCGCCGGATCGGCGTGCACGCCTACTGCGGGTAACGTAAGAGCGTGCAGGGAACATCACCGGTAATCAAAGCCGTCGCCACATGGCTGACGGCTCTCATGCTCACTATCGCGGCCGCCGTCGTCGTTATTTGGCTTGTCAACGCCAAGGTTTACGGCCCGGGCAAGCAGGTGGAGGACTACCTGCAGGCCCTGCAGGACGGCGATGGAGCCCGCGCGCTGGGCCTGCTGAACGCCGAAGTCCCTGAGGCGAATGCCGCGCTGCTGGATGGAGAGGCCCTGCGTGCTTCAACGGACGGGCTCGAAGTGCTGGAGATCACCGAGGCCGGCACAACGGTGGACGACCGCACGAACGTCGAGGTCACGTACCGCCTGGATGGCATCGAAGAGCGGTCGACCTTTGAACTGGAGAAGACCGGCAGCCGGTGGATGTTCTTCGACCAGTGGAGTTTCCGCCCCGACTCGCTGCCCAGCGTCAGGATTACGGCGGCCAACCAGAATGAGGCAGTCCTCAACGGCACACCCGTCGTGCTGCCGGAGGGCACCAACACCTTCGCTGCCTTCTACCCGTCGCGCGTTGCCGCCTCGTTTAGCAGCGGCTACTTCGAGGCTCCTGAGCAGAGCGGCGTCCTGACCACTGCATCTGGGGCACTGGACCTGACGCTCCAGAGCCAGGCCACCCCCGAACTGGTCGACGCCGTCGACGCTCGGGTACGCGAGTTCCTGGACAACTGCGCCGGCGAGCAAAACCGGCTGGCGCCTCCGGGATGTCCCTTCTACCACCTCACCGACAACCGGGTGGAGCCGCCTATCACGTGGGAAATCGTAGAGTACCCCACAGTGGAGATCTCGCCCGCGGAGGGTCACTGGGGCCTGGCACCCCTGAATGGGATTGCCCGCGTCACGGCAACCCAGACCGATCTTTTCTCCGGTGCCCAAAGTCCCCTGGTGGAGGACAAGGAGTTCTCCTTCGGAGCCCGGCTGTCCGTCACGGACGGCGGGATCAGCCTCACCGCCGTGATCGAATAGCTCCGCCGGCTCCTAGTCCAGGCCGGCTGCTAGTCCAGGCCGCGCAGGTCCAGCGTTAGTTCCGTTTCGCCGCCGGGCTGCAGAACGACGGGGATTCCCCAGTCCTGCTGGTACAGGTGGCAGGCAGCGTGGTCAGGGATCTCTCCCCCGGGTTCGCCGTCGCACGCCGCGGCACGGGCGGTAATGTGCAGGACGCCTTCGGGAACAGTGTCCGAGAGCACCAGCTCACGGACCAGCCCGACGGCGGTCCCGCCTCCGGAAACCAGGAGCTCCTCCGGAGAGGAAGAGATCTTCAGCTGCGTGGGGTCTCCCCAGCGGTCGTCGAGCTTCTGCCCCTTCGGAGCAGAGAATCGGATGGTGAGCCCCAGCGGCCCGGCAGCGATGGCTGTCTTGGGCCGCTGTGTCTGGCGGGCGCCTTCATCCACGGACTGCGCTTCCTTGGGGATGGGCAGGCGGATGAGCTGGTGCTGGTTAGCCTCTACAACGATCAGGAGCGGCTCGCCGGCGGTTGAGTCGATAAGGACCCCGGAAGGTTCCGCCAGGCCGCGTGCGAGCGTCGAGACGGCTTGTGCAGCCGGGTCGTAGCGCCGCACTGCTCCGTTGTAGGTGTCGGCGATGGCTATGGAACCGTCCGGAAGGACTGCCACGCCCAAGGGGTGCTGCAGCCTCGCTTCGGCGGCAGCACCGTCGCGGTAGCCGAAATCGAACAGTCCCGCACCGACGGCGGTTTCCACCGTGACAACCGGCTTGTCCCCGGAAACGTCGAAGGCCAGCTTCCGCAGGGCGGAGGTCTCGGAGTCTGCCACCCAGATGTTTCCATCCGCATCCTGCGCCAACCCCGAAGACTGAGCGAACCAGGCTGCGTCTGCGGCGCCGTCGAGCAGGCCTTCCAGCCCGGTTCCAGCGAGGATGGAGAGCGCGCCAGTCGCGGGGTCGAAGGCGAAGATCTGGTGTGTGCCGGCCATCGCAACGACAGCCTGGCCCAACACGGTGGACCACAAAACGTCCCACGGCGAGGACAGGGAGGTGCCCAGCGGATCGGTACCGAGATCCGTGGAAACGGGTGCGGACTGGTTCTCGGCATCGAGCAGGCGCTGCACGCCGTTGCCGGCCAGGGTCGTGACGGCGCCGGTGGCGAGGTTGACGCCGCGCAGCCGGTGGTTGACGGTGTCCGCCACGATGACGTCGTACTCCAGGGTCTCAGCGACCGCTGCCGGAAGTACGGCCAGGCCCTGCGGTTCGTTGAAGCGTGCGGTCCCGGCGTCACCGTCGCGCCAGCCCTTGGTGCCGTCACCGATCACGCGGCGGACGGTGGCGAGGTCGGCTTCAAGTTCGACGAGCCGGTGATGCCCGGTGTCCGCCACCAGGAACGTACCCTCGGGCAGGGCAACTGCCTTGCCCGGGAAACGCAGGTCTCCCGACGTCGCCTCCGCGGGCACGTACGGTCCGTCGCCACGGTGCAGCGTGCCCTTCTCCTCATGCTCGGCCACCAGTTCGGCGACAAGCGACTCAAGGCCGGCAGCATGGCCCTCCCCGGACAGGTGCGCGACGATGTAGCCCTCAGGGTCGATGACGACCAGCGTCGGCCAGGCACGCGCTGTGTAGGCCTGCCAGGTCTCCAGCTCCGGGTCATCCAGCACCGGGTGGTGGATCTCGTAGCGTTCGACGGCGGCGGCCAGCGCCACCGGATCAGCTTCGTGCTCGAACTTGGGCGAGTGCACCCCGACCGTCACGAGGACGTCGGAGTACTTGGCTTCAAGCGGGCGGAGCTCGTCCAGGACATGCAGGCAGTTGATGCAGCAGAAGGTCCAGAAATCCAGCAGGACAATCTTTCCCCGGAGATCTTCGAGACCCAGCCGCCTGCCACCCGTGTTCAACCAGTTGCGGCCCACAAGCTCGGAGGCCCGGACGCGGTATCCGGCGCGCACCGTTTCAGTCATCTAACGTTCTCCTTGGTCTGACTTTGCATCGCGTTCGGCCAGCTGGGCGAACATATTGTTGTAAGCCGTAAGTTCAGCATCATTATTCCGCTCGGCCGCACGGTCTTTGCGTTTTGTTTCACGTGCATCCGTGCGTGACCACTGCAGGGCCACGCCAATGGCCACCAGGACGGTGGGAATTTCGCCGATGCCCCACATGATGGATCCGCCCAGCTGCTGGTCCTGAAGCGCGCTGAGGCCCCACTCCCGGCCCATGTTCCCGAAGTAGGAAGCCTGGATCAGGGAGGTCTGCCCCATCACCGCGACGCCAAAGAAAGCATGGAACGCCATGGTGGCCAGCAGGATGACCAGCCGCAGCGGGTAGGGCGCCCGGGTGGGCAGCGGATCGATGCCGATCATGGTCAGGATAAAGATGTAGCCGGTGAGCAGGAAGTGCAGCACCATCAGTTCGTGGCCCACATGCTCGCGGAGGGCAAAACCGAACAGGTCGGAGTAGTAGAAGATCACGATCGAACCGGCGAAGTTCACCGCCGCAAAGATTGGGTTGGTGATGACCTTCGAATAGCGCGAGTGCACGCCGATCAGGATCCATTCGCGCAGGCCCCGGCTCCCGTCCCCGCGCGGGGTGAGTGCCTTGAGCGCCAGCGTCAGAGGCGCACCGAGCACCAGGAAGAGCGGCACCACCATGGTCAGTGCCATGTGTCCGAGCATGTGGGTGGAGAACAGCACCATGCCGTAGACGGCCGGCGCCCCGGAGGTCACGTAGGTCAGGGCGATCAGGCCCACAAACCAGGACAGTGTCCGGACAACCGGCCATTTGTCGCCGCGCCGCCGGAGCTTGCGCAGCCCCAGGATGTAGGCGGCACCGATGGTCACCACGATGGCAACCCACAGCCAGTCGAAGCGCCATTCCGTGAGGTAGCGCTCGGGGGTCAGCTCCGGAGGAAGGTCGTAGCCGGTGATGATCCGGGCGGGAGAGGCATTTGGCGGCAGCTCTTCGGGCCGCGGCGGAGCAGTACGGGCCAAGGCTGCGGCCACGCCGGAAATTGCTGCCATGATGAGCAGCTCCACCCCGATGAACTGCCAAAGGACCCGCTTGGCTCCCAGGGGTCCCGCTGAGGCGGCAGCGCCCTTGCTGCGGGGCTCGGAGAGCCGGGGAATGAGCCACCGGCGGTGCAGGACTCCGAAGATGCCCAGCACCAGCGTGGCAGCGACCTTGAAGAGGACCAGCGCGCCCCAGCGGGAGTTCAGCTGGTCCAGCGACGTGATCCGCAGCGAAGCATTAACGATGCCGGACGCCGCCACGAGCACGAACCCGAAGCCGGCAAGAGCGGAGAACCGCCTCAGCACCGTTTCGGTGATGTCGCCCAGGTTCTTGGAGATCACGGCCAGGACGATGATGCCGCCGATCCAGAGACACACGCCGAGCAGGTGGAGTCCGATGGAGTTCACGGCCGCACTGTGGTCATCGCCGCCGGCGGCGTGGCCGACCAGTGCCATGGGCAGCAGCCCGCCGACGGCCAGCGCCGTCGTCAGCGCCAGCCCGGTCAGGGAGCGCACTCCGAACGTCAGCGTGGTGACGACTGCGGCAATAATGCTGACCGCCAGCCAAGCCCGGCCGGTGGAGAAGTCAGTGAGGAAGGATGCGAGCCCTTCCGTATAGGAAGGTGCGGGGCTGAGCGGCAGCCCGGAGACATCAGAGTAGGTGAACAGCATCACCGCGATGGCGGCCAGGGTCCACACTGCCGCTGCGACGGACGCGAGGGACAGCGCCTGGGTGAAGGCAGGATGTTCCGGGCGTGTCTCCCGCTCCCCTTTGCCGCGCCGTGCGCCGGTGTGTTTGGGCAGGATAAAGACTGCGAACACGAGGGACCCGATGACGGCAGCCACCGCCCCGTTTTGAACGGCCTTGGCGATCGGAAGACCCCAGCGGGTCAGCGCACCGGGATCGGAGAGCTGTGAGGCTGCGGCTGCACCGGTGAAAAGCAGGGCGACGCCGAGCGCCAGGATCATGACACCGATGCCGGCAGCTACCCAACCGCTGCGGACCGGGCTTCCCGTTCCGTCCGCGGCACCGGAGGAGCGGTCCGGCAGGGTGTTCTGGGTCTTGGCAGAGTTTGGCACGCTACCTATTCTCTACCCGCCGCAAATAATGGGCCAACTCCCGCTCCACCCCGGTGCATCCCGGACATCCCGGAATGCGTCCCGGCGCAGACAAACGGAGGGCCGGTGCCAATGGCGCCGGCCCTCCGCTGAAATGCGAAAGTACTACTTCTTGGCGACAGCAGCCTTCAGCTTCGAGCCAGCCGTCAGCTTGACGCTGTGGCCGGCCGGGATCTGGAGGGTTTCGCCGGTCTGCGGGTTGCGGCCCTGGCGAGCGGCGCGGTCGGTGCGCTCAACAGCGAGCCAGCCCGGGATGGTGATCTTCTCGCCGTTGGCAACGGAAGTGGCGAAGATGTCGAAGACAGCATCGAGCACGCCGTTGACGGCGGTCTGGCTGTTGCCGGACTTCTCTGCGACAGCGGCAACAAGTTCACTGCGGTTCATAGCCAATTTATGTCCTCCTGGACTCAGGTGTTTAGCGCGAGCGGTTCACGGATGCGAAACCGCCTCTGTTCGAAAACTTACCAGCTACGACACCCATCGCAGGGAGAAAACCGCGGGTTTTCGGGCTTTTTTCGGGATTTTTCGGCCAGAAGGGCAACTTTGGGCGGCTCACTTGGCCCGACAAACGCAAAAAGGGCGGCAACCGGGAAGGTTGCCGCCCTTTTCAGGCGTGGAAAGCAGTGCTTACCAGCTGGACTTCTTGATGCCGGGCAGTTCGCCGGCGTGAGCCATATTGCGGAAACGCACGCGGGAGATACCGAACTTCTGGAGGGTACCCCGGGGGCGGCCGTCGATCTGGTCGCGGTTGCGCAGGCGGACCGGGGAAGCGTTGCGGGGCAGCTTCTGCAGGCCGAGGCGTGCAGCTTCCCGTGCTTCGTCGGTCGCGTTGGGATCGACCAGGGTCTTCTTCAGTTCGAGGCGCTTGGCAGCGTAGCGCTCAACAACAACCTTGCGCTGCTCGTTGCGGGCAATCTTGGACTTCTTTGCCATTCTTAGCGCTCCTCACGGAATTCGACGTGCTGGCGGATCTTCGGGTCGTACTTCTTCAGGACCATGCGGTCCGGGTCGTTACGACGGTTCTTGCGGGTCACGTAGGTGTACCCGGTGCCGGCGGTCGACTTGAGCTTGATGATCGGACGAACGTCCTTATCCTTAGCCACTAGAGCTTCACACCCTTCGCGAGGAGTTCGGTGACGACTGCGTCAATGCCGCGGACGTCGATCGTCTTGATGCCGCGGGCCGAAACCTGCAGCGTCACGTTACGGCGCAGGGACGGAACCCAGTAGCGCTTCTTCTGAATATTCGGGTCGAACCGGCGCTTGTTGCGACGGTGCGAGTGCGAAATGCTGTGACCAAAGCCGGGAACAGCTCCGGTTACCTGGCAGTAAGCTGCCATGATCTCTCCTCCAGTTGTAGTAAATATGACGGTCCTCAGAAAACAAGCACCAGGCGATGCCGCCATGGCACCTGCAATAAAGAGCGTCCCGCCACCAGTTTTGACACCGTTATTACTGCGACTTTCCGGAGGTTGACCTGGCGGGGTGAGATCCAGCCGAAGTGCCTCGCCGCGGGGAAGACGGTGAAGTTCGGGCAGCCATAGCAGTAATCCGCTGTGACAGCCTTCAATTCTAGGTTTATACGGGCGGCCACGCAAATGCCCTGGTCCGTACCCTTGCGGGGCCAAACCAGATCATGGGCGCGGCTTAACGCCTTCCTATCCTAGACGTTTCGCGCCCCTGATCCAAACCGGGGCAGGGACCATTCTCAGTCCGAGGGCTTCTCCAGCGCACCTGCCGAAGTGACGACGGCAATCCCCGTCTCCGGGTCCTCTTCCGCGCCGTCCAAATTGGTGGCGCCACCAATGACGGCCCCCGAATCCACGACCATGTTTCGCAGCCGGGCACCGCTGCTGACGTGCACGCCGTCGAGCAGGACACACCCGTGCACCTCGGCACCGGCCTCAATCCGGCAGTCGGGCCCGACGACGGACCGGGACACAGTGCCTTCCACCCGTGAGCCGGGGGCCAGGAGGCTGGTCTCCACGCTGGCAGCGGCTCCGACGAAGGCAGGAAGCCGGCGGGGAGTCGCGGTGAGGATCGGCCACGCCGGATCGTCGAAGACCATGCCGTGCCCGTCCAGCAGGTCCATGTGGGCCTGGTGGTAGCTTTGCGGCGTTCCCATGTCCCGCCAGTACCCGGGCAGCCGGTGCTCCACGACCTTTTGTGTTTCCACGAGGTACGGAAGCAGCTGGTCTCCGTAGTCCTCCAGGTGCCCGTCCCGTTCGACCAGCTCATCCAGGCTGCGCAGCAGCACTTCGGCGTCGTAGAGGAAGATCTCCGCCGCGATCAGATCGCTCTTGGGATTCTCCGGCTTGTACTGGAACCCGGTGACCACACCGCCGCTGGTTTCCACCACACCGTGCTCAGTGGGATCATGGCGGATCTGGTGTGTCACCACTGTCAGGGCCGCATCCGCTTCGGTGTGGGTTGCCACGACGTCCCGGTAGTCCAGCCGGTAGAGATGGTCGGCGCTCAGCACCAGGACCAGGTCCGGGTTGTACTCGCGGATGTAGTCCGCCTGGCGGTAGAGGGCATCGGCATTGCCCTCCGCGAAGCCTTCACCCTCCGATCCCTGGTACGGAGGCAGCACCCGCATCCCGCCGTTGGTCCTGTCCAGGTCCCACGGCCTGCCGCTGACCAGATGGTCATTCAGCGACTTGGGTTCGTACTGTTCCACGATCCAGACATCGGGAAACCCGGAATTGTGCAGGTTGGAGAGCGGGATGTCGATTAGCCGGTAGGATCCGCCGACCGGCATGGCGGGCTTGGCGCGGGTCTCAGTGAGGCTGCCGAGCCGGCCGCCGGAACCTCCGGCAAGGATGATGGTCAGTATCCGGGGCTGGCGCATTCAGGCTCCTTCGGTCGGGGCGCCCGGACGAGCCGCGGCGGGGTCGAGCAGGGTCAGGATTTTGTTGCCGACCCGGGCGAGGTCGGCCACGTCTTGATCGTCCAGGACATCGAACACAGCCTTCCGGACGGATTCCACATGCCCGGGCGCCAGGTCCACGAGGGCGGCCATGCCTTCGTCGGTGATCGCCGCCGTCGTGACCCGTGCGTCCGTGGTTGACGGGGACCGGCGCATCCAGCCCCGCTGTTCCAGTTTCTTCACCACATGCGAGAGCCTTGAGAGCGAGGCATTCGAATAGGCTGCCAGTTCGCTCATGGCCAGCTGCCGGTCCGGAGACTCCGAGGTCATGGCGAGCACGTGGTAGTCGAACAGGGTGATCCGCGCCCGGCGGAACAGGTCCGCGTCAAGGGTCCCCGGCAGCCGGGTGGCGACGGCGTAAAGCGCCAGCCATGCCTGCCGCTCTTCGGGAGTGAGCCAGCGGACGGAATCAGACTGCGGTTCGGTCATGGGCGCAATTCTCTCACGATGCTTGAGCCTTCAAGCCGGTCCCCCGGGGACAGTTGCGGTTCGTCTCGGCGGAAACGAACCTCAGCTGTCCCCTCGGCGGCTGGGGACAGGGTCAGCGCACCGGTTCCCGGATCGCCCGCCGGGTCCGGAGCCTGGTCGAACGGGAGGGCGTCCAGATCGAGCAGCGGATTCTCGTCCTGGGTCTCCACGAGTTCCCGGGCTTCCGCTTCCGTGGCGACGCTCGGCATGGAGCCCGGCATGGGCCGGTTCGCCGATTCCTTCATGATGCCGACGGCGACCGCTCCGATGGCCGACGTGGCCATCAGGTAGTACGCGGGCATCATGTCGTCGCCGCTGATTTCGATCAGGCCCTGCATGATCAGGGGTGCCGTGCCGCCGAAGATCGCCACGGCGAAGTTGTACGCGATACCCATCGCTCCATAGCGGCTGGCGGTGGGGAACAGGGCCGGAAGCGACGACGCCAGGTTAGCCACGTAGAACGTGACCGGGACAGCCAGCAGCGCCAGGCCAAGCAGGGTCGTCCAAATGGGTCCCTGGTCGATCAGCAGGAACGACGGGATGGCAAAGACAATGGTTGTTCCCGCTCCCATCCACAACACAGGACGGCGTCCGATCCGGTCCGAGAGACGTCCGGTCAGCGGAATGCACAGGGCCATGGCGACCAGCACGGGGATAGTCAGGAGGGTTCCGTGCACCGGGTCGTATCCCTTGGAATCCGTCAGGTACGACGGCATGTAGGAGGTCAGCGCGTAGCCGACGGTGTTGGCTGCGGCCACCAGGACCATGGCCAGCACGATAGGCCGCCAGTAGGCGCGGAAGATCCCGAAGGTGCCCAGTGCGGCGGCGTCCTTGTCCGCCGCTTTCCCGGCGGCGGAAGCAGCCTGCTCCTCTTGGGCATCGAGGGTGGCCTGGAACGCCGGCGATTCTTCAATCTTGAGACGGAAGTAAATGGCGATGGCCCCCAGCGGACCAGCAATGAGGAACGGGATGCGCCAGCCCCATTCGAGCATCGTTTCTTCGCTCAGGGTCAGCTGCAGCGTGGAAACGGTCAGGGCGCCCAGCGCGAATCCCATATAGCTACCCAGGTCCAGGATGCTGGCGAGGAACCCGCGCCGCTTATCCGGCGCGTACTCCGAGACGAATGTGGTGGCGCCGGCATACTCGCCGCCGGTGCTGAAGCCCTGCAGCAGCTTCATGACCACCAGCAGCACGGGTGCGGCCATGCCGATCTGCGCGTAACCGGGCAGCAGGCCGATGGCAAAGGTTGAGGCGGCCATCAGGATCAGCGTTGCGGCGAGGGTCTTTTGGCGGCCCACACGGTCACCGATGCGGCCGAAGATCACACCGCCCAGTGGGCGGGCGAGGAACGTGGCAGCGAAGACGCCAAGGCTGAACAGCAGCTGCGACGCCGGGTCCGCGTCAGAAAGGAAGACGGCTCCCATGGTGACGGCCAGGTAGCCGTAAACACCAATATCGAACCATTCCATGGTGTTTCCGACTACGGTTCCGCCGACGGCCTTTTTCATCATTGAATGGTCGACGACGTTTACGTCTTCAACTTTCAGGCGGCGCTTCGTCAGTGGTTTACGCCTCGGCTTGCCGTGCATCGACGGCGTTCCAGGCGCTGCCGTACCGGGCGGTGCAGCGCTGTGATCAGGTGCTTCTTGCGGCATTTGGGCCTTCTTCTCTAGAGGTCATCTGCTGTGGGCAATTGCATCCGATGCCGGGACTGGGCCCCGGCAGACCAACAAGTCTAGAAAAGAAGGACTGAAACTCCGAATCATAAGGGAGCTTATGGGGGGAATTGGGAAATGCGGAGCCCGCCCTTTCCCTGCAAATCCAGGGAAAGGTACTTTAGTGTGAAACCGGTCACATGTCCGGTCCGGGTGCCGCCGCTCCCCGCGGTTTAGGTCTCTGGAGTGATCTGCACCGGTGCGGGATACCTGGCGCTGAGGTTGTCCCCGGATGACACGCCCCGGAGCCTGCGTCCCACCCACGGACCGAGGTATTCCCGTGCCCAGCGGGCGTCATGCTTCAGCCGCTGGATCCGGTCACGTGCAGGAAGGGTATCCAGCTCCGGCACGTCCAGTCCGTCGCTGGCCCGGAGGACCTCAAGGACTTTCTTCGCCGTGAGGATGTGCCCTGCCGGAGACATGTGGAGGCGGTCCACATCCCAGTACCTTTCGTCCTGCAGCACCTTCATGCGCCAGTAGTCCACCAGGATTGCCCCGTGGGCGTCCGCTGCCTCACGCACCAGTTCGTTGTACAGGGCCGTCCGCCCCCTGGTCCGGCCGAAGATCGGAGACTGGCCGGAATCGAAGCCGGTGAAGACGAGCACGGCGGCGCCTCCGGAACGAAGACGTCCTATGGCGCTGTCATATGCCTGGACGATCGCGTCGATGTCGACCTTGGGCCGAAGGATGTCGTTGCCGCCCGCATAGATGCTCACCAAGGACGGTTCCAGCGCCAGGGCCGGTTCGATCTGCTCATCGATGACCTGCCGCAGCTTTTTTCCGCGGATAGCCAGGTTGGCATAGCTCCAGCCCGGATCCGCAAGCGTCAGCTGTTCAGCCACACGGTCCGCCCACCCCCGGACCCCGTTGGGCCGGGAGGGATCCCAGTCACCCACGCCTTCGGTAAAGGAATCGCCAAGTGCCACATATAGCCCGTTGTTAGTCACCAGCCCAGCCTACAAGCCGCTGTGCCCCGGGTTTTCGCCCGGGATGCCGCATCGCAGTTTAGACTCGGAGCCGGAACACTCCCGTCAATCGAAGGGCATCATGTCCAGCCACCCCGAGGCAGAAACGGCCCAGGCCCCATCAGCCGTTCTGCGCCGCGCCGCCGTCGTCATCAATCCCACGAAGAAGACCGAGGTGGATATCCGCACCCTGGTGGAGCAAACCTGCCGTGATGAAGGCTGGGCGGAGCCGCTGTGGCTGGAGACCGAGGAAGACGACCCCGGGCACGGCATGGCCCGCCAGGCAATGGCGGAGGGGGCCGACGTCGTCATCGCCGCCGGAGGCGACGGTACCGTGCGCTGCGTGGCAGCCGAACTTGCCGGCACCGACACTCCCCTGGGCCTGCTTCCGATGGGCACCGGCAACCTGCTGGCACGCAACCTGGACGTCCCGGTCGATGATCCGGCCGGCGCCATCCGGACCGCGCTGACCGGAACCGAACGCCGGATCGACGTCGTCCACGTCAACGTTGACAAAGCCGTGGACAGCGACATCTTCCTGGTCATGGCCGGGCTGGGTTATGACGCCGTGATGATGGGAGACACCAACACCGCGTTGAAGGACCGCGTGGGATGGCTCGCCTACGTGGACGCGGGGATCCGCAACCTTCCGGGCAAGCCGGTGAAGACAATGATCTCCATTGACGGCGGCAAGCCTTTTGCCCGCCGGCTCCGCAGCATCATGGGCGGCAACTGCGGCAAGATCATGGGCGGCCTGGAGGTTTTTCCCGGGGCACGGATTGACGACGGGCTGCTCGACATCATGACCATGGCACCCAAGGGCAGCCTCGGCTGGCTCTCCGTGGTTGCCGGACTCCTGCGCCGCGGAAAGGGGCGTGGAACAGCAGTCGAATACTTCCAGTGCAAGAGCGCCGAGATCTGGGCCGATGTTCCGCAGGACTTCGAGATGGACGGCGACCATCTGGGCAACGCGACCCATCTGGCGCTGCGCGTCGACCCGCGGGCACTGCGCATCCGCATGCCCTATGGCAAGAAGGACCCGGCTATCCTGACGAACCCCACGCCGTAACGGCTCGTCCCGTCCTCGGCTGGAAAGAGAGCACGGGAAAGAAAAGGAGCGCGGAGTTTCCCGAACTCCGCGCTCTTATCGCTCGTGCCGCAGCTCCCGGTGTCAGAGCCAGGCCATGGGATCCACGAACTCGCCGTGGATCATCACCTCGAAATGCAGGTGCGGACCGGTCGAGTTCCCGGTGCTTCCGATGCCGCCGATCACCTGCGCTTCATCCACCCACTGCCCGGGCTCCACCCAGATGTCGTTGAGGTGGTTGTAGGTCGTCTGGACGCCGTCTCCGTGGTCCACGACAATCCGCAGTCCACCGCCGCCGGTGGTGTGCCACCCGGCTTCCGTAACCGTGCCTCCGCGGGCAGATTTCACGGGGGTTCCGGTGACGCCGCTGAAGTCCGTACCGGTATGCCATTCCTGGCCGTAGCCGGTCATGGGATTGATCCTCCAGCCGAAGGGCGAGGTAACGATCAGCTCATCCACGGGAACGGGCTGCTTTTGGGGAGCCTCGCCTTCCACGGGTGCCGTCGAGCCGACCCCTTCGCCCTGTTCTCCGTTACCCCCGCCCTCGCCGGAGGACGGTTCCTCGGCCGGGACGGTGCTCACCAGCTGGCGCTCCACTGCCCCTTCCGGCGCAGTGACGACGGCTGCCTCCGCCACTCCGAAAACCATGCCGCTGAGCAGCAGGGAAGCGCCCGCGCCCAGGGCGGCCGTCTTTTGGGTCGGGGAGTCAATGTTGTTGGCTTTTACCCGCAATTCCTCCGCCCGCCGCACAACGTCAGCCCAAAGGCTGTCCCAGACAGGGCGGACGTGCTTCCCCTTTGCCCGGGAATGGGCCACGGCGTCTTCAAGTCTCCGGCGGACAGAGTCAGCGAGGTTCCGAACGGTCTCGTTGACGTGCAAAGTCATTCAGTTCTCCACTGTGAATAGGCAACAGTTCTGTCGGTGCTTTGCTGCTGGAGAAGGGTGCGTCTATTGCGCTGCATACGAGTGACTTCATCCAGTTTAAGCGGCAGGCTATTGACAGTGGGGGTTTAGTGTGAAACTCAACAGAGGCAGGTGTTCCGGCTTACGTCCGGGATGCGGCGACACGGGCCACAAGGGCACCGGCCGCTATGGCCGGGCCACAACGGCACACTCCCCAACGGCACAGTCTCCAACGGCACACGCCAGCAGAGACCGTCTGGTTTTGACCTGTTCCGGTCGTTCAGGTCAGGACAGCTCGGCGCGGCCCTGCCTCCAATAACCCATGAACGCCACCTGCTTGCGGTCGATTCCGGCGTCCTTGACCAGATAGCGCCGCAGGCCGCGGACAACCGCTGCTTCTCCGGCGATCCAGGCGTAGAACGGCAGGGCACCGGCAGGCGTATTGGGGCTCGGCGAATTCTCGAGTACCTCAGGTGTCAGCCGTGCAGGCGTCTCCCACAGGATGGCCGAATCGATGTCCACGTCCTCAGGTTCGAGTCCGCGGCCCGGGACCGCAGACGCCTGCGGGGCGCCGTCCGTTCCGCCCACACTCAGGTACCCGGGGACGGCAACGGCTTCCCTCACGGCTGTGTCGAGGAGCTCACCGTGCGGCCTGGTGCCGCGCGGGAGCCAGCTGACCTGGACCTTCGATGCGGTCCGGAGCGGCTGGATATCCGCGCCGTCCGGAACCTCGAGCAGCGCGTGGCCGGTGATGTCCTCAGGGAGATTTTCCAGGATCGAGGCAATGGCCGGCACAGCTGTCTCATCACCGGCCAGCAGCACGTGCTGGGCCAGTCCGGGCCGCCATTCGATCCCGCCGTAGGACTCAGCCGTGATGCAGTGCACGGCATGGGGGCCGATAACCGTCACACGGTCACCCGGCTTCGCGGCTGCCGCCCAGGAGGACGCCGGCCCTCCCACACCCGCTTCGTCGAAATGCAGGACGAAGTCGACGTCGATCTGGGGGTCGGCTGCAGCGCACCGCGAGGCGCGGACCGTGTACGTCCGCATCGAGCCGCGCCGGCGGGGGTCCATGGCGAGCCAGCGCTGGTACCAGCCGGCGTCGTCGCAGCCGAATTCGGGCAGGTCCTGCCGTGTCCCGTCCTCCGCCAGCGGAGGAATGACGACTTTGATCCGCAGATCGTCGGCCGGTCCCTGCACGCCAAATTCCCGAAGGCATTCCCCGCCAAAGGTGATGCGCTGGAAGTTGGCGCTGATCCGCTGGACGGCACGGACCTCGACGTCGAAGGCCATGACCGCTGCATTCGCACCCTGGCGGCGGGGACGGACAGCGGTGCTGCCGTGGCTGGGACGGGTAACGCTCATGAAGCTGCCTCCAGGGGATTGCGGGTTGCCGGGCGTAAATCGTGCGGATTGGGCAGGTAACCGGCAGCCGGTGCCTTCGGAGCCGGTTCGCGGTACCGAAGGGAGTGGTGCCTGCCGACAGGGACCACCATGGGCGTGCCGGACACCGGGTCGGGAATGACCGAGGCTTCCAGCCCGAAAACGTTTCTAACCAGGTCGGCAGTGACGATGTCGGCCGGGTTGCCCTGGGCCGCGATCGTTCCATCCTTCATGGCGATGAGATGGTCTGCGTAGCGGGCGGCCAGGTTGAGGTCGTGCAGCACGATCACCACGGTGGTGCCGGCCCGCCTGTTCAAGTCCGTCACGACGTCCAGGACTTCGATTTGGTGCGTGACGTCAAGGAATGTTGTCGGCTCGTCAAGCAGGAGGATGTCCGTCTGCTGGGCCAGCGCCATGGCAATCCAGACCCGCTGGCGCTGCCCGCCCGACAATTCGTCCACGTTCCGGCCCGCCAGCCCGAGCGTTCCGGTGGCTTCGAGCGCTGCCGCAACGGCGTCGTCGTCTTCCTTGCTCCACTGCCGGAACCATCCCTGGTGCGGATAGCGGCCGCGGCCGACGAGGTCCGTAACCGTGATGCCCTCCGGGGCGTTGGGGGTCTGCGGCAGCAGGCCCACGGTGCGGGCAACTTCCTTGGTGGGAATCGTGCCGATATCGCGGCCGTTGAGGTGGACGACGCCGGAGGCGGGCTTGAGCAGGCGCGCCAGGCCGCGCAGCAGCGTCGACTTGCCGCAGGCATTGGCACCGACGATCACCGTGATCTGACCGGGCGGCAGTTCGACGGTCAGTCCGTCGACCACCAGCCGGTCCCCATAGGAGAGCACCAGGTCCAGTGCTCCCAGCTTGTTCTGCATTTTTAGCCTCCTCGGCCAACACGGTTGGAGCTGACCAGCAGCCACAGCAGGAAGGGTGCGCCCAGCGCACCGGTGATCACGCCCACGGGGAGGACGGTCCCCGGGATGAGGTTGTGGCCCGCGAAGTCTGCGGCCAGGAGGATCACGGCTCCGGTCAGCCCGGCCGCTGCCAGCGAAGCCCGGCCGCCGATGAGCCGGCGGGAGATCGGTCCGGCCAGGAACGCCACGAAGGCCACCGGGCCAGCTGCCGCGGTGGCTGCGGCGGCAAGGGCAACACCGGTGAAGAGCAGTCCGGCGCGGGTGCGTTCCACGGGCAGACCGAGTCCGGCGGCAAAGTCGTCGCCGAGTTCCAGGACCCGCAGGCGCCTGCCGAGCAGGGCAGCAGCCGGCAGCAGCACCACAAGGGCAAGCGCAACGATGCCGGCGCGTTCCCATGTAGCGGAGTTCAGCGAACCGGTCAGCCAGACCAGCGACTCAGCTGCGGTGCGTACATCGGTGCGGGTCAGCAGGAAGTTCACAACAGCTTGGAGCACAGCCGCGAACCCGATGCCGATCAGGACCAGCCGGGCCCCGGATGCGCCTCCGCTCCGGGTCAGAAGGTGAAGGGCCAGCGCAATGGCGGCGGCACCCAGCAGGGCGGCCAGCGAGACCGCTCCCCCGGTGGCGCCGAACGCCACCATGGCCGTCACCGCCGCGGCGGAGGCGCCGTAGCTGATGCCGATGATGTCCGGGCTGGCCAGCGGATTGCGCAGCATGGTCTGGAACAGGTGCCCCGAGACGCCGAATGCGGCGCCGATCAGGACGGCAGTCACGGCGCGCGGCAGCTTGCTTTCCAGCACGATGAAGGAAGATCCGGGAATCCTCTCACCGCCCAGGATCCGCAGGAAGTCCGGGATGGTGACGGTGTAGCTGCCCAGCAGGACGCTGACGAAGAACAGCACCACGACGGCGCCGGCGAGGGCGGCGAGGACGGTGTTGCGGCGGCGTCCCGTGTGCCGGCGGGTGCGGCGGACCAGGTCGGCCCCTTCGCGGCGCTCCTCGGCGAGGACTGCGGGGTTCACAGTTCCGCCAGCTTCCGCCGCCGGATGATGGCAATGAAGACGGGGGCCCCGATGACCGCGGTCATGATGCCGACCGGGATTTCACCGGGAGGCAGGACCAGGCGGCCAACGACGTCGGAAACCAGCAGCAGCACCGGTGCCAGCACAGCCGAGAGTACGAGGATCCACCGGTAGTCGGGACCAACCAGGCCGCGGACCAGGTGCGGGATGACCAGGCCAAGGAAGGCAATGGGCCCTGCAGCGGCCGTCGCCGCGCCGCAGAGCAGGACCACGCCGACGGCCATGATGCCGCGTGAGGCATTGACTCGCTGCCCCAGGCCGCGTGCTACGTCGTCACCCAGGCTCAGTCCGTTGAGCGCCCGTCCGGACGCCAGCAGGATCACGGCACCGGCGGCAAGGAAGGGAGCCAGCGGAACGAGCACGTCCCAGCCGCGGCCGGAAACCGTGCCGACCTGCCAGAAGCGGAAGGTATCCAGGGTCTGCCGGCTGGTCACGAGGATCGCGGAGAGCAAACTGGTGAGTCCGGCGGTCAGGGCTGCACCCGCCAGCGCCAGTTTCACCGGGGTGGCACCTTCCCTGCCCAGTGCGGCGACGGAGTACACCACCAGGGCTGCCAGTGCCGTGCCGGCCAGCGCGAACCAGACATACCCGGTAAAAGAGGTGACGCCAAAAACGTAGATCGCGGTAACGACGGCGAAGGCAGCCCCTGCGTTCAGGCCCATGATGCCGGGGTCTGCCAGTGGATTGCGGGTCATCCCCTGCAGTGCGGTGCCCGCGAGCCCCAGCGCAGCGCCGACGAGCAGCGCCATGACGGTGCGCGGGAGCCGGCTCAGCACCACGGCGTGGTCTCCGTTCGCTGCGTCCGGGCTGGTCAGCGCGTGCCAGACGGTGTCCAGGGACAGCGGCCGGGCGCCCAGGGCTACGGAGGCGAAGCACGCCAGGACCAGGACGAAGACACCGGCTGCAAGGAGTGCTGCGGGGCTGACCCGCCTGCTGTTTCGTGCCGGGGGCGCAGGATCGCTGACGGAGGTGCGGTTGACTGCCGTTGAGGTCACGGCGGCACCTCCTGGGGCGTGTGGAATCGGGGCTAAAGTAAGGCTAGCCTACGGTGGGACACATTAAGAAACACTTGTATGCCGTATTAGCCCCGAAGACCTTCCGCTTTGCCTACGCGGCCCCGTGGCCCGGGGTGACTTCCTCACCGGGACGAACCGGCCCCGGGGCGGTGCCGTTCCCGAAAGGACGGCCGCCGAGCTCCTCGCGGCCGTGCGGCGTCAGCCAGACGGAGTTATCCGGTCCCGCCGGAACGATCTTCGTCGGATTGATGTCCTCATGCACGATGTAGTAGTGCTGCTTGATCTGCACGAAGTCCACGGTGTCGCCGAAGCCGGGCGTCTGGAACAGGTCCCTGGCATACCCCCACAGGGCGGGCATCTCGGTGAGCTTGTTCCGGTTGCACTTGAAGTGTCCGTGGTAGACGGCATCGAAGCGGACCAGCGTGGTGAACAGCCGGACATCGGCTTCGGTAATGGTGTCCCCCACCAGGTAGCGCTGCTTGGACAGGCGCTCTTCCAGCCAGTCCATGGCAGTCCACAGCCGCTCGTAGGCGGCGTCGTACGCTTCCTGCGAGCCGGCGAAACCGCAGCGGTAGACGCCGTTGTTCACCTCGGTGAAGACCCGCTTGTTGGTTTCGCGCATCTCCTCAAGGTGCTCGGCCGGCCACAGGTCCGGGGCGCCGTCACGGTGGAACTCGGTCCACTCGCTGCTGAAGTCCTCGGTGATCTGCGGGAAGTTGTTGGTGACGACGGCGCCGGTCGGGATATCAACGATGGCCGGAACGGTGATGCCCCGTGAGTAGCCGGGAGTCCGGCGGAAGAAGGCTTCCTGCAGCCGCTCGATGCCGAGCACCGGGTCCTTGCCGTCCGGATCCAGGTCGAAAGTCCAGCTGCGCGAATCGTGGGTGGGGCCGGGCGTGCCCAGGGAGATGGCGTCTTCGAGGCCGAGGAGACGCCGCACAATGATGGTGCGGTTCGCCCAGGGGCAGGCGCGGGCCGCGATCAGCCGGTAGCGTCCAGTTTCGACAGGGTACCCGTCACGGCCGTCGCGGGTAATGCGCGTTTCGATGTAGTTGGTGTCCCGGGTGTACTCCTGGCCGCCGGACACGTAGGAGCCCTTGGTGCTGTAGTCAGCGCCGGTTTCAGCCTTCTGGGTTACATCCGCCATGATCGTTCCGTCCTCAAGCCGCTTGGTCTTCCTTCCACCCTAGCGCCCCTGCCCGCGGCCGCTGCTTCGGCGGTAGAGTCGTGGACCAGACCCAAAACAGCCCGCTGAGCTTGTGGAAGAAGGGAACTGTCCCGATGCGCGTAGCCGTCCTCGGAGCAACCGGAAATGTAGGCACCGCCGTCCTGCGCCGCCTGCAGGCCGCCCGGACGGAGCGGGGTGACGGATTGGAGATCGTCGGCGTCGCGCGCCGTACTCCGCTGCAGGCAACCGGTCCATACGAAGGCGTCGAGTGGCACAGCATCGATGTCGCTTCCAAAACCGGACGCGATGAACTGGCTGAGGCCCTGGCCGGCGTCGATTCGGTGGTTCATCTTGTCTGGGCCATCCAGCCCAACCGTGACGAAGCCGAACTGCACCGGATCAACGTCCGGGGCACGGAGAACATGCTCTCCGCCGTTGCGGAGGCGGGCGTGCACCAGGTGGTCTGCGCCTCCTCCGTCGGAGCCTACTCTCCCGCCCCGAAGGACAGGCTCACCGATGAGAGCTGGCCTGCGCGCGGCATTGCCACCTCGCATTACAGCCGGCACAAGGGCGAGCAGGAGGAGCTGCTCGACGAATTTGAGCGGCAGTACCCGGAGATCCGCGTTGCCCGGCTGCGCCCGGGCCTGATCTTCCAGTCTGACGCCGGCAGCGAGATTGGCCGCTACTTCCTGGGCCCGCTGATTCCGCGGTCCATCCTCAACAAGCTGAGCCTGCCGCTGATCCCGCTTCCGGAAGAGTTCTCCTTCCAGATAGTCCACGCCGACGACATTGCCGATGCGTACTGGCGCGTCATCGACCAGCGGGCTGAAGGTGCCTTCAACATTGCAGCGGATCCGGTCATCACCCCCGAACTCCTCGCGGGCATGCTCGGGGCGCGGCGGATCATCAATGTCCCGGTTCGCTTGATCCGGGCCCTGGTGGGAATCACCTGGGCAGCCGGGCTGCAGGCCACGGATCCGGGCTGGATCGACATGGCAGCGGGCGCCCCGCTGATGGATACCAGCCGGGCACGGAATCTCCTTGGCTGGGAGCCCAAGCGGTCTTCGCTGCGGGCCTTTCAGGATGTCCTGGACGGACTCAGTGAGCAGGCCGGTGTTCCGGCCTCACCGCTGCTGGGCCCCGGGAGGTAGCAGCGGCCCCTTCCGTCCTTCTCCGGCGGTCAGGACGGGAGGCGGCACTACAGCTCGTCGTCGAAATCCTTGCCTGCATGCTGCTGGCGAAGCTCGCGTCCCTGGTCGACGTCCTTCTGTTCCTGCTCGGCACGCTTGTCGATCTGGCGTGTGTCCCGCGGCGGCAGCTGGATGGAGTGCTCCGCCTGGATGCCTGCCTGGAGCTCCCGGCCGCGTTCCACCTCGGCGTCGAACTCCGCGCCGAACAGCAACGAAATGTTGGCGAGCCAGATCCACAGCAGAAGCACGATCACGCCGCCGATCGCTCCGTAGGTTGCGTTGTAGCTGCCGAAGTTTCCTACGTAGAACGCGAAGCCCAGCGTGGAAATAGCCAGGACGACCAGGGCCAGGAAGCCGCCCATGCTCATCCAGCGGAACTTGGGCTGCTTCACGTTAGGGGTGGCGTAGTACAGAAGTGCGATGAGCACGACCGCGAAGATGACCATCACCGGCCATTTGGCGATGTTCCAGACGAGCACGGCTTCGCTGCCCATTCCGATGAAGTTGCCGATCGTCTCCGCTACCGGACCGCTCACCACCAGCATGATCAGCAGGCTGGCCGCCAGGAGGATCATGATCAGGGTTACGAGCAGCTGCAGCGGGCGCAGCTTCCAGATCGGGCGCCCCTCTTCGACCTCGTAGATCCGGTTCATGGACCGGCCGAAAGCACCAACGTAACCGGACGCGGACCACAGGGCGCCGGCAATGCCGGCGAAGAGCGCCAGGCCCGCACCCCGGGAAGAAGTCAGCTGCTCGATCGGGCCCTTCAGCACGTCCACGGCTTCCTCCGGGGCGAAACCGCCCAGGTACTCCAGCATCGCGTCGGTGGTGGACTCTGCCTGGCCCACCAGCCCGAGGATCGAGACCATGGCCAGCAGCCCCGGGAAAAGGGACAGGACCGTGTAATAGGTCAGCGCTGCAGCCAGGTCGGTGCACTGGTCCTTGGAGAACTCGCGCACGGTCTTGCGGAAGATGAACTTCCAGCTGGGCTTGGTGACCTCGGTCGGATTGTCCGGCTTGGACGCCGTACTCAGTGATCCGCCATCCTGGCGGTCCGCGTCGTTGTCCTGCTGAGCCATTGGCCCTCCTGGCTGGTCGAATCCCGGATGTCCATCGTATTGCTAAGCAGACTTACGTCCAACCCGGCCCGCCGGGTCACCAGGACTTGTAATAGTCCTCCAGCTGCGCTTCTTCTTCCGGTGTCAGCGCGCCGCCGTGGTCCATGTCGGGGGAATCCTCGATGGCCTTGCGGGAGTAGTTCACGTACAGATCGTCATCATCCCGCCGCGAGCCGGTGAGCGGCACGAAGTACTGCCGGCCCTCAAACAACCCCAGCGCCACCGTGATCCAGGCCGGCTGGCCCGTGGCGCGGTCCAGGTGGACGTTGCCCACCAGGCCCAGCCGCTCGCCGTCCTTCGCCCAAACGTTCGAGCCCTGCAATTCGTGGATCACGTACTGGTCGGCCATGGTCTTGGTTCCTTCCATCGTGGTGCGTGGCTTCTGCTCGTCCGGCGCCTTGGCGGGCGGCGGAGTGGATATCATTCCAGCCCGAGTGCCCCCCGGCTTGTCAACACCTAGCGTTCCACCCGCTCGTCGCGGTCCTCCCACGCCTCCTGCCCGGGGCCGGCAAAACTGCGGTTCCGTTCCACGGCGTCGATACTGCCAGTGAACAGCTGCGATGTGCTGGTATCTTCCGGGGCTCCGCTGCGGCGCCGCCGCTGGTGTCCGGAAAACTCCCGCACGCCGCCCTCCAGCGCCTCGAAGCGCTGGCGCGGAAGGGCGGCCGGATGGTTCTGCTGCAGGAAGGAAACCATTGATTCCCGCACCAGGCAGCGCAGGTCGAACAGCGTTCCGCTGTCCGGCGCGGAAACCAGGATGCGGACCCGGACCAGTCCCTTGATGGCGTCGGTGATCTGCAGCACCCCGGTCCGTCCGTCCCACAGGTCCGTCCCGGCCAGGACACGCTTGAGTTCGGAGCGGAGTTCTCCGATTGGCGCATCCCAGTCCAGGTCGAGTTCCACGGTGCCCAGGATCGCCGACTGCGTGCGCGTCCAGTTTTCGAACGGGGTCGACGTGAAGTAGGTCGAGGGCAGGATGAGCCGGCGGTCATCCCAGATATGCACCACGACGTAGGTCATGGTGATTTCTTCGATGGTCCCCCACTGACCTTCCACGACCACCACGTCATCCACCCGGATAGCGTCGGTGAAGGCAAGCTGCAGGCCTGCGAAGACGTTGCCGAGGGTGCTCTGCACTGCAAGGCCGGCAACGATTGAGAGGAGACCGGCGGAGGCCAGCAGGCCGGCACCGAGCGCGCGGACTTCCTCGATGGTGAGCAGGACGCACGCGACGGCAACTGTGATGACCAGCGCGACGGCGACGCGGCGGCCCAGGATCACCTGGGTCTTCAGGCGGCGCAGGCGGCGGTTGTCCTTGGTGTCGGTGTCGTACTTGGTCAGGATGATCGCCTCGACGATCAGCAGGGTGACGACGGCGAGCCACGCCAGGGCAGCGATCAGCCCGATCACCAGCACGTAATCCACCGTCATGTACCAGGACTCTGCCCGTGCGGTGGCGCCGAGGGCGATCCGGGTACCGATCAGCGCCAGGACCAAACGCAGCGGGTTCCGCCCGAGGGCAGTCACATCCCGGATATGGGGGACTTTGCGGAACAGCCGCGTTGCAGAGCCGCGGACAATCCGGGCCGCGATCAGCGCGGCGGCCACTGCCATGACGACGGCGATCAGCGGGCGAATCGGTTCAAGGGCGTCGAAGAATTCCTGCATGGAGCCGATCATGGCAAACCTGCCCGGGGTCCTGTCCAATTCTGTGATCTGGGTCCTTTAACGCCGAAGTGCCCCTCCGGTGCGGCGTGGAGGGGCACTTTGAAACGCGCAGCGGCCTACTTGACCTGTGCTGCAGCCTCCCCGAGCAGGGGAACGAAGTTATCCAGGGCGTAGGGGATGCTCAGCACGTTGGCTGCCGAGATGGACAGCGTCAGCGTGTTGTCAGAATCAGCGACAAGCCCTCCGTTTTTGAGCGCAGGAATCTGGCTCAAAAGCGGATCGGCGGTGATGGCTTCCTTGGCGGCGTCATCGGCAACCCAGCTCACGAAGAGGTCCGCCTCCAGCTCATTGGCGCGCTCCGGCGACCAGGTCAGGTAGAAGGCGTCCTCGGGGGCGTTTTCATCCACGATCGGCGCCTGAACCATGCCCAGCTCCTTCAGGAACTTGGGCCGGTTATCACCCGAGGTGTAGATGGAAATCTGGTCGGCACCGGCGGTCGTGTCCAAGTTGCCGTAAATGAAGCTGGTCCCGGCGAGATCGGGGTACTCGGCGGCCTTGTCGGCAATCGCCTTTTCGGTATCTTCCACCAGCTGGGCTGCTTCGTCGCTCTTGCCGAGCGCTTTCCCGATCATCGCTGCCGAATCCTGCCAGGACGTGTAGTACGGCGTCTCGGGGTAGGCGACGACGGGCGCAATCGCAGTGAGCTTCTCGTACTCTTCTTCGGTGATGCCTGAGTACGCGGCCAGGATCACGTCCGGAGTGGTGGCAGCGATCTCGTCGAAGTTGATGCCGTCCGTCTCGGAGTACTGGACGGGTGCGTCGTCAGAGCCAATGGGAGCACCGAGCTCCTCGAGCGCGTCGTCGATCCACGGCGTCGTGCCGTTTTCATTCCCGCCCCACTCGTACAGCGGCATGCCAACGGGCACGACGCCGAGTGCCAGGGCCGTGTCCGTGTTCACCCAGGAAACGGTTGCCACGCGCTCCGGAGCGGATTCGATGGTCGTTTCACCGAAAGCGTGCTCGATGGTGACCGGGAACTGGTCACTGGAGCCGGCGGTGCTTTCGGTGCCCGTATCCGACGTGGAACCGGTGGAGCAGGCAGACAGGGACAGCACGGCGACGGCGGCGACGGCCGCAAGGCTGCGCATGCGGGACAGGGCCATTTGGGCTCCTTGATGTTGCAGTATTGGACGGGAAGTGCCGGACTTTTCCCGGCAAGGAAAGGCTAACCTACGGGCGCCCTAAATACGCAACGCAGATGTGCCCTAATCCACGTATGACGTCTGCCATGGCGTGCTGGTCAGCGGCGGGACCGGGCCAGGCGTCGCAGGTCGGTGGCCGGGTCGGCGAGTTCGAGCGGATCGACGGGTGCGCCAAGCGCAATCAGGCGACGCGCGGCGCGAAGCTCCTGGCCGGCGTCGATCCCTGCAGCGCCTGCCAGTGCGCCGGCCGGTGAGATCTGGAAGACAACGTATCCCGGGCCGGGGATTCCGCGGCGCACGGTTGTGCCTTTCCCGTTCAGGCTGCCCACGGCTTCAGCGTGCACACCATAGCGGTCGGTCCAGAACCACGGCACGGCATCAGCTTCCGGCTCCTGCCCCAGGATGCCTGCGGCGGCAGCCTGGCCCGAACGGACGGCCGCATCCCAGTGCTCATTCCTGCGTTCCGGCATTCCGGCAGTCGTCCGGCGGACAGCGTCCCCGGCGGCGAAAACGCGCGGATGGCTGGTGCGGCCGCGGGCGTCGACGAGCACGCCGCCGTCTACCCGGATCCCGGCGGCCTCGGCGAGCGCAGTATCGGGTTCCATGCCGACGGCGGCAAGGACAGCGTCGGCCACTGTCAGCGACCCGTCATCCATGAGCACGGCCAGGCCCTCATCCTCTTCCATGACGTCCACAGGGAGTCCGGTGCGCGTTTCGACCCCGGCGGCGGCATGCATTCCATGCAGGTGCGCAGCCAGTTCAGGGCCGAATGCCGGCACCAGCGGGACGGGCACCGGATCGATCAGCACGACGGCGGACCCCAGGGACACGGCGGTGGAGGCCACTTCCGCGCCGATCAGTCCCGCGCCGATGACGGCCAGCCGTTTGCCGGGGCCGAGCGTGGCCCGGAGCGCATCGGCGTCGTCCCGGTTACGCAGCGTATGGACCAGCGAGGCGCCGGGGAAAAGCGGCTTGCGCGCGGTGCCTCCGGTGGCGAGCAGCAGGGCGTCGGCGTGCAGCAGGGCGCCTCCGTCCAAAGTGACGGTGCCGCTGTCCGGGGCGATCCGTTCCGCCGTGCCTGCAGTGATGCGCACGGAGTTCTCCTGGAACCAGTCCGGGCCGGCGAGGGCAAGGGCACCGCGGTCCAGGGTGCCGGCAAGGTACGCCTTGCTGAGCGGGGGCCTGTCGTAGGCCTCCCCCGATGGATCGATGAGGTCAATCGTCCCGTCAAAGCCCCGGCGGCGCAGTTCCGCGGCAGCGCTGAACCCAGCAGGACCGGCGCCGATAATCAGCACGGACCGGGCGGCACCGGAACCAGAAGTGAAGTCCTCCACCGCTAGGAACCGGCGGGAGCGTCGCCCGGGTGCAGGATGACGTCCCCATCAACGACTTCCACCCGGTGCGCCACCGCGTTCACGGTGGCCGGAAGGCACAGCGCCTGCCCCGTCTTGAGGCAGAAGCGGGCCGAATGCACCGGGCATTCCACCTCGCCGTCTTCAATCCAGCCTTCGGACAGCGAAGCCTCTTCATGGGTGCAGGTGTCATTCAGGGCGTAGAAGTTGCCGTCGTCGCTGTGGAAGACGGCGATGTCGTCCGCCGTCCCCGCAACACGTGCGTCGACGGTAACTGCCTCGCCTTCACCGATTTCGTCTGCTGCCGCTACCCGGATGCCTTCACTCATGGATTCAACGTTACCGCGCAGCCGTGCACCTGCCGGCCGGCGGATTTCCTAGGAGGCTCCGGCCGTCCCGGCGATGCCGTACTGGCGGTTGCTCTCGAGTTCGGTGATCAGCGTGATCAGCTCCTTCCGCAGGGCTGGACGGAGCTCGGCGGTGAGGCTTTGGCCCTCCAGCTTGATCGCGTTATCCAGGGCCACGCGGCCATGCTCAGAGATCTCCACAGCCCGGCGGGGAGCATCTCCGGCCCCTTCGCCAAGTTCCTTCACGAGCCCTTGTTCGCGCATGCTCACGAGCGTCGTCCCCAGTGTCTGCGCCGTAACACGCAATCTTCGGGCCAGTTCCGCCCGCCGCATCGGCCCCGCGTCGCGCAGGACTTTCAACGCGGTGACGCGTTCCTGGGTCAGGCCCATGGCGCGCAGGCTGTTATCCATTTCGCGGCGCAGCATCCTCGCCGCTGTGGACAGCAAGCGGATGGCTTCCCAATTCCCTTCGTTCTGCATTTCTCTGGTCCCCCTGAGATAGCTTTACTTTGGCGTCCGAATCCTCAGTATACTTACAATCCAAACCGCCACCCGGGGGAAGGTGTCAACCCTGGGGCCTCTTAGGGGCTGGTGAAGCGTGCAAATGCCCGCTGTGCCTCGAAATCTCCAGCGATATCCACCCGGGCGTTTTTCCTGCGTCCCAGAGTGTGGAGGACCAGTTCAACGATCGCGCCGGAAACCGTCACGTACTTCTCTCCTCCGCGGACCCGTGTCTGTTCCCCGGTTGGCAGTTCCAGGACGACGCCGACGGGGCTGCGCAGATAAAGGAGCTTGGCCATCACGGGAAGCCGGCGCCGCAGCTCGGCTTCCTCTCCGCGCGGCAGTTCACGGGGCGGAACGTCCCCGCCGCCGCGGCGGATGTCTTCGTGGTGCACCACGTATTCGATGAGGTTGGCTGCATCCCCGCCCCAGCCCACCGGCGACCAGGCCGCCGGTCCGGCCGCGAAGCGGTCAACCAGTGCACGGTACCCGGCGTCGGTGCGTGCTTCTTCGACCAGGACCCCCAGTGCCTTCTCCCGGCCCGGAGGATCGCGCCGGAGGATATCCCCGACGAGCTTCCAGGGTTCCTGGTCCCGCAGGACCAGGTGGGCCAGCAGCCGCGAGACGTTCCATCCCCCGCACAGGGTGGGCGCGTCCCGGTCGGTGCCGTGAAGCGTCTGCACGAGTGCCTGCCGTTCGGTCTCCATCCAAGCCATGCCGGGTACCCTACCCGTTTCGGCGGCTGCGTCCACCCGCAGCTGAGTCTGAACTGCGTTCCGCTGCGCTGCGTTCCGCCGACGGCCCCGCTCCGGCGCCGGAAAGGTGTTTCATCCCGGCATACTCCGGTTCTTCGGCTTTCCCCTTTACCGGCCAGTAGGAACGCGTAGCATGGTCGGCACAGCCAGCCGAGGCTGCAGGGGGAGCGGCCCTGACCTAGGGGAAACACATGAGTTCAACGAACTTGCAGGATGCCCAAAATACCGGAGAAGACGATTCAGTCCGCAGGCTGCGTGAACGCAGCGTGAGTGAAAAGGACGCGCGCGACGTCGCCGAAGCGTCCCGAATTACCGATGAGGCCCGGCCCAGTTTCGCCAAGGGAATCTACATGGGCGACTTCGACCTCTCCCTGATCCGCCCGCATCCGCCCCTCCCTCCCGCCGAGGTGGAGCGGGCTGAAAAGTTCCTGCAGGACCTGACCGCCTACTGCACCACCATGGACGGCCAGCTCATTGAACAAACCGGCGTCATTCCGGATGACTACCTCGCGGGACTCGCCGAGCTGGGCGTCTTCGGGATCAAGATCCCGCAAAAGTACGGCGGGCTGGGCCTTTCACTGCTGCACTACGGGCGCGCCCTGATGATCCTGGGCAGCGTCCATCCCAGTCTCGGCGCTCTCGTTTCTGCGGATCTGTCCATCGGTGTTCCGGAACCGGTGAAGGTTTTCGGCACTGAGGAACAGCGCCGGGAGTACCTGCCGCGCTGCGCCGCCGGCGCCATCACCGCCTTCCTGCTCACTGAGCCCGACGTCGGTTCGGACCCGGCGAGGATGCGCACCACGGCGGTGCCCTCGGAAGACGGCAGCGAATATGTGCTGGACGGTGTGAAGCTCTGGACCACCAACGGCGTGATCGCTGAACTGGTGGTAGTCATGGCGGCAGTCCCGCCGCACGACGGCCAGAAGGGCGGCATCAGCGCCTTCATCGTGGAGATGGATGCTCCGGGAATCACCGTGGAGAACCGGAACAACTTCATGGGCCTGCGCGGCATTGAAAACGGTGTCACCCGGCTGCGCGGCGTGCGCGTCCCGGCCGCGAACCGGGTGGGCAGGGAAGGCCAGGGACTGAAGATCGCCCTGACGACGCTGAACACCGGGCGGCTTTCCATCCCGGCCATGTGTACGGCAGGAGCCAAATGGTCACTGAAGATCGCCCGCGGCTGGTCCGGCGCCCGCGAACAGTGGGGCCGGCCCATTGGCAGGCACGAGGCCGTGGGCAAGAAACTGGCCTTCATCGCCGCCACCACGTTCGCCCTGGAGGCGGTGTTCGAGCTCTCGGCGGAAATGGCCGACGCCGGAACCAAGGACATCCGCATCGAAGCAGCGCTGGCGAAGCTGTGGGCCAGCGAAATGGCCTACAACATTGCCGATGAGCTGGTCCAGGTCCGCGGCGGACGCGGGTTCGAGACAGCGGCCTCCCTAGCGGCCCGCGGCGAACGTGCCGTAGCGGCCGAGCAGCAGCTGCGCGACCAGCGCATCAACCGCGTCTTCGAAGGTTCCACGGAGATCATGCACCTGCTGATTGCCCGGGAAGCAGTGGATGCCCATCTGAAAGCCGCCGGCGACCTGGCCGTCGCGGACGCATCCCTGACCAGCAAGGTGAAGGCAGGTGCCAAAGCCAGCGGCTTCTATGGCAAGTGGCTGCCCACCCTGGCCGTCGGCCACGGCAACGTGCCGACGTCGTACGCCGACTTCGGCCCGTTGGCCAAGCATCTGCGCTTCGCCGAGCGCGCCTCCCGGAGGCTCGCCCGCTCCACCTTCTACGGCATGGCACGGTGGCAGGCCGGGCTGGAACACCACCAGGCGTTCCTCGGACGGATCGTGGACATCGGTGCGGAACTGTTCGCCATGTCCGCGTCCTGCATGAAGGCCGAGACCATCCGGCAGAATGATCCGGCTGAAGGCGCCTCAGCCTACGAGCTGGCAGACACCTTCTGCGCCCAGTCCCGGGTGCGGGTGGACGCCCTGTTCACCGAACTCTGGAACAACTCGGATCCGGAGGACCACCGGCTGTCCAAGAAGGTCCTCGACGGGAACTACACGTGGCTGGAAGAAGGCGTGCTGGACCAATCCGAGGGCACCGGCCCCTGGATCTCGACCACGGCCACGGACGGCACTCCGAAGGAGAACCTGCACCGAAACTACCGGTAGCCTCCTGCGGTCCTCCCCTGCCCCGAATCGCCGGGTCCGGGGAGGACGGCGCAGTGCAATTCTCAGACCTGACCGCCCTGCAGGTCTACACCCCAGTGGAGTTTGAACGCCGCTGCACCGTGAGGGGTAATCGTGAGGCCCCGGCTCCTGGCGGCGGGCCTGACCCACTCCTGGGTGAGGGCGTGGCCGGCCAGCAGCGCACCCAGGCGCCCGGCAACGTGGGGGCGTCTTTCCGTCCAGTCGGGACAGGAACGGCACAGCGGACGCCTGCTCGGCTGGTCGCTGAGCAGCACGATTCCCAAGGAAGCCAGCCCATCCATGCCGGTTTCCGTAACCCAGAGGCTTCCCTCCTCAGCGGACAACCAGAGCATTGCCGTCATCGAGTCAGTGAGGGCGACTCCCAGGCGCCCGGCGAGGTGGTCATAGCAGAGGCGGGCCTGGGCGAGCCGACGCGCATCAGTGCTCTGCCGGTAGGAGACAACGGGTGTCTCGGCGCATAAAGTGCCCAGATGCTCCAAGGCCTGGGCAACTGCAGGGTCCTTCACCCGGTAGAACCGCTGGCGGCCCCTCGAAGTGGCAGAGACCAATCCTGCGTCGACCAGTATTCTGAGATGCTCGCTGGCGGTTGAGGGGCTGACGCGGGCGGCCGCAGCAAGCTCAGAGGCAGGACGACTGCTCCCGTCCATCAGCAGATTCAGCATCGTTGACCGCGCCGCCGCGGAAAGCGCGTGTCCCAGCGCCGTGAAATCCCTGCCCACGGCATCACTGTACGTCCGGCATTCTTCGGCGTATACCGAACAGTTGCGGCAGTACGGTCCATCCATGACACAGCACACATACAGTGCCCACATTGCATGGAACGGAACGACAGCCGGAGGCTATCGTTCCTACTCCCGAGACCACTCGGCCGCTGCTCCGCCTGCTGCACAGGAACTTCGCCTCAGCGCCGACCCTGTTTTCCGGGGAGATCAGGAATTGCTCAATCCTGAACAGCTTCTGACCGCAGCAGCGAGTTCCTGTCTGCTTCTGTCCTTCCTGGCGCTGGCCAGTCGGACCGGGCTCGATATCCGCTCCTACGAGGACAGGGCGGCTTCCGTCCTGGACACCGGCACCGAACCAGTTCGGATGACGGAAGTTGTCCTGAGCCCTACCATCCGGGTCCCGGCAGGAACGGACCACAAGAGTGTGCGGACCGCCCTCGAACAGGCACACCGCGGGTGCTACATCGGGAACACCCTAAATTGCCGGGTTCGGTTGCAGCCCACGGTGGCCGAAGCATGAATAGCCCGCGGGACATCGGTCTCACCCTGCCGAACCGACCGGGAGCACTGGGAGAGTTCGGCGAGGTGCTCGGCCGCGCTGGAGTGAGCCTTGAGGGCGGCGGTGTGTTCACCCACCATGGGTCTGGCGTCGCCCATTTCCTGGTCAATGATGCGGCTACGGCCCAGGCAGCACTGGAATCCGCCGGGATGGGGCCGGTGACCGTCAGCCCCGTCGTTACGGTGAAGCTGGATCAGGGCACGCCCGGACAGCTTGGAGCACTGGCCAAACAGCTCGGAGACTGCGGGGTCAACATTCTGGTCCAATACAGTGACCATGCAAACAGGCTCGTCCTTGTGCCGGAACCTGGCCACTACGGCACCGCATGCCGGCTTGCCCAGGAATGGACGGCAGAAAGGGCCCAGGCACCAGGCTGCCTGCCCCGGACGGGCTCCGGGGCAGGCAGTTCGTCGGGTTGACTGCTCAGCGGTTCGAGGCGTGCGGTGCTCCGATGCCGGGATCAATCTGGAACGGCCCGGAGGCCGACGGGCGCACATCGAAGTCAAAGATCGACGTCGGGATGTACACCGTGGAACATGAGTTCGGGATGTCCACGACGCCGGAGAGCCGGCCCTCGATCGGTGCGGCTCCGAGCAGCAGGTACGCCTGCTCCGGGCTGTAGCCGAACTTGGTCAGGTAGTCGATCGCATGCAGGCAGGCCCGCTGGTAGGACAGGTGCGAATCGAGGTACCGCTGCTCGCCGTCGAGCGTCACCGAGGTGCCGGAAAACGCTATCCACTCGCTGAAGTGCGGGTCCACGTTGCCCGGCATGAAGATCGCATTCTCGTGGACGCCGTACGTGTCCATCCCGCCCTTGATGATGTCCACGCGCAGGTCGATGAACCCGCCCATCTCGATGGCACCGCAGAAGGTGATCTCGCCGTCGCCCTGGGAGAAGTGCAGGTCCCCCACGGACAGGTTGGCGCCGTCCACGAAGACCGGATAAAAGATCCGGGATCCCTTGGAGAGGTTCTTGATGTCCTGGTTGCCGCCGTTCTCCCGCGGAGGTGCGGTGCGCGCAGCTTCGCCGCCCACCCGGGCCCAGTCATCCCGTGGCACACCGCCCAGTACGGCATGTTCAGCTTCAGGCGGCAGCGCGAGCGGCGGGACCCGCTGGGGATCGGTGGCGATCAGGTCTCCCTCGCGCTTGTTCCACTTCGCGAGCAGGGCGGCCGACGGCGCGGTGCCCATCAGGCCCGGGTGGATCAGGCCGGTAAAGGAGACGCCGGGAACGTGGCGGGAGGTTGCGGTCTGGCCGTTGAAGTCCCAGATCGCCTTGTAGGCGTCCGGGAACTGATCGGTGAGGAACCCGCCGCCGTTCTCTTTTGCGAAGATCCCGGTGTAGCCCCAGCCCTGCCCTGCCAGCGGACCGGAGTCCTCCTGCGGAATCGGCCCGACATCCAGGATGTCCACCACCAGCAGGTCTCCCGGCTTGGCACCTTCCACACCGAAGGGTCCGCTGAGTTTGTGTACGGTAAGCAGCGGTGCGTTCAGGATGTCCTCAGCAGAATCGTCGTTGACGATCGCGCCATCGAACCATTCCCGGCAGTCAACGCGGAAGGACTCTCCGGGCTTTACCACCGCCACCGGCGGGATTTCCGGGTGCCACCGGTTATGGCCCGGTTTTTCCTGGTCCTCGAACTTTTTCGAAGAATCCAGCGGGAAGACGACTTTCGGCATAATTTCTCCTTCGAGGGGATACTGCGTCCTTAGTCAGACATATGGAGCCGAACAGGTCCGGGAGCTAGTCAGGCCTGGGGAGCTTTTGGTGCAGCGGATTGGAGGTTGTCCCGCTGCTTCGGCGGGGCCATGCCCCGGGCGAAGTCACCACTGCTGGTTCAGCGGCAGTGCGTGCGGTGCCTTCGATCAGCTTGTAGGCACTCGACGAGGCCCTGGAAAGGTACGGTGCGGTGATGAGCCGCTTCGACGCCCCGCCGCAGTCCGGGCAGGGGACTTCATCGCGAACCTGCTGCATGGGTGAGTGGAGCTCGAAATCGCTGCAGTGGGAACAGCGGTAGGCGTAGAGCGGCATGGTGGGCCTCCCCTGGCTGGGTCCAGTGGCGCCATCGCCGCTGAGGTTGTGCTCGACCCTAATGACACGCTGTCTTGGGCGTCAATGGAACGTGGGTGCTTTGACCCGTCCGGATCCGGTGCTTCCGGCCACCGTATGCCTTGACACGCCAGCGGGCCCTGGACCAGACTCACCCCAGCCAGACGGCTGCCAGTTGGGAGGGACCTTCGTGAACAGCTCCGCCGGACATAAGTCCGGCCGCCTCCGCCGGCTGGAAGGCCGCACCGCCGTCGTAACCGGAGCAAGCCGCGGTATTGGCCTTGCCATTGCCCGGCGCTTCGTGGACGAAGGTGCCCGCGTGCTCCTGACCGCCCGCGAGGAGCCTCCCCTCCTGGACGCGGCTGCGGGTTTCCCGGAGGGGACGGTCCTGACTGCCGCGGGGAACTCAGCAGATCCGATCCATCAGCGCGAGGTCCTCGACCTGGTGGCCCGGGAGTTCGGCCGGCTGGATGTCCTCGTGAACAATGCGGGCACTAATCCGGTCTACGGTCCGCTGCTGGACCTGGACCTGGATGCGGCGCGGAAGATCATGGAAGTGAATGTCCTGGCTGCCCTGGGCTGGGTGCAGGCGGCCTGCCGGCATCCCCGGGCCGGTTTCCTGGACGGAGGCGGGTCGGTGATCAATATGTCCTCCGTGAGCGCCCAAACACCGGCCAAGGGCATCGCCTGGTACGGGATCAGCAAGGCCGCGCTGGAGCAGCTCACCCGTTCCCTCGCCGTCGAACTCGCACCGGCGGTGCGCGTGAACGCGCTGGCACCCGCCGTCGTCAGGACCCGCTTCTCCCGGGCCCTTTATGAGGGCCGAGAGGAGAAGGTTGCCCGGTCCTATCCCCTGGGCCGGCTGGGCAGCCCGGAAGATGTCGCGGCCGGAGCAGCCTTCCTCGCGTCCGACGACGCCGCCTGGGTCACCGGGCAGATCCTTACGCTCGACGGTGGGCTCCTGGTCGCCGGCGGCTCGGCCTGAGCCTGCCGGCGATGCCTACGGAACTACAACCGCTCGGCCCACAAGCTGGTTGCTCTTCAGCTTCTCGTAGGCCGCCGGAGCATCCTCGAGGGAGAAGACTTCGGTGTGCACGTTGAGGCCTTCATCGCGGGCCAGGTCCAGCACTTCGAACAGCTCAGTCCGCGAGCCCCAGTAGGGAGCACGGATGGAGGTCTCCCACGAGGCTGTCGCGGTGAGGCCCACCTTCAGCGTGCCGGAGCCGACTCCCACCAGTACCTGGTCACCCTGCGACCGGACCATCGCCTGGCCCATGTCCAGCGTTGCCTGGTTCGTCACGAAGTCGAAGACGGCGTCCACCCCCAGCCCCCGGGTGAGGTCCTTGATGATGTCCACCGTCCCGTGTTCGGACGGGAAGGCGTACTGGGCGCCCACAGAGGTCGCCAGGTCCAGCTTCGCCGGGTCGATGTCCAGGGCGACGACGGTCGCCGCGGTGAGCGAGCGGAGGATCTGGATCGCCACGTGCCCCAGGCCGCCCACTCCGATGACGACTGCGGTGGAACCCGAGGGCAGCTTTTCCAGGGATCCCTTGATCGCGTGGTAGGGAGTCAGGCCTGCGTCCGTCAGGGAGACGTTCTGAACCGGGTCCAGGTCGCCGAGCGGAACCAGGTGCCGGGCGCTGTCCACAATGATGTACTCGGCCATGGCTCCGGGGGCACCGAGCCCGGGAGGGGCAATGCCGTATTTGGCTGCATTCCGGCAGTAGTTTTCCCGGCCCGAGGAGCATTCGTAGCAGAGACCGCAGCCCCAGGGCCCGTAGATGGCCATCGACTGTCCTTCTTCGATGTGCTTCACACCCTCGCCGATCATGTCCACCGTTCCGGCGCCTTCATGGCCCAGCGTCAGGGGCAGCCCGTAGATGTACTGGTCCTCAGGCAGGGACATGATGTATTCGTCCGAATGACACACCCCGGCCGCGGTCACCTTCAAGCGGATCTGCCCGGGTCCGGGCTCCGGAGTGTCGATCTCCACGATTTCCGGGGCGGAGCCGATGCTGCGGTACTGAAGAGCCTTCATGGCGTACTCCTATCTCCGCGCAGGCAGACCCCGCCCGCACGGGTGAATGGATTTGCCCTTCAAGCGTTGCACCGATCCCCGGATTACACAGCCCGCGGCGCCTGCTGGAGCGCCGCGGGCTGTGCATTCCTTCAGCCGAAGAGTGCTGCGGCCTTGGTAAGCGTCTGGAAAACACCGTAGGCCAGCGGGATGCCTACCAGCAGCCAGCTGATGGTCAGTTGAACCTTGCTCATCGGTTTCCTTCCTGTGGGGCAGCCTCGGGCTGCTGCTCGTCTGCGGGCGCATCCGATTCTGCGGCCCGTGCCTTGCCCGTGGACTCGTGGTATTTGTCGGCCACTGGTTTGACCAGCAGGTTGGCGATGAAGCCGATGATGAGCAATCCCACCATGGTTAGCAGTGCAGGCTGATAGGCCTCGGCTGTCAGTTCACCTGGTGTTCCCTGCGCATCGAGGAATGAATTCACGATCAGCGGTCCGGCTATTCCGGCCGCGGACCACGCGGTAAGGAGCCGGCCGTGGATGGCCCCCACCTGGAACGT
Organism: Arthrobacter caoxuetaonis; assembly: GCF_023921125.1. Taxonomy (NCBI): domain Bacteria; kingdom Bacillati; phylum Actinomycetota; class Actinomycetes; order Micrococcales; family Micrococcaceae; genus Arthrobacter; species Arthrobacter caoxuetaonis. Next base: position 3,137,569 of record NZ_CP099466.1, read on the forward strand.
CCCGAAAAGGTCCCGCAGGTAGGCCGGAACGGTAGCGAATCCTCCTCCGTAGAAGGAGAGGATCACGAAGGCCAGCAGCACGTACAGGATGGTGGACGTGGATCCGAAGAGCGCCAGCAGCACGTAGCAGACAGCGCCCACCCCGAGGTAGACCATGTAGATCCGTTTGCGGCCGATGACGTCGGAGGTGGAGGACCACACGAACCGGCCGCCCATGTTGCCGATGGAGAGCAGTCCAACGAAGCCGCCGGCCACCGCAGCGGTGACCAGGGAGGCGCCGTCGGGCTGGCGGAAGAAATCCTGGATCATCGGCGCCGCTTGTTCCAGAATGCCGATGCCCGCCGTGACATTGCAGAACAGCACGATCCAGACCAGCCAGAACTGCTTCGTCTTGATGGCGTTCGACGCCGACACGTTGGCCGTGGTGACCAGCGGCTTCTTTGCCACTGTGGCCGGGTCGAAACCCTTCGGCTTCCAGTCGTCCGCGGGGACCCTGATCGTCCATGCCCCGTAGAGCATATAGATCAGGTAGACAACGCCGAGCGTGAGGAAAAGCTTGCCGACGGCGTCGCCGCTGGCCACCCATCCGGGGGATCCGGAGTCCGGATCGTAGAAGGCCAGCAGAGCCGATGAGACGGGGCTGGCGATCAGCGCACCGCCGCCGAAGCCCATGATTGCCATGCCTGTGGCGAGGCCCGGCCGGTCAGGAAACCACTTGATCAGTGTGGAGACCGGCGAGATATAACCGATGCCCAGCCCGATGCCGCCGAGGAATCCGTAGCCCACGTAGACGAGCCAGAGCTGCTGGGTGAAGATACCCAGTGCCCCGACCATAAAGCCGCCGGACCAGAAGACTGCCGAGACGAACATGGCTTTGCGGGGACCGTTCCGGTCGACCCAGGTACCCATGATGGCTGCCGAGAGGCCCAGCATCACGATTGCGACGGAGAAGATCACGCCGATCTGCGTGAGGCTGGCATCGAAGTACTCCACCAATGCGGTCTTGTACACGCTGGTGGCGTAAGCCTGGCCGATGCAGAGATGAACGGCCAGCGCTGCCGGAGGGATCAACCATCGGTTGAACCCCGGCGGGGCGATGATGCGGTCACGGTCCAGCCAGCTCATATTGCACTCCCAGTTTCACCCAGCACGTCAATTGGCTGGCCGGTGCCGCCAGGGCGGCACCGGCCTGTGCGCCCCAGCATGGTGCATTCCGTTCCGCCGGAGTATCCGACACGCCGCCTGACGTCAGATCACACTCGTGCGGGAACTGCAACCTACCGGCCGGTAACTATTTTTCCGAAACCCTTGCGTTGTTACCGAAGAGTAAGTTAGATGTAACCGACATCACATTCCTACCCGTCGGTAACCCCTGCAGAAGACACCACATGACGCAGGACAGACCCGGACGGCGCACCAAGAAGGCGGGGGCCAGCACGGCACTGCCCGCAGTCCGAGCGGTCTCAAGACCGACGTTGAACCAGAAAAGGGATATTCAATGACGAGTTCCACGTCCGGCCGGTCCACTAACCGGCCGCACACCATTCTGACCGGCCTCTTGGCCCTGTTCCTGGTCTTGTTGCTGACCTTCTTTGTGCTCTTTACGAACCAGGTCTCCAACGGTGCTGCCCAGCTGTCCGAAGGAGCGGAGCGCGCCTCTGCCGGTGCCGGCGACCTGAAGGACGGCGCTGCTGCTGCGAAGGAGGGTGCCGACAAAGTTGCTGCCGGCAGCGCGAAGCTTGACGACGGCGCTGACACCCTGGCCAAGGGCATCGGCACCGCCAAGACCGGCGCCACGTCACTGAACGAGGGCGCGGCCACCCTGAACGACGGCGCCGCTGCCGCTTCTGAGGGTGCCAACAAGCTCGCCACCGGTGCTACGAATGCCTACACCGGTGCTTCCACCCTGGCCAATGGTGCTTACGCTGCTTCGGAGGGAGCGAACAAGCTCGCTACGGGTGCAACGACCGCCCGTGAAGGCTCCGAGCAGCTGGCTGCAGGAGCAAGCGAGCTGCACACGAAGATGGAACCGCTGGTCGGCGGGTCAAAGGAGCTGGCCGCCGGCGCTGATGCTGCAGTTGAAGGAATCGGGCAGCTGACCCCGGGCTCTCAGGAGCTCAGCAAGGGCGTCAGCGATGTCTACGCAGCGATCAATCTGCTGCCGGATCCGAAGGACGGCCTTACGGCTTACACGAAGATCTCTGCGGACCTCACGCCGTACTCCCGTTCTGGAAACTCAGCAGGCGCTGCCGAGCTTCGGCAAGCTGCATTGGACCTCAAGCCGTTGGAAGGCACATTTATTCCGCCCGGAAAGTTGGACAAGCTAGTAGATGCTGCAGACAAGCTCGAAGGCCTGGAACGTCTTGTCGCAGGCATCGACATCGGCCTCAAGGGCGATCCTCGACTGCCGAAACACGAGACCAAGTTCGGAACTGTCGTTCACCAGGGAGGTTTGGTTTACGGTGCTGATGCAGTATCCGGCGGCCTCGGCGAGCTGAACACCAAGGCCCCCGCCCTGGCGGCCGGTGCACACACAGCAGTCGCCGGCGTTGAACAGCTCTACGCCGGAGCCGGTCAGGTGTCCGCAGGCGCCCAGAACCTCAACCAGGGCCTCGTGACCCTCGAGTCCGGCGCCTACAGCCTCTCCGAAGGCAACGCCAAGCTCGCCAACGGTGCAGGAACCCTCACCACCGGCCTCGGCACGCTGGAAGCCGGCGCCTACTCGCTCTCCGAGGGCAACGCCAAGCTGGCCGACGGCTCCGGCCGCCTGCTCTCCGGTTCGGATTCGTTGAATGAAGGCATGCTCAAGCTGGACGACGGTGCCAAGACGCTCAAGGACGGCACCACCACGCTGAAGACCGGCGCGGCGGACCTGGCTGAAGGCAACGGCAAGCTGGCCGACGGCACCGTCACGCTCGCCGACGGCAACGGTGAAATCTCCGCCGGCGCCGGAACCATGCTGGAACGCACCTCCGCCATGACACCGGGAGAAATCCTCACCTCCCCGGCCATCCTGGCGGTCCTGATCCCGGTGGTCCTGCTGCTGATCCCGCTGGCCCTGTTGATCTCGGCCCGCAGCCGCCGCTCGCAGCACTAGGAGCGGCGCGGACAGAGCGCACCACCGACGATGAAAGGCCGGTACCGCAGCCCCGAGGGGGGCGGTACCGGCCTTTCTATTTGTCCACGGGACCTGGGGGTCTGCACCCGGGGACCAACCAGACTAAAATTCACGTCATGCATCACCACGACGACGCACCCCCGCCGCAGGACCCGGACGCATTCTGGGACGGCTTCTACCGCGCGAAGGACCAGGTCTGGAGCGGTAACCCCAATGCCCTGCTTGTCCGGGAAATCGAGAACCTGAATCCGGGCACGGCCTTGGAGCTCGGCTGCGGCGAAGGAGCCGATGCCGTCTGGCTGGCGAGACGGGGCTGGCAGGTTACCGGTATGGACATCTCCTCCGTGGCACTGGAACGCGCTGCTTCCCACGCCCGGGACGCCGGCGTCGGCGATTTGGTCACCTGGATCCAGGCCGACCTCGCGGCCTGGGCCCTAAACACTCCGGAATCCGGCCCCGGCTACGATCTGGTCTGCGCCCAGTACCTGCACTCCCCCGCCGAACTGCCCCGGGACGCCATCCTGCAGCGCGCCGTGGCCGCAGTGGCACCCCGCGGACGCCTGCTCGTCGTCGGGCACCAGGACTTTCCGCCGTGGGGCCGCCATCCGGCCCCCGATCCGGCGCTGCCGACGGCAATCGAACTCGCCGCGGCCCTGGGACTTGACGCTCTGGGCTGGGAGATTGAAACGGCCGAGGCCATCCCGCGCACTGTGGAGGGGCCGGAAGGACAGCAGGCAGTCGTGCACGACAACGTGCTGCTGGCCCGCCGCGGGGTCTGAAACCCCGGCCTACATCTCCGCGACGGTAAACGGCCGGGGCAGCAGGGACAGCGATACTGCGCCGGAATTGGTTATCTGCGATCCGGTAACCAGGAAGGATGACGGCAGGCACCCGTCTTCGAACAGACGTTTACCTGTGCCAACCACCACCGGGAAGATCAGCAGCCGGTATTCGTCCACGAGCCCAGCGGCATAGAGGGCCTGGGCCAGCTTATGGCTGCCGTGCACCTGCAGTTCTCCATGCCCCTGGTCCTTGAGCTCGGCCACGGCCCGCACCACATCCCCGGAGATCACCGTGGTGTTGCGCCAGCTGGGCTCGGTGACCGTGCTGGATACCAGGTACTTGGGCAGGTGGTTCAGTGCCTCGGCAACAACATCGGTCGGGTCCTCGACCGGTTCCCAGTACGGCTGCATCATCTGATACGTCGAACGTCCGAGCAGCAGCGCATCGGCCTGCCGGAACCAGCCGGTAACGACTTCGTCCATACCTTCGTCCGCCATGGGAACCAGCCATCCGCCGCGGTCGAACCCGTTGGACCGGTCTTCATCCGCCCCGCCGGGCCCCTGCATAACGCCGTCCATGCTCAGGAAGGAATTGACGGTCAGCCTCACGACGGACACCTCCGCACCTGAAAACGCCGGTCACCGCTGGTTGCGGTCTGTCTAGGCTCGGTCAGCTGCAACGGGCAGTCAAGGGTAAGTCAGGCAGCCCAGGCATGAGGTGCCGGCCGGCGTGCCCCGGGAAGGGCGACGTTGGCCCGCCATTCGGCAATCCATTCCGGCAGCTCAAGGTCTTCCGGAGGACGACTGCCGGCGGCAGCGAAGATTTCCTCATTCGTGACCGGCCCCTTCTTGGAGACCATGCGGGTGGCGATAACGGCGCTGGCGTAGATCTCGCCGTCGGCAACCATGCGCTGCTCAAAGTAGATCGCCCGCTCGTCGAAACCGACGATCTTCGTTTCGATGCTGTACCGCTGCCACGGCCCCAGCGACTTGCGGAAGCTGATGGTCTCGTTGCTGACCACCGGGCCCCAGCCCTGGCGCCGCATCTCCGCCCAGAAGCCGCTGCGGATCATCAGGTCGAACCGGCCCAGGTCCATGAGGGAGAGGTACATGCCATTGTTGACGTGGTTGGCGAAGTCCAGATCTGTAGGCAGGACCCGCATGGGCAGCGATGAAGTATCGAAAATGTCCAGCCGCGGCCTGCGGCGGCGTGCGGTCAACAGGAGCAGCAGGGTGCGAAAGATCAGGTGCATGCCGTTATATTACCCGTCAGTAACATAGCTGCCTAGGGTGCACTCGCCGTGAAGTTCACCGCTGGGTCCACTTGAGGGCCAGCTACCCGTTACATGGAGCCGTTGCGGTGCTATGACTCTGGGCATGAGTGAGCAATTCAAAGTTGGCGACCGGGTGCGGTGGAACTCGCGCACAGGTTCCGTCACGGGGGAAATCACTGAGGTTCACACCGCTGACTTCGAGTTCATGGGACGCCGGCGGCTGTGTTCGGAGGATGAGCCGCAGTACAAGGTGCGCAGTGACGCCACCGATCTGCACGCTGTTCACCGTGCAGATGCGTTGAAACGGCTCGGCTGAACCGAAAACGCGACGGCGGCCGCCCGGGTGGGCGACCGCCGTCGTACGTTTACTGCCTGGGCTATTGAGGCGTCAGCGGCGGGAGGCGTCCCGTTCGCGGAGCTTCGCCAGGACGTGCTCTTCTGCGTCAGGGCCGGGCTTGATGCCGCCGGGGACCCGGAAGAACATCGCCAGGCCGATGACCCACCAGAGACCGAACAGCAGCCATGGCTGGATGCCCAGGGCCGCAGGCATGCCGGGCATGTAGAGGCTGAACAGCGCGGTGCCCAGAATGGCAGCCGCGATGCCGATGGCGATTCCGCCCTTGCCCTTGCCTCCGACGCGCAGCGGCCGGTCCATTTCGGGTTCGCGCTTGCGCAGAATCAGGAAGGACACAGCAACCAGCGTGTAGGCGAGGACGATGCTCGGGGCACCGGAGTCCACCAGCCAGCCGAGCATCTGCGCACCGCCGAAGGGAGCCAGGACACTGAGTCCGCCGATGAACAGCAGGGCGTTGTGCGGCGTGTGGTACTTCGGATGCAGGCGGCCGAACCAGGCCGGAAGCATGCCCGAGCGTGCCAGCGAATACATCAGTCGCGAGGCACCCATGAGCAGGGAGTTCCAAGACGTCAGGATGCCTGCGATGCCGCCGGCAATCAGGACCTTGGCCATCAAATCGGAGTTGAACATGGCGCCGACGGCGTCGGCTGTGGCGATGTCTGTGCCGGCCAGGTCACCCGCGGACATGGCGGAGGACGTCGTGAGGATGACCATCACGTACCAAATGGTCGCGAGGATGACGGCAATGACCACGAGGCGGCCGATCTGCCGTGCGGGGATGTTTACTTCCTCGGCGGACTGCGGAATGACGTCGAAGCCGATGAACAGGAACGGCACCACGACCAGCACGGCAAAGAAACCGTTCATGCCCCCGGTGAACCAGGGATCCATGTTCGCGGCGCTGCCGCCGGTGAAGGATCCGGCGATCATGACCAGCCCGATGGCCAGCAGGAACAGCACGACGAACGTCTGCACGATGCCGGCTTCCTTTACGCCCCGGATATTGATCCAGGTAATGGCGACGGCGGCCACTGCACCGACCAGCGCCCAGGTCAGGTGCACCTCGAAGCCGGCAACTGTCCAGAGCGGAATCTGGCTGAGGTTGGGGAAGATGTACTGCACCGTGCGCGGCAGCGCCACCGCTTCGAAGGCCACGATCGTGACGTAACCGCCGATGATGGCCCACGAGCCGATGAAGGACGTGCGCGGACCCATGGCCCGCAGGATGTAATTGTGCTCCCCGCCTGCCTTGGGCATGGCTGCGCACAGTTCGGCGTAGGTCAGGCCCACGATCGCCATGATGGCACCGCCGGTGAGCATGGCCAGGATCGCTCCGCCGGTCCCGGCATTGGAGAGCCAGTCTCCCGTGAGGACAACCCAGCCGAAGCCGATCATGGCGCCGAACCCCAGTGCCAGCACGTCGATGCGGCCCAGGACCTTCTTGAGTGAGGGTTCGGTTCCGGTTTCTGCTGCGGACACGCCGACACCCCCTTTCTGTAGAGCTGTGCCACTATGGGCACCGAAACGAAATTGCCCACTTACGTTACTGGTGTGGTCCGGCCACACCTAATGTTTCACTCCGTTAGGGGGTGGGGGCGTAACGCGCTATACGTCTTCGGGTGCCATTGCCGTACCACCGTGCCGCCCGCGGTCCACTGCAGAAGAACCGGATCAGTCCACCGTATAGATTTCCAGCCGCACCTCATTCGGGAGGCGGATACCAGTGCCGATCAGTATCCGGCTGGAGAGCCATGCCCAGGCACCGGAGTCGGGCGCTTCAATCTTCGGGGTACAGCGGAAATAGATTCTCTCCGGGGCTACAGCCTCACCGCGCAGCAGGGCGGCAATATCCTCCTCGCTGCCCGAGCGCAGTCCGAAGTTGTTCACGTAGAGACGTTCGCCGTCGTCCGTTTCTATGGCGTATTTGGCTTCCAGCTCGGTGAGCGTGGAGGTGCGCAGGAGCTGGAAATCAGCGCCGACGGGGAGAACAGTGCCTCGCAGTGCTGGGCCTTCCACCTTTCCTCCGAGGATGGGGATGATGCGCCGCAGTCCGGCTGCAGTTTGGCCAACCTCGACGGGTTCGCCCACTTCAACGGAAACAGTGGCCAGATACGAAAGAGCAGGAGCGGCGGGAGACATGTCCATGAGGCTATCGCGTGCAGCCGCAGCTGCGCGATGACTCTTTTCCCAACATCAGAGGCCGGTTTTATACCGTTGACCTTCTCAACTATTGCTCTGATAGTTAGTCCATGAATGCCTGCCGGCTGCAGGCTCAGGCCACGCTGCAATGGAGGAGCAATGAGTCCCACGGTTACGCATACCGGAACATCCGGAGTCAGCACCGGCAAGCGGCGGCGCGATCTCGTTGCCGTCAATATCGGCAACACCCTTGAATGGTTCGACTGGAACATCTACGCGATCTTCGCGCCGTTCTTTGCCGCGCAGTTCTTCAAAACGGATAATCCAGTTTCAGCTCTCCTCTCCACACTTGCCATTTTTGCCGTCGGCTTCCTCATGCGGCCCATTGGCGGCTGGCTCTTTGGACGAATCGCTGATGAAAGAGGCCGGCGCTTTAGCCTGACGCTCGCCATTGCCCTGGCTGCACTCGGCAGCCTCGTGATTGCCGTAGCACCGAATTTCGATGCCATTGGGGTCTTTGCTTCCATTCTTCTTTTGCTTGCCCGGCTGGTTCAGGGCCTTTCCCACGGCGGCGAAACCGGCTCAGCATTCACCTACCTCGCTGAAGTCGCACCGGAAGGGCGGCGCGGTCTCTGGGCTTCCAGCCCGTGGATCGGCGTCGGGATCGGTTCCATGCTGGCCACCGGCCTGGGTGCCGTCCTCACCGCCGTGCTTTCGGAAGAGGACATGGCCAGCTACGGATGGCGCATACCCTTCGCAATCGGTGCGCTGCTGGGCCTCTACGCCATCTACATCCGCCGCACCATGAGCGAGTCCTCCGTCTATGAAGCCAACGCCGCATCCAAGACCGATCATGAGACCGGCATCCGCTGGACCCTCAGGCAGCTCGCAGCCAACCGCCGCGGCACCCTGCAGATTGTGGGACTGACCATCAGCGGCGTGGTGGCCTTCTACACCTGGTTCATTTTTGCCCCCGGTTATGCGGTGTCCGTGCACGGCATGGATCCGACGTCGGCACTGGTTGCAGGACTCTGCGGGCAGGCGGTGTTCCTGCTGGCTATTCCGCTTATGGGCGCAGCGTCGGACCGCTGGGGACGTCGTCCGGTCCTGCTGGTCTTCAGCATCGGCTTTATCGTCGCCGCCATTCCGTTGGAGTTTGGCCTGGGCTCCAGCCCGTTCTCACTGTTCGGAACCGTCGCTATGGCTTCCATCCTCCTGGCCGCGAACTGCGCCCCGCTGGGTGCGGTGTTCGCCGAACTGGTTCCTACCCGGCTGCGGGCAACCCTGATCGGCATTGCCTACGCGACCTCCGCCGCGATCTTCGGAGGCACGGCCCCCTACCTGAATACGTGGCTCTCGAGCATCGGCCTGCATGTGATATTTGTTGTCTACATCATGGTCCTTTGCGCCGTCAGCACGGTGGTGATCCTGACTATGCCCGAGACCCGGAACCGCCGCCTGGACTAGCTAATGGTCCCGGCCGGGCCACCGGGCCCCAGTTTCCAGGCGGTACCGATGAGCCAGTTCACCCTTCGCCAGCTGCGCTACTTCTGTGCCATCGCTTCCACCGGGAGCATCAGTGCTGCCGCCGCCAGGGAACATGTGTCCCGATCGGCCATGGCAGCTGCCCTGGACGAGCTGGAGCGGATCCTGAAATCGCAGCTGTGCACCCGGCACAAATCCCACGGAGTGGTGCTAACTGCGAGCGGACAGTACGTGTTTGAACAGGCGCTTTCACTTCTCCGGTCGGCGGACAACCTCGAGGCGACGGCCGGTGCGCGTGAACTGGCGGGTCCACTCGCCGTCGGCTGCTATCCGTCCTTGGCCCCCACGATCCTGCCGCAGCTGGTGAAGCTGTTCGAACGGCTGCACCCGGAGGTGGAACTGAGCATTCATCCCACCGACCAGGAGACCCTGCTGCAGCAGCTCAAAGCCGGAGACCTGGAACTGGCGATCATGTACAACATGCATCTGGACCGCAGGGTGGAAACCGCATGGCTGTATGACACCGCAATGCATGTGATCCTTGCTGCCGGGCATCCGCTCGCTGACTGCGACGTCGTAAGGGCCAAGGATCTGGAAAACGAACCCCTGATCCTGCTCGACGCGCCGCCCAGTGCTGACGACATCCTGTCCTATTTCACGGCCCAGGGCCTCTCACCCACCATCCGGCACCGGACCCGCCACTTCGAACTGGCCCGCTCGCTGGTGGCACAGGGGCTGGGTTACTCACTGTTCATCCAGCGCCCGCGGAACCCTTCAAGCTACGAAGGCCTGCCGGTCCTGGCCCGCGCACTGGACCCGCAGCCCCACCTGGAACGGGTATCCGTTGTCTGGCCGGCAGGACGGACGTTGTCTGCCAAAGCCCTGCGGTTCATCGAGCTGGCGCAGCAGAACGTTGCCTCCTACGCTCCCGAAGCCCTGTATCCCAGCCCTCGTTAGCACTGTTGCTGGTGTGACCACAGAGGGTCACACCAGCAACGAGGGTTGGGAAGGCGTGCGGGCCAAGCCCCGAAAACTACGTCAGCCGGTTGAATGCCAGCTGTGCCAGGGCCGCGGCCTGGTCAGCCAGGACCGAATCGTCGAAGAGCACCCGCGGCGAGTGGTTCCATGCAGCGGTGGCGGGATCAACGTCCGGTGGAGTCGCCCCCAGGAACAGGAACGTGCCGGGGATCTTCTGCAGCACCAGGGAAAAGTCCTCCGAGCCCATCAGCGGATCACGGGACTGGATCACGCGTTCTTCGCCGAAGAGCTCGCGCAGCTCCCGCATGGCTTCAAACGTTCGGGAGGGATCGTTCTCGGTCATCGGATAGAGGATCTCGAAGCTGACCTCCGCGGTGCAGCCATGGGCGGCCGCGATGCCGTCGGCGAGCGCCTTGGTCTCGATAATCAGCCGATCCACCGATTCCGCCGAGAGCGTGCGCACACTGGCGCCCAGGCTCGCGCTGTCGGGGATGACGTTGATGGCGCGGCCGGCCTCCAGCTGGGTCACAGTCAGGACGATCGGATCGAAGACAGAGAACTTCCGGGTAGCCATGACCTGCAGGGCAGCTGCAATCTCGACCAGGGCCGGAACGGGATCAAGCGCGTTGTGCGGCTGGGAGCCGTGCCCGCCGGAGCCGTGGACGGTAATCCGCAGCTCGTTGGCTCCCGCCATCAGGGTGTTGGGCTTGGTGCGGAAAACACCGAGCGGACCGGGACGGACATGGATGCCGTAGGCCGCCACGGGGCGCTCCCCTGCGGCCTCGAGGACGCCCTCGTCTATCATCAGGCCGGCACCGCCGTCGCCCTCTTCTCCCGGCTGGAACATAAAGACGACGCTCCCGGAGATGTCCCGCTGCTGCGCGGCAAGCAGCCTCGCTGCTCCGACCAGGCCGGCCACGTGCAGGTCATGCCCGCAGGCGTGCATCGCGCCGTTTGTGGAGGCGTACTCGAGGTCGGTCAGTTCTTCGACCGGCAGGGCGTCCATGTCTCCGCGCAGCAGGACAGCGGGTCCGTCCTCGCCGCCGCGCAGCACTGCCGTTACCGAGCTCAGCGACTTGCCGGTGGTGATCTCCAACCCCAGGCCGTCCAGGGCGTCCAGGATCTTCGCCTGGGTCCGCGGCAGATGGAGGCCAACCTCGGGTTCCCGGTGGATGTCCCGCCGAAGGGACACCAGCCCCGGCAGCAGCGCCTGTCCTTCGGAAGCAAACATGTCCATCCTTACGGTTCGTCCGGCCGTGCGTTTCAGGGGATCTCCCCCTGAGGAAGTAAACCACCCCGTGAACACAAACACACTTGCCACAAGGCAGGGAGCCTGCCATGGGCCGTCAATTCCCAACCCGCCGGGTTCCCCCGTACGGCGGATCCGCTGCGGCCGTCCCGGATTTAGACTGTTGGCCATGATCGAAACGCAGGCGTCTGGCACAGACACGGCCGGCCCGGCTTCGCAGGAGCAGGAAACGACGGTGCCCGGGCCCACCCTCAGGGGACCCGCCGGCAGACTGCGCAGTTTCCGGCTCAGTCTCCCCTGGAACTCGGAAGACGACTGGGAACGCCCCGCACCCGGCCCCGAGGGGTACCGCCGCGACGTGATCGGTGTGCTCATCGCACTGTTCCTCAGTGCGGTGATGCTCGAATTCATGCGGGGATTCGCTTTTGGCGAAGGTGATTCCGCGAGTCCCTGGGTCCAGCACCTGGTGCAGGCGTCTATTTTCGTGTTTTTGGTTTTTCGCCGCCGCTTCCCCGTTACGGTGATGCTGCTCAGTTCCGCCACATTCGTCATAGTCGGCATCACCATGCCGCCGATCAGCCAGACGCTGGGCTTCCAGGCGGCCTACTTCGCGTCCCTCTACAGTGCCGTGGCGTGGGCGCGGAACCGGCGGGCCCTCTGGCTCGCAGTCACCGTGGTGGTCGCCGCCATGTTCCTGTGGATCGTCCTGGGCTTCACCCTCTCCAGCAGCTACGACGAAATCCTGAAGACGTTCAACATTGAGTCCAATGACCCCGTGGGCCTGTTCCCGCCGCTGACTTCCTACGTGCTCTACTCGTTTATGCTCAACGCGGCCTATTTCGGCGGAGCAATCATGTTCGGCTGGAACTCCTGGCGCAGCGCCCACCAGCGCGAACAGCTGGCCGAACAGGCCGTCCAGCTCGAAGCCCAGGCCGCGGATCTAGCCCGCAAAGCCGTCATCGAAGAACGTCTGCGGATCGCACGGGAACTGCACGACGTCGTCGCGCACCACATCTCCGTGATCGGCATCCAGGCCGGAGCAGCCCGCCGGGTATTGGAGAAGAAGCCCGACGCCGCCGCCGGTGCGCTGCAGACGATCGAATCCTCCAGCCGCGATGCCGTGGCGGAGATGCGGTCCCTGCTCGGTGTCCTGCGCTCTTCCGACGCGGAGGCGGACGGCCCGGACGGAGCCGCCCACCGCCGGCCGGAGCCCGGATTGGACGAGCTTCCGGGCCTGATTGCGGACTACCGCAGCAACGGCCTGGACGTGAAGTTCCAACGGGCCGAGCACGAACCCGGTGCGCTGGGCAATCTCTCCGCCCCGCTTGCCCTCTCGATTTACCGCACCATCCAGGAGTCCCTGGCGAACGTGCGGCGCCATTCGACGGCCGGGGGCGCCGTCGTGGTCCTGCGCACCGGCGGCACACCGGCAGGCGCCGATCATGCCGCCCAGCGCTGGGTGGAAGTGGAAACGGTCGACGACGGCCGTCCACGCCACGGCACCAGCGGCACAGGCTACGGACTGCGCGGGATCCGCGAGCGGGCAGCGCTCCACGGCGGACTGACGGACATTGGTTCGCGCGACGGCGGCGGGTGGCGGGTACGCGTCCGTTTTCCGCTGCGCTGAGAGCGGCTGGTGCATGTGTGACCCCCGTTCCGCTGATGCCGATAGTTTTAGAGGGGGGCGGCAACGGGCTGCCGAGAGAACTGTGAAGGATATCCATGGAACCGATCCGTTTGCTGCTCGCTGACGACCAGGCGCTGGTACGGGCAGGCTTCGCCATGATGCTCTCGGTCGAAGAGGAAATCGAGGTGGTCGGCGAAGTCGCCAACGGGCAGGAAGCAGTCGACTTCGCCGCAGCCCACCCCGTGGACATCATCCTCATGGACGTCCAGATGCCCGTACTCGACGGCATCCGGGCGACCGAACAAATCGTGGGCGCCGGCCGCGCCAAGGTCATCATCCTGACAACGTTCGAACGCGATGACTATCTCTTCGACGCCATCCGCGCCGGGGCGAGCGGCTTCCTGCTCAAGAATGCCGACCCTGACGACCTCGTGGATGCCGTGCACGCTGTGGCCGGGGGCCACGCGTTGCTGGCGCCGGAAGTGACCGTGCGGGTCATCGAACGGTTCGCCCGCCACCTTGATGCGGAACAGCAACCCTCCAGCATTCCGGTGCCGCAGGCCGCCGCTGTCCAGCAGCCTGATCCGGAACAGCAGAAACTGCTGGCATCCCTGACTGCCCGCGAGCGCGAGGTCCTGGAACTCGTGGCCACCGGGCTGAGCAACGCCGAAATCGCGTCCCGCATGTTCGTCGCAGAAGCGACCGTCAAGACCCACGTATCGAACCTCTTGGGCAAGATCCAGGTCAGGGACAGGGTCCAGGCCGTGGTCTTCGCGTACGAGTCCGGGCTCATTCTTGCGGGTGACACCGGCCGCGGAGCCGCGGACTGATCTTCACCCGCACGGCCGATCCGGCGAACCGGGGACTTTCCTAGGATTATGGGAAGCAGTCATCCCAACTCTTCCGGTCCGCCGGGCAAAGGAGCAGTCCCCCATGCTGCAGGTCCGCAGTCTCACCCGCCGGTTCGGTGAGAAAACCGCCGTCGACGCGGTGACGTTCGATATCCCCTCCGGCCAGATGACGGGGTTCGTCGGTGCCAACGGTGCCGGCAAGACGACCACGATGCGCATGATCATGGGCGTCCTCAAGGCGACGTCCGGCGACGTCCTGCTCGACGGCGAGCCGCTGACCGCTCAGGCCCGCTCCACCTTCGGCTACATGCCGGAGGAGCGCGGCCTCTACCCCAAGCAGCCGATCCTGGACCAGCTGGTCTATCTTGGCCAGCTGCACCGGATGAGCCAGGCGGACGCCAAAAAGGGTGCCATTGACCTGCTGGACCGCTTCGGGCTGGCCGGAAGGACCAAGGACAAGCTGGAATCGCTGTCCCTGGGCAACCAGCAGCGTGTGCAGATTGCTGCTTCCCTGCTGCACAAGCCCAGCGTCCTGATCCTGGATGAGCCCTTCTCCGGCCTGGACCCTGTCGCCGTCGATTCCATGGTGGAACTGCTGCGGGAGCGCACCTCCGCCGGCGTGCCCGTGCTCTTCTCGAGCCACCAGCTGGACCTCGTGGACCGGCTCTGCGACAACATGGTGGTGCTGCAGCAGGGCAAGGTCATCGCTTCCGGCACCGGAGACGACCTGCGGGCCAAAGCGGTCAACCGGCACCGTCTCACCGTTTTCCCGGATGCAGGCTGGGTCCGGGACGAACCCGGAGTGCGGGTCCTCGACGTCGCCGGCCCCACCGCCGTCCTGGAGTTCGACGACGTCGACGCGCGGCAGCGCGTGCTGGCCGCTGCCCTTACCCGCGGCTCCGTGGAGGAGTTCGCCCCCATCCGACCGTCCCTGAGCGAAATCTACCGTGAGGTCACCGCAGCATGAGCACCGTTTCCCGGCCTACCCCGGCGTGGGCCATCGTCACCCTCCGTGAGGTCACGGTCAAGGCCAAGGACCGCAGCTACCTGATCTCCACCCTGGTCACGCTGGTGCTGATTGTCGGCGTCGTGGTCTTCAACGCCTACATGAGCACCAAGGCGGACGATTACAGGGTTGCCGTCAATGATTCCGCCGGCACTGCCGTCGTGGACCTGGCCCACGAAGCGGGGCAGGCCGACGGCGGGAATACCAGCTATGAGGCACGCTCCGCTGATTCGGCGAAGCAGGCCGAAGAGCTGGTCCGTTCGGGGGAGGCTGACGCGGCACTCATCCTCAGTGATGACGGCACCTGGACCCTGACCGGCAACGAGGAGCTTTCCGGCGGACTCCAGCAGGGAGTAGCCGAGGCCCTGCGTGCCTACACCCTGGGCATCAACGCCGGCCAGGCCGGGACCACGCCGGAAGCCCTGCTGGAAGGCAGCGAGTTCGAGACGGCGCTGCTCAACGGCAATGCCGAGAATCAGTTCCTGGCCCAGTTCACCGGCTATGTTTTCGGGTTCCTCTTTTATATGGCCGCGATTGTGTTCGGCATGGCGATCGCCACCTCCGTGCTGGAAGAAAAGCAGAACCGGGTAGTGGAGATCCTTGCGACGGCGATTCCGATCCGGCAGCTGCTCTACGGCAAGGTTGCCGGCAACACTGTCCTGGCCATGATCCAGCTGGCGCTGTACGCCGGCGCGGCCCTGCTTGCCCTGACCTTTACCGGGACGGCAGATTCGGTGAGTACGATCATTCCGGCGTCGGGCTGGTTCCTGGTCTTCTTCCTGGTCGGCTTCCTGATCCTGGCTTCCCTGTGGGCCATGATCGGCTCCATGGCCTCACGCTCCGAGGACCTGAACAACAGCTCCGGTCCGGTGCTTACCGTGATCATCGTCGCCTTGTTCGCGGGCCTGTTTGCCAAAGGCCAGCTGCTGGTTCTCGCATCCTTCGTTCCGGTGCTCTCCACCGTTGCGATGCCGGTGCGGATGCTCAGCGGCGAAGTTCCCCTGTGGCAGACGTTTGCATCGCTGGCCATCGCGCTGGCCGCTGCATATGCGCTTCTGCGGTTCGGCGAGAAAATCTACCGGCGGGCCGTCATGCAGGGCGGCGGGGCCCTGACCCTGCGCAAGGCCATGAAGCTGGAGCAGTAGCCGCTCGCAGACCACCGAGATTGCAGAAACTGCCCGTGAGAGCTCACGGGCAGTTTCTGCTGTCTGGGGGAAAGGCTCAGGCGTGCGGCCGGCGAGTGGGTGGCCGGCAGGCGCGCGGCAGTGTGAGATCTCAGCGCGTGATGTCTAGGCAGACCCCTGAGGATAGAGCTCATCGAGCAGGGCAAGTCCACGTTCGGCCCAGGCGACTTCGGATTCAGCCCGCGAGGTCAGTCCCTCATACGTGAACCGTTTGAAGGCCGCCACCTTCCCGTGGTCTTCTTCGGGTACGGTCGCCAGGCGGCGGTTGAGCATGTCCGAGGATCCGCCGTCGATCTCCTGGATCTTCTGCCGCCATTGCAGGAGAAGGGCACCGTAGTGCTCAATGTGGGCTTCAAGCTGCCGGCGGGCAGAATCGGGTTCAGCCCATTCCAAATAGGCAGCTTTCAAGTGCATGGGGTCCCGTTCCCGGGGGTAGTCCAGCTGGCTGTTGACCCAGGTCCGGAAGGCATCACGTCCGGCATCCGTGACGTGGTACTGCCGTTTGCGCCCCTTGGAGCCCCACCGGACTTCTTCTCCCTCCAGCAGTCCGTCCCGTTCCATCCGGCGAAGTTCGGGGTAGATCTGGGAGTCCGGGGCATGCCAGACGTACCCGACCGAGGACTGGAACTGCTTGTACAGGTCGTAACCAGTCATTGGCTCGACGTTCAGCAGTGCCAGCAGCGCGTATCGAAGGCTCACTGGTGCCTTTCCGGAGAAGAATCCTTGCCCGCACCACTATAGGCATAGCTAGTGGGCCGGTCCTTGGCTGGACCGGCCGTTTAGCTGGAGGGCGTCGGGGAATTGCCGCTGTCTTGCCGGATATGCCCTAAAGGGCATCTGTGATACGTCTTACGGTGAAGCAACAATGCCGTACCCGAAGAAGCATGAAATCGCCTGTTCGTATAGATTGAACTGAGCATTCCGCATAACGGAGTGGTCGGTGAGTCACCGAATTACCTTGAGGGGACCCCGCCCTCAACCGAGAGGCTGCATATGAGCGTCAGTGAAGACAGAACGGACATCCTCAGCGGGCTGACAAGCCAGCTGCCGGATCGTGACCCGGAAGAAACCGCGGAATGGATTGAATCCCTCGATGAGCTGATCCGCTCGCAGGGTACAGAGCGTGCGCAGTTCATCATGCGCTCCCTGCTCCAGCGGGCAGGTTCCCGCTCCGTCGGCGTCCCCATGGTGACCACCACCGACTACGTCAACACCATCCCCGTTGACCAGGAACCTGAGTTCCCGGGAGACGAGGAAATCGAACGCCGCTACCGCGCCTGGCTGCGCTGGAATGCCGCGATCATGGTGCACCGCGCCCAGCGCCCCGGCATCGGCGTCGGCGGCCACATCTCCACTTACGCAGGTGCCGCCACCCTGTACGAAGTGGGCATGAACCACTTCTTCCGCGGCAAGGACCACCCCGGCGGCGGCGACCAGATCTTTTTCCAGGGCCATGCCTCCCCCGGTGTGTACGCCCGCGCCTTCCTTGAAGGCCGCCTGAGCGAGGAAGACCTCGACGGCTTCCGCCAGGAGAAGTCCCGCGAGGGACACGCCCTGTCCTCGTACCCGCACCCGCGTTCCATGCCGGACTTCTGGGAATTCCCGACCGTGTCCATGGGCATTGGCCCCATGAACGCGATCTACCAGGCACAGTCCAACCGCTACCTGGAAAACCGCGGCCTGAAGGACACCTCAGACCAGCATGTCTGGGCGTTCCTTGGCGACGGCGAAATGGACGAGCCGGAATCGCGCGGCCTGCTCCAGCTTGCCGCCAATGACAAGCTCGACAACCTGACCTTCGTGGTGAACTGCAACCTGCAGCGCCTCGACGGTCCGGTGCGCGGCAACGGCAAGATCATGCAGGAGCTCGAAGCCTTCTTCCGCGGCGCCGGCTGGAACGTCATCAAGGTTGTCTGGGGCCGCGAGTGGGACTCGCTGCTCGAGAAGGACAACGACGGCGCACTCGTGGACATCATGAACTCCACGCTCGACGGCGATTACCAGACCTACAAGGCCGAGTCCGGCGGCTTCGTCCGCGAGCACTTCTTCGGCAAGACCCCGCAGACCAAGGACATGGTTGCCGATCTCTCGGACCAGGACATCTGGAACCTGAAGCGCGGCGGCCACGACTACCGCAAGGTCTACGCCGCCTACAAGGCCGCCACTGAGTTCAAGGGCAAGCCGACCGTCATCCTGGCGCACACCGTCAAGGGCTACGGCCTGGGCACGCACTTCGAGGGCCGCAACGCGACCCATCAGATGAAGAAGCTGACGCTGGAGGACCTCAAGGCCTTCCGCGACCACCTTCGGATTCCGATCAGCGATGAGCAGCTTGAAGCCGACCCCTACCAGCCGCCGTACTACCACCCGGGTGCCGACGCACCGGAGATCAAGTACCTGCTGGAACGCCGCAGGGAACTCGGCGGCAACGTCCCGGAACGCCGCGAGAAGCACGCACCGGTGAAGCTGCCGGATGAGTCCGCCTACGAAGTCGCCAACCGCGGTTCGGGCAAGCAGATGGCCGCCACCACCATGGCGTTCGTCCGCCTGCTCAAGGACCTCATGCGGGACAAGGAGTTCGGCAAGCGGATTGTGCCGATTATCCCGGACGAGGCCCGTACCTTCGGCATGGACTCGTTCTTCCCGACGGCAAAGATCTACAACCCCAAGGGCCAGAACTACCTGTCCGTGGACCGGGACCTCGTCCTGGCCTACAAGGAGTCCCCGCAGGGCCAGATTGTGCACGTCGGCATCAACGAGGCCGGTTCCATCGCTGCGTTCACCGCTGCCGGTTCGGCCTACGCCACCCACGGCGAACCGCTGATCCCGGTCTACGTGTTCTACTCGATGTTCGGTTTCCAGCGCACCGCCGACTACATCTGGGCAGCTGCTGACCAGATGGCCCGCGGCTTCCTGATCTCCGCGACTGCCGGCCGCACCACCCTGACGGGCGAAGGCCTGCAGCACGCCGACGGGCACTCGCCGATCCTGGCCTCGACCAACCCCGCGGTGAAGACTTACGATCCGGCCTACGGCTACGAGATCGGGCACATCATGCGCCGCGGCCTCGAAGAGATGTACGGCGAAGGCTCCGAGGACCGGAACCTGATCTACAACATCATGGTTTACAACGAGCCGATCCTGCAGCCCAAGGCTCCGGAGAACCTCGACGTGGAAGGTGTCCTCAAGGGCATTTACCGTGTCTCGGCGTCGGACGCCCAAGGGCCGAAGGCCCAGCTGCTGGCTTCCGGCGTCGCGGTTCCGTGGGCCCTCGAAGCCCAGAAGCTGCTCGCTGACGACTGGGGAGTTTCGGCTGATGTCTGGTCGGTGACGTCCTGGAACGAGCTGCGCCGTGACGGTTTGGCTGCCGAAGAAGAAGCCTTCCTGAACCCCGGCTCCGAGCCCCGCGTGCCGTTCGTGACGCAGCAGCTTGCCGGTGCCGAAGGCCCGATCGTGGCGTCCACGGACTACATGAAGGCTGTTCCGGACCAGATCCGCCAGTTCCTGCCGAACGACTTCGCCACCCTAGGTGCGGATGACTTCGGTTTCGCGGACACCCGGGCCGCAGCACGCCGTTACTTCAAGATCGACAGCCACTCCATGGTGGTCCGCACCCTGCAGCTGCTCGCCAAGCGCGGCGAGGTGGATGCTGACGCACCGCGTATGGCGCTGGAGAAGTACGACCTGCTGAACGTCAACGCAGGGACCAGCGGCAATGCGGGCGGCGACGCCTAACCGCTGACCAGCTAAGTAAGGGCCGGAAACCGTGCGCGGTTTCCGGCCCTTACTTGTTTCAGCGTGTCTGGTTTAAGCGTGCGGCAGGCTCAGGCGTGCTGCAGCGCCAGATCCCCGGAGATCTCCCGTGCAGCAGCCTGGAGCATTGGAACAGCCCGTTCACCGAAGGCCTCATCAACACGGGAGACCGGGCCGGAGACGGAGATGGCTGTCGGTGTAGGGGCATCCGGAACCGCAGCAGCGAAGCAGCGGACTCCGAGTTCCTGTTCCTGCTCATCAATGGCGTAGCCGCGTTCACGGATGATGGCCAGGTCGGCGAGCAGGCCTTCGATGCTGGGAATGCTGGCCGGCGTGGCTGCGGGCAGGCCGGTCCGGGCCACGATGCCGCGCACCTGCTCATCGGTGAGCTGCGCCAGGATGGCCTTCCCGACGCCGGTCGCATGGCTGTGGGCGCGGCGTCCCACTTCCGTGAAGGTCCGCATGGAGTGCCGGGACGGAGCCTGGGCGATGTAGAGCACCTGGTCCGAGTCGAGTACTGCCATGTTGGCTGTTTCCCCGACTTCGTCCGCCAATTTCCGCAACACAGGTGTCGCCAGCGCTCCGAGCTGCTTTCCGGCGCCCTCGCCGAGCCTGATGAGCCGGGGGCCAAGGACATAGCGCCGGGTCGGCAGCTGTCGGGCGTAGCCCAGCTTTACCAAGGTGCGCAGCAGGCGGTGAATCGTCGGGAGCGGAAGGCCTGCCGTGGCAGACAGCTCGCTCAGCGTCGCGGATCCTCCGGCGTCAGTGATCAATTCCAGCAGTTCGAACACGCGCTCGACGGACTGCACACCGCCTCCGGCGCTTCGCTCGGCCATCTCGTTGGATCCTTCCGGGGCGGTTCGAACTCAGAAGTGGTTTTGTTATCGTCATGCGGAAAAGCAGTTTCGGATTCCCCACCGTAACCGCGGTTGGGAGGGAAGACCAGCTATTTCTTCCCCTGGATCACAATCCGAACAAATCTCTTGTCATTCCATATGGCAAACAATATTATCCATAATACGGAAATCGTTCGGCTGGGAGGTAGAGAAAATGGCAGTTCCCGGCCCAGGCAATTCGATGACCTTCCGCGTCCACGTGCCCTCGGATTTCAGTGCCGCCAGTGATCTGGCCGCGGCGGTCGGCCACGCCGGAGCCGCCCTGACCGGACTGGACGTCGTGGAATCAAGCAACCGCGTCCTGCACATCGACCTTACCTGCAACACCATTGATGACGCCCACGCCGCACTTGTGAGCGAGCAGCTCGAAGCCCTAAGCGGCGTCACGGTCGAGAGCGTCACCGACGGCACCTTCGCGATGCACCTTGGCGGCAAGATCGCCGTCGCGCCTACCGTACCGCTGGATAACCGTGACGATCTCGCCCGTGCCTACACTCCCGGCGTCGCCCGCGTGTGCAATGCCATTGCCGCCGATCCAGCCGAGGCCCGCCGGCTGACCATCAAGGGCAACACGGTTGCCGTGGTCACGGACGGTTCCGCGGTGCTGGGGCTGGGCAACATTGGTCCGGCTGCTGCCCTGCCGGTCATGGAGGGCAAGGCGGCGCTGTTCAAGCAGTTCGGCGGGGTGGACGCCTGGCCGGTCTGCCTGGACACGCAGGACACGGAGGAGATCATCCGGACCGTGCAGGCCATCGCTCCGACCTATGGGGGCATCAACCTGGAGGACATCGCTGCGCCGCGCTGCTTCGAGATCGAACGCAGGCTGCGCGAAGACCTGGATATTCCTGTGTTCCACGATGATCAGCACGGCACCGCGGTTATGGTGCTGGCGGCCCTGACGAATGCCCTGCGTGTAGTGGATAAGCCGCTGGATGAGGCGCGGATCGTGGTTTCCGGAGTGGGCGCGGCGGGGTCGGCGATCATCCGCCTGCTCCTGTCCGACGGTGCCGCACGGATTATCGCTTTCGGCCGGGAAGGGGTCCTCCGCTCTGCTGATGAGCAGCCCGATCCCACCCGTGCCTGGCTCGCGGCCAACACGAACCATGACCAGTTTGCCGGGAGCCTGTCCGAAGCCCTTGCCGGTGCTGATGTCTTTATCGGGGTCAGTGCACCCGATATCCTCAGCGAGGCTGATATCGCCTCGATGGCTCCGGACGCCGTCGTTTTTGCGTTGGCCAACCCCGATCCGGAAGTGGATCCGGCCGCCGCTGCACGGCATGCCGCCGTCGTTGCCACCGGGCGAAGCGACTTTCCGAACCAGATCAACAATGTCCTGGTGTTCCCGGGCTTGTTCCGCGGGCTGCTCGACGCCGGCGCCTCCGAGATCACCACGCCCATGCTGGTAGCGGCTGCGCGTGCGATTGCGGAGCGTGTTTCTCCGGAGGAGCTCTCTGCTGCGTACATCGTGCCCAGCGTGTTCGACCCGATGGTTGCTCCGTCCGTGGCCTCCGCTGTGGAGTCTGAGGCCCTTTCAGAAGGAAATCGATGAACCCGCCCGATACCGCGAAACTCGCCCTGAGTGCGGAGGATTACGCACGAATCGGAGAGTCGCTTCGCGCCACAGATGAGCTGCTGGCCGCTGGCTATCCCGGCGATGACGGCTCCCGCCAGCCGGTGCATACCGTGTATGTTCCGGCGGATAAGTTCACGCCGGCCCTGGCATCCGAATGGGGACAGCAGGCCCTGGCTGCGGTGGATGCGCAGGGCGGCCTCGAACGCCTGGCGTCCTGGCTTGATCTGGAGAACCCAGGTGTCCTTGCGGGCCTTGTGGAGGCGAAGCTGGCCTCGGAACCCATCGAAGACCTGCGCCTGGACTTCGAAGACGGCTACGGCTCACGTCCCGATGACGAGGAAGACGCCCACGCCGTGGCGGCCGGAACCAACGTGGCACGTGCTGTCGCTGCCGGGACCGCTCCTCCCTTCATCGGCATCCGCTTCAAGTGCTTCGAGGCTGCGACCCGGGACCGCGGCCTGCGGACCCTGGACCTGTTTCTCGGGTCCTTGCTGGACTCGACGGCGAACCGGACCCTGCCTGACGGCCTGGTGCTCACGCTTCCCAAGGTGAGCACGGTGGCGCAGGTGCAGGCCATGGCCTACGCCTGCGAGCGGCTTGAGGACGCGCATGGCCTTCCCTCCGGACGGCTGCGCTTTGAAGTGCAGATGGAGACGCCGCAGCTGATCCTCGGGGCCGACGGTACAGTTCCGGTTGCTGCCGTGCTGCATGCTGCCGGCGGTCGGGTCAGCGGGCTGCATTACGGCACGTATGACTACAGCGCCTCGCTCGGCATAGCCGCAGCGCATCAGTCCATGGAACACCCCGCTGCGGATTACGCGAAGGCTGTCATGCAGGTGGCGGCTGCAGGTACCGGTGTCCGGCTCTCTGATGGCTCAACCAACATCCTTCCCATCGGCGACCCCCAAAACGTTGACCGGGCCTGGGCCCTGCATGCCCGGCTGGTCGCCCGGTCGCTGGCTGCCGGTTACTACCAGGGCTGGGACCTCCACGCAGCGCAGCTGCCTACCCGGTTCCTTGCCACCTACGATTTCTACCGCAGCGGATTCGCGGCAGCTGCTTTCCGGCTGCGGAACTACGTCCACCGGCTCGAGAGCACAATCCTGGACGAACCTGCCACAGCCCGGGCGCTGGCCCGCTACATCCACCGTGGCCTGGCCTGCGGTGCCGTGACCGCAGCAGAAGTCGCCGATGCAGCCGGGGTTTCCACGGAAGACCTGGCTGCCCTTGCCCACCCGAACGCCCCCAAGAGAACCGGATCCTGAGTGAACACCTACTACGCACCCGAGGCCGGACTTCCGGCACAAACCGCACTGCTTTCGGACCGCGCCGTCGTCACAGAGGCCTACACGGTGATCCCGCGCGGCGTGCTCCGGGACATCGTCACGAGCGTCCTTCCGGACTGGGACGGTACCCGCGCCTGGATTTTGAACCGGCCGGTTGCCGGAGGTGCCACCACGTTCGCGCAGTACCTGATGGAGGTCGCGCCGGGCGGAGGTTCACGCAAACCCGAACCGCAGGAAACCGTGGAGTCGTTTGTGTTCGTGCTCGACGGCGGTCCGCTCACCGTGACGATCGACGGCGAGCAGCACGAATTGACGCCCGGCGGCTTCGCCTACCTTCCGCCGAAGATAATCTGGACTGTTGCCAACGAAGGCACCGAACCGGCGCGGTTCCAGTGGATCCGGAAAGCCTACGAACCTCTGGCGGGGCACCTGCCCAAGGTCGTCGTCGGGCACGAAAGCGACCTTGAACCGGCGGGGATGCCCGGCACGGATAACAAGTGGCGCACCACGCGGATGCTTCCGGTGGACGACCTTGCCTACGACATGCACATCAACGTCGTGACGTTCGAGCCCGGCGCCTCGATCCCGTTTGCCGAAACCCACGTCATGGAACACGGCCTCTACGTCCTGGAGGGCAAGGCCGTGTACCGGCTGAACGAGGACTGGGTGGAGGTCCAGGAGGGCGATTACATGTCCCTGCGGGCGTTCTGTCCGCAGGCCTGTTACGCCGGGGGCCCGTCGAATTTCAGATATCTGCTGTACAAGGACGTAAACCGTCAGATCATGCTCTGAGCACGCCCATGAGCGATAGTCCCCTGGCTGCTGTACCTGGTACATGCTGGACCGTGAATTGTTCGATCATGCTGACGGATCTGCCTCTGCTGGAGCGTCCGGCCGCAGCAGCTGCCGCCGGGTTCGAGGCGGTCGAATTCTGGTGGCCGTTCGATTCGGCTGTTCCGGACGATCTTGAGGTCGATGCGTTCCTGCGCTCGCTGAATGAGGCCGGGGTCCGGTTGACCGGATTGAACTTCTTTGCCGGGAACATGCCGGCCGGTGAGCGGGGTGTACTGTCGTCGCCGTCCCGCAGCCAGGAGTTCCGGGCCAGCCTGGAAACGGCCGTCGGGATCGCGAGGCTGACCGGATGCCGGGGCTTCAACGCGCTCTACGGGCTTCGCGAGGACGGCGTTCCGCTGGCCGAGCAGGACGAGACGGCGGTGGAGAACCTGATGATCGCTGCCGACGCCGTCGCTCACTTGGGCGGCACGGTCCTCCTGGAACCGCTTAGCGGTGCTCCGGGGTACCCGCTGCTGACGGCGTCGGACTGTTTTGCTGTCATCGACCGTGTGCGGAATGGCGGGATGCCGAACATTGCCCTGCTGGCCGATTTCTACCACCTGGCGGTGAATGGGGTGAATGTGCCGGCGCTGATTGCGTCGCATGCTGCGGAGTTTGGCCACATCCAGATCGCTGACGCCCCGGGACGAGGAGTGCCGGGAAGCGGGAACCTTCCGCTGGCCCAGTGGGTTGCCGAGTCTGTGGCCGCGGGTTACACGGGGTTGGTTAGCTTGGAATACCAGAGTCTGGCGGCTGATGCCTTTGGCTGGCTGCAACTGCCGGGTGCAGAAACTAAGGAGTGCGACGTATGACCCACGCTGATTTCGATCTGGTCGTGCGCGGCCGGAAGATTTACGCCGCTGCCGGGACTGGTGCCTGGGAGATCGGCGTCCGCGGGGGCACCGTGTCCGCCGTCGTGCCCCTGGGGACGGGGCTGAGCGGAGCGCGGGAGATTGAGCTCGCTGATGACGAGGTTCTGCTGCCCGGCTTGGTGGACACGCATGTGCATGTGAATGAACCCGGCCGGACGGAATGGGAGGGGTTCGCGTCGGCCACTCGGGCTGCTGCTGCCGGCGGCGTCACGACGATCATCGATATGCCGCTGAATTCGATTCCTCCCACCGTGTCGGTGGAAGCTCTCCACGCCAAGCAGGAAGCGGCGGCTGGCCAGGCTTTTGTGGATGTGGGGTTTTGGGGTGGTGCCGTTCCGGGCAACACTGCTGACCTGCGTCCGCTGCATGATGCCGGCGTCTTCGGATTCAAATGCTTCCTGGTTCATTCGGGGGTGGATGAGTTCCCTCACCTGGAGCCGGCGGAGATGGAGAAGGACCTTGCGGAGCTGGCGTCTTTTGACTCGCTGCTAATCGTGCACGCGGAAGACCCGGCCGTGATTGAGGCCGCACCGGAACCGTCTGGAAGGGACTATGCAGGGTTCCTGGCTTCCCGGCCGCCGTCTGCGGAGAACAATGCGATCGCACAGGTCATTGAAGCGGCGCGGCGGACACGGGGACGTGCGCACATTCTGCACCTGTCCTCTGCCGAAGCCCTGCCTATGATCGCGGAGGCCAAGCGCGACGGAGTCCGGCTGACCGTGGAGACCTGCCCGCATTACCTGACACTGCTGGCGGAGGACATCCCCGACGGAGCGACAGCGTTCAAGTGCTGCCCTCCAATTCGGGAGGACGCCAACCGGGAGCAGCTGTGGCAAGGGCTGCTTGACGGGACCATCGATCTCATCGTCTCAGACCACTCCCCCAGCACCCTGGACCTGAAGGACCTGGAAGCCGGCAATTTCGGTGTGGCCTGGGGAGGGGTCTCTTCGCTTCAACTGGGACTGTCCCTGATCTGGACGGAGGCACAGCGTAGAGGCATTGGGTTGGAAAAGGTCCTGGAGTGGATGAGCCACCGACCGGCTGAACTGGCACGGCTGGGACGAAAGGGCCGGATTGAGGTGGGTGCTGACGCCGACTTCGCCGTGTTTGCTTCAGAAAGGACCTTCGTCGTCGACGCAACCAGACTGCACCACAAAAATCCCATCACTCCCTACGCCGGCAAGGAACTGTCAGGCATTGTTCAGCAGACGTTCCTGAGGGGTGTAGAGGTCAGCCCCGCACCAAACCGTGACACTGAGGTACCGCCAACAGGTCGTCTGCTACGACGTGACTGAGCGACGTCAGTTCACCGAAACGTAATCCGAGCCACCTATCCTGCCCGGGTTTCCGGCCCTTCCCCGGCCGCAGGATAGGTCGGCCGCCCATAGTCCAGTACAGGTTTGACCTGGTAGGTGCGACCAAGAGTCGATCTCCACTTCAAGACCCCGGGAACCGGCTGGTCGGCCGACCAGAATCCCAGTGTCTTGTATCTGTGGTGCTTCGGGCACAGGTTGGCCAGATTTCCGTGCTCGGTGGGACCGCCATGGGACCACGGGATCGTGTGGTCGATTTCGGTCCGCGGCGTACTGACCGAACATCCCGGAAAGCGGCATGTGCCATCCCGCGCCTGCAGCCAGCGTTTGAGTCCGGCGGGAACCCGGCGACGCCGGCCCACTGCCAGGATCTCCCCGGTAGCCGGATCCTGGACCAGCCCTGTCCAGTGGAGCGCTTGTCTTGCCAATCTCCGGGCAGCCTCTGAGCTGATCGGGCCGTAGCCGTTTAGTTCGGCAGCTTTGTCGTCGCCGCCAAAGAGCGTGTCCGCGGGGATCAGCACCATGATTTCGGCGGCGATTCCGGGGACTTCATGAACCGTGTCCCCGTTGCCCGCAACCTGCGGCACGGCCGGATCGTCGGGACCTGCTCCAAGCATTAGGGAGCTGAAGATGTCTGCGCGCAGTTGGTCCACGGTTCGCGTGTCCCCTGCCTGTTGCTGCCCCCGAGCAGCCGCCGTCAGCTTCGAGAGGATTGCCTGTCCTGTCTCCGCTGCCACAAAAGCAGTGAACTGGCCCATACCGTCGGGAAGAGGGTCAAAGCCCACTCTGCGTTTCTCCAAGGCGGCACGGTGACGCTCAATCATGGTCTCCGGCCAGCGCCGTTCCCTGAGCCGCCGAGCCGCACGCATCAGGTGGGCGCAGGTCTGTCCCTCCGCCAAAGCCAGCAGCTCGGACTGGAACCCCCGCCGTTCCTCCTCCGGGACACTGTCAGCCTGGTCGATAACTGCCTGCGCGTGCCGGTAGCTGATACTGCCGTGGGAAAGGCTCGCCAGTGTCTCCGGATACCGGTCGCACAGTGCTTCCGAATCGCTGACCAAATGCATCGCCGTCATATGCGGCAACCGCAGCACGGAACCAGCCTCGGCTGCAGTCAGCGACATGGCCATCACCGGATCAGGCTTCTGCAGCATCTCCTCAACCTCACGGTTGATGAGTTCCTCCATGCGGTGCACCACCCTGGCTTGCAGCGCCTGGGCCCAGGCAGTCAGCGACGCAACCGCCTCCAGCATTTCGACGGCTTCGGCAGCATCAAGGGCGTCAACATCCGAAACGGTCAAGGACCCGCTGAAGCGTCTGGAGATTCCTTCCGCCAGAGTGAAGTCGTTGAGCAGACCTCGCCCGGACATGGCCGAAGCGGCATCTGTCCGAACTCCTTCTGAAGCACCCCTTTTTTCCATAGGCCCAAAAGTGCCAGCCCTGCTAAAGGGAACGTCCTTCCGCAGGCCCCTTTGTGGAAAACATCTGGCACGAACCGCCACGTGGCGACGTTGTGGATAATCCTCAGGGAACCGGCCCGGCCTGCACCCGCAACCCGCGCAGCGGCAACCGCCGCAGGTCAGCCTCGACCGTCCGGCCATCCACGGTAACGACCATGTACGTGCAGAACGGCTGCCTGCGCCGGTCTGTGGGTGAACCTGGATTCAGCAGCCGCAGGCCGCCCGGCGCGGCGGTATCCCACGGAATGTGGCTGTGCCCGAAGACCAGCAGGTCTGTCCCGGGATAGGCCTCAGCCATGCGCGCTTCACGCCCGCGGGCGGCGCCTGTCTCATGTACGACGGCGATTCTCACGTCCTCGACGACGGCGCGGGCGACTTCGGGGAGCCTGGCACGCAGGCCCGGCCCGTCATTGTTTCCCCAGCAGGCCAGCAGCGCGCGGGACCGGTCCTCGAGCTCGTCCAGCAGATCCTCGTTCACCCAGTCGCCGGCATGTACCACCAGGTCTGCAGCTTCAACCGCGGCCCAGACCTCGTCCGGCAGGGCTTTGGCCCGCAACGGCAGGTGGGTGTCTGCAAGCAGCAGCAGGCTCGTTGTCATGTTGGCGTTCCTCCCCAACGGCGTATCGGCCGGCGCATCGGCGGGCGGCCGATGCGCCGGCCGCTGACCTGGCCCCTGACTAAGCAGCGTACCCGGGAAGCGGTGCCTGCCGGCGCCCGGCGCCGGCGGCAACGGCGGCCACGGCAACGGCAACGGCAACGGCAACGGCGGCAGTCATCACGGGGCAGCAACGGGCCCGCAGATCACCGGACCTCCCCAGGCATTCCCTTCGCCATGCGCGCAAACAGGCCAGGGGGCCATCCGGTAGCCGCTCGGAAATCCCGGGAGAAGTGGGACTGATCGGTGTACCCGAGCCGGGTGGCAAGATCTGCAAGGGACCCTCCGTTCCTTAGCCGCTCCCCTGCTTCATGCAGCCGCCGCTGCCGGATCAGCCAGCGTGGACTCACACCGAGGAAGCCGGAACACAGCCGCTGGAGTTTTCGCTCCGGCAAATCAAGCGCTTCACAAAGATCGGCAACGGAAGCAATCAGCGGATCCTCCACCATGGAGACCACCCTGCCGGCGAGGACTGCACCGTCATCCGGGTGGCCAAGTGACGCAACCCGCCCTTCCACGACGTCCTGTGCCGCTCGATGTGCATCCGCACTTCGGGGGTCGGCCTGCATGAGATTCCGTATCTTCTCCGCAAGGCCGTGAAGGAGCGCTATCTCCGAGAGATCCGCGTACCCGTCGGTTATCGCCGAAACATCGCGGCCCAGCAAGCGCCGTCCAACGCCGGGACGGAACATCACCCCAAACGCCCAGCCGTCGCCGCGGAGCACCTGCCGTGCCGCAACGCTGGCCGGTCCGACCAGACGTGCGTACGAATCCGTAATGCTCAGCAAACACACCGGGTGGGTGAGGACCCGCTGTTCACGAAACCCGGACTCTGGAACCGACCACACGGGAATCCAGAAAACCTGAAGCCAGTTCCGGAGGGAAGCGGAGGGGTCACGGCGGTAGATCGTAACGGAACCGTCCTCCGGGTCATTGAGGTGTCCCCTGCTGATTTCGTCCACGGCTTCACCTGCCCTCCACACTGACGGATTCGTACAAGACAGGCAGCGGGGCGCGGCCCTAGCCTCAGATAACCCAAACCTGGCGGAAATGACAAGGAGAAGAATATGACGGAAGCACTGCGAATGTGGCGTGAACGGGCAGACCCATTTACCGCCCTCGTGATGGCAGCCGCTGACTGGGACGCGCCGACACCCTGCGCCCAGTGGCGGGCACGGGACATCGTGGCACACATAGTGTCGACGGAGCGGGAGTTCCTGGAGCAGCATAATCTCCTGGGAGGCGATGCCGCAGCGGACACCGGGCCGGTCCGGCAATGGACCAAACACGAGAAAACGGTGGCCGGCCTGCTGGCAGATCCCGACGTCGCCCGCCGGAGTTTCGCGGGCTACTTCGGCCCCAGCACCATCGGGGAAACCCTTGCGGGGTTTTACGGCGGCGATCTTCTGGTGCACCGGTGGGACCTTGCCGTGTCCCAGGGACTGGATGCGCTGCTGACCGAAAAGGACCTCAATGACATCGGGGCAGCCATGGACGGGTTCGGCGACCTTGCCTACGCGCCCGGCCTCTTTGACCGGCCGGTGGACGTTCCCGACGGAGCGGACCTGGAACAACGGGTGCTGGCGCGAACGGGCAGGACGGTCCCGTTCATCGCCGTCGAATGAGCCGTTGAATGAGCCGCCCCTAACCAGCCGCCGGATCAGCCGGATCGCTAGCCGGCATGCTCCCGCCGCAGGTCGGCCTTCCGGATCTTTCCGCTGGCCGTCCGCGGGAATTCCGGCACGATTTCAACCGTCTTGGGGATCTTGTACCTGGCCACCCGTCCGTCCAGGTGCGCCGGAACCTCAGCAGGGTCAAGGGCGTACCCGTCACGCAGGGTGATGATGGCCTTTGGCACTTCACCCCACTTCTCGTCGGGTATCCCAATCACAGCCACACCGCTGACAGCCTCGAGTTCGCTGATGATCTGCTCCACCTCGGCCGGATAAATGTTCTCCCCGCCGGAAATGATCATGTCCTTGAGCCGGTCGGAGATGAAGAGGAAGCCGTCGCCGTCGAAATAGCCCATGTCGCCGGAACGGAACCAGGACCCGTCGGTGAAGGATTCCTCCGTGGCCTCAGGCCGGTTCCAATAGGACTTGATGACGTTCGGCCCGCTGATCTGGACCTCGCCGACCTCTCCCGCAGCGGCAACCGCGCCATCAGGACGCGTGACCCGAACCGACGTGAAAAAGTGCGGGATTCCGGCGGAGCCGGCCTTCTCCCGGGAGCGCGACGGCGGCAGGGCAGTCGCTCCGGGAGCCGTTTCGGTCATGCCGTAGCCGTTGGAGAATCCGAGACCACGCTCTTCGTAGGCGTCGATCACCCGCAGCGGAACGGCGGAACCTCCGCAGGTCAGTTTGCGCAGCGAGCTGATGTCGCGCTTGGGCCAGTCCGGATGTTCACACAGCAACTGGTAGGTGGTGGGCACACCGCTGATAAAGGTGGCGCGGTACTTTTCGATCAGCTCCAGCGTCCGGCCCGGTTCAAACCGGGTTTCCAGAATGACGGTTGCACCCTTGAGCAGGTTGGGAAGAACCCCCATGTCCAGCGAGGCAACATGGAAGAGCGGCGAGATCATGAGCGCCACGTCGTCCCCGGCGACGTCGTAATCCACCAGCACGTTGAAGCAGTTCCAGGCGAGATTGGCGTGAGTCAGCAGCGCACCCTTGGGTCGTCCCGTTGTCCCTGAGGTGTAGAGGATGATGGCGCCGTCCTCAAGCGAGACTTCAGCGTCAGCAAACGGGGCATCAGTGGAGAAGCAGTCCTCGTACGCCTGGACCGGCAGGCTGCCGGCCTCCGCGGAGGCCGCACCGCTGCCGTCATCCACGAGCAGGCGGAGTTCGACGCCGGTCTCCCGGGCGCCGCGGACCGCCAGGTCGTCCAGGGCCAGGGTATTCACCAGGATGATGCTCCCGGAGTCCTGCAGCGCGTACTGGATCTCCGGTGGGGCCAGCCTGGTATTAAGCGGAACAAACACTGCCCCAAGAGATCCGGCAGCGAAGAAGGTCTCCAAGAACGCCGGGTGGTTGTCGCCCAGGAAAGCGACCCTGGATCCGTGTTCCACGCCGTTGGCTCGGAGCACGGAAGCCAGCCGGTTGATCCGGGCGTCCAACTCGGCGTAGGAAATGCTGCTGTCCCGGAAAATCAGTGCAGTCTTGGATCCAGACTTAACCCGCTGGCGGTGGATCCATGAGCCCAGGCCCTGGTTCTGCATTGCTCGAAATCCTTCATCGGTGGGTGAGTTGCCGGAGGTAGTGCCGGGGCCGGCCGGAGGAAGCAGGCCCCGGCACGGCTCTATTCGACCGTCATGGAGCCCAGGTCAGGGGCCTTTTCGACGAACTTGTACTTGAGCATCAGTTCGCCCATGTCGGTGAGCTCTTCAGTGCGAAGTTCGGCCTCGTACTGCTCCATCTTGAGGTTCGCGGCAACTTCGGGAGGCATGGTCATGAAGTCGGGCAGGGTTGCCTTGACGTCGTCGATGTTCTCCTCCGCCTGGACCAGGAGTTCCTCCATGGCGTCCTTGAACTTGGCCACGGTTTCCGGGTTTTCAGACGCATACTTGCCGGAGGTGAAGGACACCATGGTGGGCATTCCGGGAACGGCTTCCTGGTTGGAGTAGCCGACCAGGACGTTGTCCGGGTTGGAGAGTGCCTTGCTCAGGAACGGCTCGGGAAGCCAGACGGCATCTGTGTTGCCCAGCTCGAGCTGCGCTTCCATGTCCGCGAACGGCATTTCGGAGAAGTTGATGGCGCTGGGATCGGCACCGGCCAGTGAGGCGGCTTCCATGATGGTCAGGTCGCCCTGGGTGTTGATGGCGTTGACCGTGGCGGTCTTGCCCTCCAGGTCGGCAAAGGAGGTGATGCCGGAGTCTGCCCGGGCGACCACGCCGTTGATGTCCTCCCCCTCCGCGTAGGAGTTGGAGTAACCCGTGACGATCTTCATGTCCAGGCCCTTGTCCTTGGCCACCATCACTGTCAGCGGGTTGCCAACGGCGAAGTTCATGCTGCCGGTGGAGACGGCCGGAAGCATCGCCGCGCCTCCCTGGCCCGTCTCGAGCGTGACGTCGAGTCCGTGCTTCTCGAAGACGCCTTCCTCGATGCCGTAGTGCATGGCAGCCGACGGCGCGATCGCCAGGACACCGACTACTACCTTCTCGAGTTCACCGCTTCCGGCGGACTCGGAAGCGGCAGGTGATCCGGACTCGCTGCCGGACAGGCTGCCGCCGCCGCAGCCTGCCAGTGCCAGCGTCGCAACGGCGCCGAGCGCAAATACCTTCGCGGACCGGCGGGTAATGAAGTGCCTCATAACTTTCCTCTTCCTTGAGGGGAGAAACGGATACTGCGGTGATGGTGCTTGGTACAGCTTTTCCTTCCCGGCCCGCGGAGGGAGCCGGAAGTCAGGGACGCCAGGGGAATCAGGCGTAGAAACGGGCCAGGAATTCAGCGACGACGGCGGGACGTTCCTCGCCTTCGATCTCGATGGTGTTGGACGTCTTGATCTGCACGCCGCCCTTCACCTCGGTGACCTCCGCGATCACAGAGTGCAGCCGGACCTTGGAGCCCACCTTCACCGGGTTCGTGAACCGGACCCGGTCCAGGCCGTAATTGACCTTGGTCTTCACGCCGTCCACGTCGAACAGGGCACTCCACAGCGGAATGATCAGGGACAGGGTCAGGAACCCGTGGGCGATGGGGGCTCCGAAGGGCCCGTCCTTGGCCTTTTCCGGATCGGTGTGGATCCACTGGTGGTCATCGGTCGCGTCAGCAAAGGTGTTGATCTGGTCCTGGGTGATCTCGATGTAGTCGGTGTAGCCCAGGTCCTTGCCGACCAGTGAGGGAAGTTCTTCGAGGGTGACAACGGTAGCGCTCATAGGGTTTTCCTGTTTCTTCGTCGTAGCTAGTTGGAAGCGGTCTGCGGCTGGAGCTCTTCGGGCAGCGGCGGGAACTTCTCCCCCACACTCTGCTGCTGCCCGGCGAACGGGAACGCCGACGCGAGATCCGCATAGGACCAGCCGCCGTCACGGTACTCAGTGGCCACAGCCTCAGGATGGGACCACAGCTGCAAACGGTCCCCGCCCACACCAATCGCCTGACCCGTGATCCCGGCAGCTTCCTCCGACGCCAGGAACGCCACCAGCCCGGCAACATCCTCCGCCGTACCAAAACCCAGGTCCTTGCGGAAGAAATCAGGCATCGCCTCACCGCGCTCGTCCGCTTCCACGGCGGCAGCGAAATACGGGACCGTCTTCGTCATCGCCGTCGCAGCCACCGGAATCACCGCATTGGCAGTCACACCGGCCTTCTTCATCTCCATCGCCCAGGTCCGCACCATGCCCACGATCCCGGCCTTCGCCGCAGCGTAGTTGGTCTGTCCGAAGTTTCCGCTGCCCGGTCGGGGAACCGATCGTGATGATCCGGCCGGCCACGTTGTGTTCCTTGAAGTAGGCATAGGCCTCCCGCACACAGGTGAACGTCCCGCGCAGGTGCACGTTGATCACCAGGTCAAAGTCCTCATCGGTCATCTTCAGCAGCGACTTATCGCGCAGTACCCCGGCATTGGTCACCAGGATGTCCAGGCCGCCGAAGTTCTCCACCGCAGCATCCACCAGGGCCTTCGCCGTCTCGGTGGACCCCACCGGGGCAACAACAGCCACGGCACGCCCGCCGTCGGCCGTGATCACCGCGACTGCCTCCTCAGCCACAGAAGCATCGACGTCGTTCACCACCACAGCCGCACCCTGCCGGGCCAGCTCCCGGGCGTAAGCGAGGCCCAGCCCCCGCCCGCTGCCGGTAACAATCGCGACTTTGCCGTCCAGGGACATGATGACTCCTCATTATTGTGTCCTACCTCACACCATAACAACCGAGATGATTGAGAATGTCAACAGTTGTGATTGGGCGTACTCTGGACCCATGACTCAGACCGCCCGACAGGACAACGCTGCCGCAGCTGCCGCTCCCGAGACCGGGATTGAACGGCTGTATTCCTCCGAACTGGCGAATGAAACGGAGTTCCTGGCCGCCCGGGCCCGCTCTGTGGGTTCGCGGCGTGCGAACGAGGATCTGGCCGCCCTGGACCTCAAAGTGCGTTCGTATTCGGTGCTCTCCCTGGCCTGCAGCGGATTGAAACCCTCGCAGCGCGAACTGGCCGAGTTCCTCTTCCTGGACCCGAGCCAGATCGTGGCCCTGGTGGACGCACTGGAGAAGCGCGGCGCAGTGAAACGCAAGGCCGATCCGCGGGACCGCCGGTCCAACATCATCACACCGACTGCCGCAGGCAAGCGCCTCTATGCGGAGGCGGCGGCAATTGTCCAGAATGCAGGAAACAGTGCCCTCGGGGCCCTCTCCCCCGCCGAAAGGGACCAGCTCCGGTCCCTGCTTCGCCGGGTGGCCTTCGCTGACCAGCAGCCCGCTTAGCTCCGCAGTGACTCGTTCATGACCTCGGCGAGGGAACGGAACCGCTGATTTCCGGCAAGGTCTTCCAGCAGGACAGGCGCCCCGTCCGGGCCGGCCAGCGGAATCCGCCAGTTCGGATATTCATTTGATGTCCCCGGCTGGTTCTGGATGCGGGATTCCCCCACGGCATCGACAAGGCCGACGCCGATGAGCACTGACGGCGTCTCGGCGATAAAGCGGTGCAGCGCTTCGACAGTCTCTTGTTCTCCCGCCTCTTCGGAGAGCAGTCCGTGTTCCTTGACCAGGTCCAGGATTGCCGACGTCGCTTCCCGGTCCAGGGCGCGTTCTTCCTCCAGCGGGCGGTTCAGCAGCCCCAGGGAGTCCCTCAGCCTGACATGCTCTCCGGCGAGGTAGCCGGCGGCAGGCGGAAGGTCATGGGTCCCGATCGTGGCGAGTGCACCCGCGCGGTAGTCCGCAGGCTGGCGCGGCCCGTCAGCGGTGTGCTCAAACCAGAGGATCGACGTTCCCAGGACACCCCGTTCGGCAAGGTATTCCTGGACCCAGGGCTCGAAGACCCCAAGGTCCTCACCGATCACGACAGCCCCGGCGCGCTGCGCTTCGAGGGCCAGGATTCCGACGAGCGCCTCGTGGTCGTAGTACACGTACGCGCCGTGGCCCGGTGCCTCGCCGCGCGGGATCCACCAGAGCCGGAACAGGCCGAGGATATGGTCCACGCGGACTCCGCCTGCATGCCGCAGGACGGTGCGGAGCATGTCCCGGTAGGCCCCGTAACCGCTTTCAGCCAGCCGGTCCGGGTCCCAGGGCGGCTGGCTCCAATCCTGCCCCACCTGGTTGAACATGTCCGGCGGTGCCCCCACCGAAACTTCGGGAACCAGCACATCCCGCAGGGTCCAGGCATCCGCACCGCCGGGATGGACACCAACTGCCAAGTCGTGCACGGTTCCGATGCCCATGCCGGCTCTCCTGGCCGCACGCTGCGCGTATTCAAGCTGCTCGTCGCAGATCCACTGGAGCCACTGGTAGAACCGTATCTCCGCGGAAAGTTCAACCGCCTTCGCCCGGGCATAGTCGCTGTGCAGCCCTGCTTCCCATTCCGGGGCCCCCGCCGGGGCCTGCGCGGCGAGGGCACACCACAGGGCGAAACTCTCCAGTCCGGCGCCTTCGCCGCTGACAAAGGCCTGGAACTGCTGCTCGCGCGAGGGGCTGCGCGGCACCTGGTACACCTCTCGCAGGCTCTGGAGTTTGGCCGCAAAGGCGGTGTCCCGGTCAAGCAGCCTGGCGTCATGGTTCAGCGCCTGCTGGCCGGCGGCCCGGGCTTCGATTCCGGCGCGGGTCGCGGACGGAAGATAGCTGTACTCCGGGATAGCCTCCACCCTGATGTAGAGCGGGTTGAAGAACCGCCGCGTTGCGGGAAGATAGGGCGAGTCCTCGACATGAGGCACCGGTTCCGCCGCATGGAGCGGATTGATCAGGACGAATCCGGCACCCGCTTCGCCGGAGATGGCGGAAAGATCGGCCAGGTCCGCCAAGTCGCCGACCGCCCAGGAACGTTCGGAGCGGACTGAATACAGCTGGGCCATAATTCCCCAGCTCCGTTCCTGTCCTCCGTGTCCGGGACCGGGCAGCCGATCCGGTGTAACCACCAGCACGGAGTCGGCCTGCAGGCCGCCGGCATCAACGTGCAGCCGGTGCCAGCCCAGCGGAAGCTCCGCCGGCAGCGCCAGCTGCGTGCGCTGGATTTCGGTTCCGTCGACGACGGCGGATTCCTCCGGCTCGCCGGGCCAGGAAAGCTGCGCCGTGCCCCCGTCCTCAAGGTCGATCCATGCCCGCACCGTGCTTCCCGGTGTCAGGTGGACGGCCACGGATACGGAGTGTCCCTCCCGTGCCACCGCTGTCGGAGGCAGGACCCTGCGCCAGGGAGCGGCCAGGGCCTCGCGCAGCGATTCCTCAGCCTGCGCCGGGGTATCCGCTGGAGCTCCCCGTGCCGCGAGGATCGTCCGCAGGGTTGTGTCCGAAACATCCTGCCGCCCGCCGTTCCAGCCGGTGAACGTCGTCGCCACCCGCTTGGCTTGCGCGAGCTGTTCCAGGACGGCGCGGCCGGCAGATGTCCCACCGGCAACTTCACTAACGGCGTTCATGCGGTCTCCACAGTCATGTCTGCCAATCTAGGCGTTTGCGGTTCATCCCAACAGGCCAGCGGACGGTCAGCGGGATCTCCCGGAGGACGGTGGAAATCAGGGCCGCTTTTCCACCAGCCGCCAGACATCCTGGTATTCGGAATGGTCGGCATAGGGAGCAGCCAAAGCTGCCAGGGCCAGTGTGGTCCATTCCAGTTCGTCTGCGTAGGCACGGCTGCCGTCCTCCGTGTCCTGAAGCATCCTGGACAGGGCATTGCGGCGTGCACCGCCGATGATGTCGATCAGCATCAGTTTCGCTTCGCATTCCCGCAGGAGCCGTTCCTCATACCAGCGGTCCGAGAGCGAAATCTCGGAACCGCCCAGCAGCTTGCGGGACTCCGCGGCGTCTTCGTGAAAGCGCGTCAGCAGGAAATCCACGATGTCCATGGCCCAGACTTTACCCTTCGGACAACCCTGCGTCAGGGGGTGGATAACGCTTTGGGAATATTTGGGGGCAGTTGATCCGTTGACATAACTAGGCCCCCTTAGGAACTGTCCAGGAGTACAAGCTTGCCCTCAGCCACCCCGTCCCCATCTACCCCCAATACCTTTGCCCGCCGCATCCGCAATGTCAGTTCGATCCACCGCGGAGACCATGTTGAAGTCCGCAGCGGCGGCCACGTCTACTATCGGGGAGAGGTGCGGGATACAGCCCCGGGGCTGGCTACGTTGTGGCTGCGCGACGAAGAGTCCGGAGCACACACGGCGGTAAGCACCGAGGATTACACCATCTGGCGGACCCTCGCCTAAAGCCGTTCCCGGCCCCGGAACGGGCGCTGCTACCAGTCGATCAGCGCGCCTGCACTGATGTTGATCGTTGCTGCCGTCACGCTCGCTGCCATGTCCGACGCCGCGAAGACCGCCGCATTGCCGACGTCCTCGAGCGTCGCGGCGCGGCCCAGCATCGTGGCGTCCTGAATCGCGGAGGCAATGTCCTCCCGCCCCTGAAGGTCCGCCGGCAGCGACTCCGGTATGCCGCCGGAACGCAGGGTCACCACACGGATGCCGTGCGGTCCCAGTTCGACGGCGAGCTGGCGGCGCATTGCCTCAATCGCTTCCAGGGCTGTGATCAGGCCGCCCAGGTACTGCCCCGGGCTCTGGGTCCCTGATCCGCCGAAGGCCAGGAGAACGCCGGAGCCCTGTTCCATCATGTGCCGGGCAGCAGCCTGGGCCGTGGTGAGGGTTGCCTGGACGGCGGTGGACACCGGTCGCAGGTAGTCCTCCACATACATGGCGGCCATCGGAGTTCCCTGAACATCACCGTGCTGGATGACGTTGACGGAGATATCCAGGCTTCCGGCGCTGGAGGCGACGTCGTCGGCGTGCGCGTTGACCGCCTCCTGGTTCAACGCGTCCAGGACGGCGGTTTCCGCCAGGCCGCCGGCCTCCCGGATCTGCTCCGCGACGGCCTGCAGCGGTTCGGCGTGCCTGCCGGCCAGGAAAACCCGTGCACCTTCACGCGCGAACGCCCGGCCGACCGCACCGCCGATCGAGCCGCCGCCGCCGTAAATGATTGCATTCCTGCCGTTGAGCAGCATGAGGTGTCCTTTGCCCGAACCTGTGCGGGCCACCATCATGGCACCGGTCCGGCGGCGGGACCAGCGTCCCTCCGCCAACGGCGGCCGGCGATGCTGCTAAAGAGCCAGCGTCCACGCGACGTCTTCGGCAGACACATCCTCCAGCCGCCCCGGCATCCATACCGGAGCGTCCCGGTCAATCAGCCGGGCCCGGACTCCCTCACGGAAATCCGGCCGGACGATCATCCGGTCCGCCATGGTCAGGTCCCGGGCCAGCACCTTCTCCAGCACAGGGTCCTGCGCTGCCGCGCGCAGCCCGGCCAGGGCAACGGCCAGGGAGAAAGGCGCCATACCCCGGATCGCTTTCGCAGCTTCGGCAGCTGCCGGTGCCTCATGGCCGTCCAGGCGTTCGAGAATGAGCTGCAGGTCAGTTCCGGCATAGCATTCGTCGATCCATTCCTGCTCCGCTGCCAGCGGCGCTTCGGGCGGCTCGACGGCGAAACCCGCCACCACGGCGGCGGCGTCGGAAGGCGATTCCTCCAGTTCGGCTGCCAGCGCCCGAAGTGAGCGGGAGGGGACGTAGTAGTCCGCAAAACCGCACAGGATGGCATCAGCCCCGGTCATGGTGCCGGCGGTCAGGGCCAGATGGGTGCCCAGTTCGCCGGGCGCCTGGGCCAGGAGCAGTGCCCCGGCGCAGTCCGGGCTGAAACCGATCCGCACTTCCGGCATGGCCGCCTGGGTCCGTTCGGTGACGATCCGGATGCCGGCATGGCCGGACACGCCGACGCCGCCGCCCATCACGACGCCGTCCATCACAGCGACGTATGGCTTCGGGAAGGACGCCACAGTGGCGTTGAGGGCATATTCCGCGCTCCAAAACTCCATTGCTTCGGCGTCTGTTCCGGCGGCAATGGCACGGATGTCCCCGCCGGCGCACAAGCCGCGGTCACCGGCACCCATGAGCAGGACGGCGCGGACGGCGTCGTCCGCTGCCCAGTCCTGCAGCACCCGGTTCATGGCCTTCACCATGTCCACGTTCATTGCGTTCAAGGCCCGCGGCCGGTTCAGGCGGATGGTTCCCAGGCCACCGGAAATCCACGCGAGAAGTTCTTCGGTAGCGTGGGCGGAAGACCGGGGCAAAGTGGCGGGGGGTGTTAAATCCATGATGTTTAGCATCCCAAAGAATCCGGCCCGGCCCCAACTCCGCAGAGTCCTCCCCGCAACAGCGAACCGGCTGCAGGCGGGCAGCCTGCAGCCGGTTCACCAGGGATTCCTACCAGCGGACCTTACGTTCCCGCGGGCCCTGGCGGCCGTTGGCGTGGTTCGGTTTGCCTCCTTTGCCAAGGCTCTGCCAGCCCGGCAGGTTCGCCTCCTCCGC
Source organism: Arthrobacter caoxuetaonis (assembly GCF_023921125.1). Classification (NCBI taxonomy): domain Bacteria; kingdom Bacillati; phylum Actinomycetota; class Actinomycetes; order Micrococcales; family Micrococcaceae; genus Arthrobacter; species Arthrobacter caoxuetaonis. Next base: position 3,177,747 of record NZ_CP099466.1, read on the forward strand.
GGACTTGGCGGAAGCCAGGCGGCGCAGGCCTTCCTCACTGAGCCTGCGGGCGGCTGCGGGCGCGATGTTGACCTGCAGTTCCGGATCGGCGGACATCTGGTTGGACACTTCAGTAGGTTTCTTGATCGGCTTCGTCATGGTTTTTAGCTCCAGATCTTCTGAGGCTTGCCGGGGCCGGGCTGTGCCCTTCCGGGCGCGCTGAGGCGTTGCGCCACCAGCGGTTTTCGAGGTGCAGACGGAAGGACTCGGAGGCCGCAGCCTCAACAAGCTGTGTACTGTGCGGTCTGCTTAGAGCGATGCGGACCAGCGGGGGAAACCCAGGGTTTCCCGGCCGGCGCGCAGTTCGCTACTCGAAAATGAGCATGTCCATGCCGAGGACCGTAACAGCCGAGGGCAGCGAAGACCAGAGGCAGCACAAAACCCGTTCCGGCGCTGGGCACATTCCGGCGCTGGGCACATTCCGGCTTAGGGCACATTTCGGCTTAGGGCACCCCGGGGGTCACGTCGGCGATGGGGCTCGGCGTACCGAAGCGGTGCGCCGTGATGCTGATGGCCTGTTCGTGCAGGAACGGCAACAGTTCCACCCGCCCCGACTCGGTCACGGGCTGGTCATACACCGGGACGTCGGGACGGCCTCCAACAGCAGCGGCGACGGCAAGCCGGTTCCCTCCGAGCAGCCGGATGCGGGCCGGCAGCCCGCCATCGAACCCCGTTCCGGAGCCCAGCCGGGCGAGCCAGCCGGCGTCGTCCTCCACACTCACCCTGTAGCCGCGGCCCGCAAGCAGTGCGCAGATCCCCGAAGGCAGCGGGAACGGAACCGAGATTGTCACCGGTGCGCCCGCGCGAAGGCCTGCAGACAGCACGCGCAGCAGGCGCGCCTCCGGCTCTCCCTCCGCAAGCCGGACATGGACGGCGACCGGAAGGTAGCGCAGCAGGTTCCGCTCCGCGAGCAGGCCGGAGACGTCACGGACCTCGCCGTACCCGGCACGCCAGGCGGCTTCGTCACTGGCCGCCGAGCGGGCCAGGAAATCCATCTCTGCCGCGGAGTAGCTTCCGCAGAGGTCCGCTTCGGCGAGCAGGGCAACCGCGTCCTGTCCTGGTTGTGCGTCCGCTGTGGAGGGGCGGGATGTCCAGCCGCCCAGGCCCAGCAGGTAATTGGGTCCACCGGCCTTGGTGCCTGCGCCTACAGAGGACTTCTTCCAGCCGCCGAAAGGCTGCCGCCGCACAATCGCCCCGGTGATTCCCCGGTTCACGTACAGGTTTCCGGCCTGCACCTTCCCGGTCCAGAAGCGGATTTCCTCCGGATCCAGTGAATGCAGTCCTGCCGTCAAGCCGTACTCCACCTGGCTCTGCAGTTTCACGGCTTCCTCGAGGGTCGATGCCCGCATGACTCCAAGCACGGGTCCGAAATACTCGGTGAGGTGGAACTCGGAGCCCGGCCGGACCCCGGCCCGGATCCCGGGGCTCCAGAGCCGGCCTTCGACGTCGAGTTTCTGCGGCTGAAGGACCCAGGACTCCCCCGCGCCCAGTTCCGTCAGGCCGCGCAGCAGTTTGCCCGTTGCCGGCTCGACCACCGGGCCCATCTGAGTTTCAGGATCCTCCGGACGCCCCACCACCAGTGATTGCACAGCGTCCAGGAGCTGGTGGTGGAAACGCCGGGATTCAGCCACGGAACCCACCAGGATCACCAGCGAGGCAGCCGAACACTTCTGCCCGGCGTGCCCGAAGGCAGACGCGGCGACGTCCCGGGCAGCGAGGTCAAAGTCGGCGCTGGGAGTCACCACAATGGCGTTCTTGCCCGAGGTCTCTGCCAGCAGCTGCAGTTCGGGGCGGAAGGACCGGAAGAGTTCAGCGGTCTCATAGGCTCCCGTGAGGATGACGCGGTCCACCAGCGGGTGGGAGATGAGCTGGCGGCCAAGCTCAGACTCCCCCAGCTGCACGAACCGCAGGACGTCCCGGGGCACACCGGCCTCCCAGAGCGTTTCGGCCAGCACTGCCCCGCAGCGGCTGGCCGGACCGGCAGGCTTCAGCACCACGGCCGAACCGGCGGCCAGCGCCGCGAGGGTGGAGCCGGCCGGGATTGCGACCGGGAAGTTCCAGGGCGGGGTAACCACGGTAAGGCGGGACGGGTGGAAGACCGCACCGTCGACGTCGTCGAGCTCCTCGGCACGCGCGGCGTACCAGCGTGCGAAGTCGATGGCCTCGGATACCTCGGGGTCACCTTGGTCCAGCGTCTTGCCGGCCTCCGCAGCCATGACTTCCAGCAGCTGGGCACGCCGGGTTTCCAGTCCTTCGGCGGCCCGGCGGAGGACAGCTGCACGGCCGCTGCCGCCCAGAGCGGCCCATCCGGCCTGTGCCGCGGCAGCTCCGGCCAGGATCTCCTCGAGTTCCTCCTCGCTTTCGATCCGGGCCGCGGCCAGAGGCAGCAGCCCGAGCTCGGAGCCTGGAACCCGGGCCAGGATTTCCCTCCCCCACATCCGGTTGGCCGGAAGGGAGGGGTCCGTGTCCGGGGCGTTCTCGAATCCTTCTTCCGCCGGGACGGGCGGCAGGGTGCGGTCCTGACGGCGGTTCGGTTCCGGGACCGAGCTGTCCAGCGCGTCCAGGGAGGAGAGGAAACGCTGCCGTTCCCGCTCAAACAGAGCGTCATCGGAGGCGAGGTCGAACACGGCGGACATGAAGTTCTCACTGCTGGCCCCCTCCTCGAGCCGGCGCACCAGGTAGGCGATGGCGACGTCGAACTCTGCCGGGTGCACCACCGGGGTGTAGAGAAGCAGGTGCCCGACGTCTGCCTTGACCACCTCGGCCTGGGCGGCTGCCATGCCCAGGAGCATCTCGACGTCGATACCTTCCCGCACCCCGCGGCGTCCGGCCAGCAGCCAGGCGTAGGCGATGTCGAAGAGGTTGTGTCCGGCAACTCCGAGCCGGACGCTGGCAATCCGTTCGGGCTGCAGGGCGTAGTCCAGGACCCGCTTGTAGTTGGTATCCGTTTCCTGCTTGCTGCCCCACGTGGCAAGGGGCCAGCCGTGCAGCGAGGCCTCAACGGCTTCCATCGGGAGGTTGGCCCCCTTGACCAGCCGCACCTTGATTCCGGCGCCGCCGCCGGCACGGCGTTCGGCGGCGAAAGCCTGGAGCCGCTGCATGGCGCCGAGGGCGTCCGGCAGGTACGCCTGGAGCACCAAACCGGCTTCGAGCCGGTGGAACTCGGGACGGGAGAGCAGCTCCATGAACACCGCCATGGTCAGCTCCAGGTCCTTGTACTCCTCCATGTCCAGGTTGATGAACTTGGGCCGGGCAGCGCCGGCCGCGAGCCGGTAGAGGGGCGTGAGTGTCTCGACGACGTCGGCAACGGCCTCGTCGAAGGCCCAGGGCGCATGCGGTGCAACGGTGGAGGAAACCTTGATCGAGACGTAGTCCACGTCCTCGCGTTCGAGCAGGCGCCGGGTTCCCTCAAGCCGGCGTGCCGCTTCCGTGCGGCCAAGCACCGCTTCACCCAGGAGGTTCATGTTCAGGCGGACACCATCGCGGCGGATGTGCCTGATGCTCTTTCCCAGCCGGGCGTCGGTTGCATCGATGATCAGGTGCCCGACCATTCGCCTCAGCACCGCCCGGGCGGCGGGGACGACGACGCCGGGCAGCACCGGCGCCAGGACTCCGCCGGTACGGACGGCTGCGCGCATATACCAGGGCAGGAAGGCCGGGACCTTCGGTGCCAGCGCGGCAAGGTTCCGGGCTGCAACCGTGAGGTCTTCGGGACGCACGACCCCGTCCACGAATCCGACCGTGAATTCGAGTCCTCCCGGGTCCTTCAGGATTCCTGCGAGCTGGGCTGCGGAGGCATCCACGCGGATGGTGGATGCCTCCGAGAGCCAGCGGCGGACCAGCTGGACTGATTCCTCTGCCAGATCAGCCGAGCGTGCGTCGGAAGCGTTTCCGGCGTCGCTGCCGGGAGATGACGAAATAGCGTGGGTCATACCCCCAGTATTGAAGCCATGGCCCTGTTCCGGAAGGGGTTGGACTCCCACCTGCGGTTATACCGGCCGGGGTGGGAGCCGGGACATACCCTCGGTTATGCCTGCGGGTAGGCTGCGTACTGTTGCTGGGCTCCGGCGTCGAAGCGTGCGCCTTCAGGCTTGCTGGGCAGGATCGCGAAGACCAGGATGATGAGGCCACCCACAAACGGCACCAGCCCCAGGAGTGCCATCCAGCCAGAGAAGCCGCCGTCATGCAGGCGGCGGACCAGGATGGCAATGCCGGGAACCAGGACGGCGAGTGAGAAGGCCAGCAGCAGCAGTGCCGCAATGATGCCGAGACCCGTCGGCTCTCCATAGGAATTTACGCCGAGGTTCACGATGACGCCCAGTGCGGTGTAGACCACGAAGTTGAACAGCATGTACCACCAGTATTCGCTGCGGCTCGCACGGCCGGAAAAGGTGGCGTATTTCTTGAAGAACCGCTTGATGGCTTCACCGAAGCTGGCGCCGTAGAGCGGCTGGGACAGGTCCGCCGGTCCAGGCTGGGCCGGGGCATACGGGTTGTGGGCATACGGGTTGTGGGCAGACTGATGAGACATGATTCCCCCTGGTAGTACGCAGCGCTAAGTCTGCTTAGGACTTTGACCAAGGGAGCTTATCCCAAATCCTCCAATGCGTCGACTTGGCGGGCATCATTCCCGCAGGTCAGAGCAGGATTTCATGGGGACGCATGGGGTTCTGGCCGGGACAGGAAAAGACCCCGCAGCCTGGTCAGCTGCGGGGTCTTTTCCTGTTCCTTGGAGCCTGGCCCCTAAAAGGCCGGATCGGGAATCAGCGCGAGCCGCCTGACCCGGAATCGCGGCCCGATCCGGAACCGCCCGATCCGGAACCGCCCGATCCTGAGTCGTGGCCGGATCCGGAGCCGTGGTGTCCGGAATCGTGGCCTGATCCCGTGGACATGTTGCGCTTGGAGGCATCATCCACTTCGGTGTCGATCTTCTCCTTCTGCACTTCTTCGCTCACGGTTTCCGACCCGCTTACGGTTTCGGTGCCCAGCCGGATGCGCTCCACCGGTTCGGTGTGTTTCTCGACAACAGGCTCCTCGCTGTGCAGGGTGACTTCGTACTCATCCTCGCGCAGCTCCGGACCGCGCATCGCCGCTTCCCGGTTGGCGTCAGTGATCGGCTCACGCTCGATCACGACCTCTTCGTGGCTCACCGGCACTTCGGTGGTTACGTTTTCCGTCACCGTGTACTTGCGCAGCCGGGCCTTGCCGGTCTCGCGGCGCTGGGTGCCGACGTCGAGCCGCTCTTCCGAGCGGGTCATGGCATCGTCCACATTCGAACCGCTGCGCTCCGAAAGGTTCGAAGTACCGGTGCCCGAGCCGCTGCCCATTCCGGACCCGCTTCCCGAGCCCATACCTGAGCCGGACCCCATGCCCGACGAGCGTCCTTCCGTGCCCGAAATGGTGTCCGTTTCGGACTCGATCAGGGTGTCCGTTCCCCCGCCCGCTTCCATCGAGTCAGTGCCGGAGCTGCCGTCGTCGTACGTAAAGCCGTAGTAACGGTAGAGAGTGACTTCCTCCTCGGCGCTGATGGAGCCGTCGCTTTCGATTTGGGGAGCGTTCTTCACTTCTTCCTTGGAGTAGGGCACCAGCACATCCATGCCCTCCACGGTTGCCTCACTGAGGGGGACAAAGGTCTCGTTGGAACCGAACAGCCCGGTGTTTACCGTCACCCAGGCGGGCTCGTTCGTCTGGTCATCGAGGTAGAACGTTCCCACGGATCCGATTTTGTCTCCGTTGGGACCGAGCACGTTTCCCGAAGAGGCCATGAGTCCTTCGACTTGCTGATTGCTGATCATCGTGTTGTTCTCCTTCGGCAGCGAATGTACGCCGGGAACCCCCGGCGCTTGGAATTCACGATCAGTTTCAGCCACGTCCACCCCTGCCGCTTCCGCCCGCAGCGGCCTGGTTACCGGGTCATCGGTGCATGTCCATGGCTTTGTCGCGGCCTTCGTGATCGGGCCGGGCCTGCACTACCAAGCCTACTTATTATTCCACTGCCTGTGTATAGGCCCGTCAAGATGAACCCCGCACGGCAAAGGGACGGCCACCATGCGGCGGCCGTCCCTGTAGCGTTCTTCCAGGCTGGAGCTGGAGTGCTTAGATGGTGCCCTCCAGCGAGTCGCGGACCTGCTTGCGCAGCACCTTCCCCAGCATCGACTTGGGCAGCTCCTCGATCGCCACGATGCGGCGGGGAACCTTGTAGGGCGTGAGCCGTTCACGGCAGAAGGCACGCAGTGCCTGTTCGTCCAATTCGGTGTCCGGCTGCATCACGACGGCGGCGACCACCTGCTCGCCGCTGGCGCCCCGCTGCAGGCCCACCACGGCGACGTCGGAGACGTCCTGGTTGCTGCGGATGACTTCCTCGACTTCGGAGGGAGACACATTGAACCCTCCAGTGATGATGAGCTCCTTGCGGCGGTCCACCACCTTCACAAAACCGTCTTCATCCACCGTGACGATGTCCCCGGTGCGCAGCCACCCGTCCTCGGTCAGGACTTCTTCGGTTTCCTCGGGATTGTTCCAGTAACCGGAGAACACCTGCGGCCCGCTGATCAGCAGTTCGCCGGGCTCGCCGGTCGGTACGTCCCGGGAAACATCGTCCGGATCTGCCACCCGCATGCGCGTGCTGGGGAACGGCACGCCGATTGTTCCGTTGCGGCGGCTTTCCGCGAAGGGATTGCCCAGGGCCACCGGGGAGGACTCGGTCAGCCCGTAGCCTTCCACCAGCAGTCCGCCGGAGACCTCTTCCCACAGCTCAACAGTCTTTGAAGAGAGGGTCATAGCCCCGGAAATCGCGTAGCGGATGGTGGAGATGTCAATGCCGCGCTTCTTGGACTCGATGGCCACCTTTTCGTAGATCGGCGGCACGGCACAGAAAACGGTGGGCTTGGATTTCTTCGCCGCATCCAGGACCAGGTCGACGTCGAACTTCGGGAACAGCACCAGCCGGGAACCCGTGAGCATGGCAAACGTCAGGTACAGGGTCAGGCCAAAGGCGTGGAACATGGGCAGCACGCCGTAGATGACCTCCTCCCCTTCCTGAGCTCCGTGCATCCAGGCCTGCCCCTGCAGGGCGTTGGCGCGCAGGTTGTAGTGGCTGAGCATCACGCCCTTGGGCATGCCGGTAGTTCCGGAGGTGTACTGCAGGGCGGCGAGGTCGTTGACCGTCGGCTTGGGGTGCAGCGGGTCGATCGGATCGTTGGCGAGCAGCTTTTCCCAGGGGATGGTGTGCTCGGTCTTGGTGGTGAGGCCCGCACGGGTCCGGCGGATCGAGGGAATCGGCAGGCGCAGGCCAATCCGCTTCAGCCGCGGCATGGCCTTGGTGATGTCCACGGCGATGATGTTGGGAACCGTGACGTCGTCGGGGAAGTCCTGGATTTTCTCGACGGCCTTGTCCCAGACGATCGCGACCTGCGCGCCGTGGTTCTCGAACTGGTGGCGCAGCTCGCGCTCGGTGTACAGCGGGTTGTGTCCGACGACGACGCCGCCCAGCCGCAGGACCGCATAGAACGCGACGAGGTACTGGGGACAGTTGGGCAGGATGATCGCGACCCGGTGTCCGTGGCGGACCCCGAGCTTCCGCAGGCCTTCCGCTGCACGGTTGATCTGGTCGCCCAGCTGCTCGTACGTGGTCTCGGCGCCGAAGAACTCCAGGGCTACCTTGGGGCCGAACCGGGCGACGGCGTCTTCCACCATTGCGGTCAGCGATTCCGTCGGCAGTTCGATTTCTGCCGGCACGCCTGGCTGGTAGTGCCTAACCCACAGCGGTTCCTGGGCAGCGGTCATGTGAAGGAGCTCCTTAGTTCGGTACTTTCCGACTATATTCCAGTTCGCGCATAGGCGGAGAAAACTCCCGCTGATGGGTGGGCCGGAGCTACGCTTCTGCGGCGAGCGCCCCGAGATAGGCGGCCAGTGTCCGGGGAGCGGAGACGGGTGCTGCAGCCTCAACCACGGCGTTGTAGTTCGTATTGGTGTTCACGTCATAGGTCAGCAGCCGGCCGTCCGCGGCCTCGATGAATTCAATGCCGCACACCTCCAGGTCCATCCGGCGGGCGAACTCCTCATAGGCGGCGATGATGGGGTGGTCGAATCCCTCCCGCAGGCTGAAGAGCTGGGTATCGGGCTCCGGCGCGATCGATGCCCCCGGCGGCATGATCGGCCTGCCGGTGGAGGGGTCGATCGCACAGGCATCGGCAGGGCACAGCTGGAAGCCTCCGCGGGCGGTGTCTGCCTGGATGGCGTAGACGAACTTCCCTCCGACCAGCTCTACCCGGCTGATGAACGGTTCCGCCGCCTGGATGAACTCCTGCACCAGCGTGATGCCGTCGGCCGGTTCCTCGAACTCCTCCGAGGCCACGTAGTCGGCCAGCTCACCGTGGGATTCGAACTTGCGGACGCCCAGGCCCTTGCCGCCCTGGTTGTGCTTCAGGATGAACGGCACCGGGAATTCCTTGGCGGCAGCGAGGATCTGGCTGCGGCCGATCGCCGCTACAGTGCGGGGCGTCTCAATGCCTGCGGCACGCAGGGCGGTGAGCTGGTCCACCTTGCTCATTTCCAGCTCCAGGACACGCCGGCCGTTGACCGTACGGCGGCCGTGGGCTTCCAGCCAGGCCAGCACCGCGCGGGCGTAGTCCTTGGAGAGACCGTGTCCGCGGGTGTGGGATGAGGCGCTGATCCGTGACCAGAAGATTCCCTCCGGAGGTGCGGCATCAAGGTCCAGGACGCCGTCCGTCAGCAGCCATTCGTGCACCTCGACTCCCTCAGCCTCGAATGCCTTGGCGAAGGGCGGGAACCACTCGGGATTCTCGTGCAGGGCGTATACGGGCAGTGCCATGGTGAGACCTTTCAACAGCGTTGGAGCGTGCTTGGAAGCCTACTGGAAAACCAGCTATACCCGCCTCTTAGCGCCCGCGGCCGCCGATCCTGGCTACCAGCGCCTGGGGCCCCCGGCTGCCGATCGCGGCCAGGACCCGGTAACGGGTTGACGGCACGGATACGCCCTTCCCGGCGAACGCGTCCTTGAGTCCCTCGCGCACCACGCGGTCTGCGTCAAGCCACATCCAGGTCGGATAGAGAGTCTTGTCCATGTCCATCCGCTGATGGAATTCGGTATGCACGAAACCGGGGCAGACCGCCGTTACCGTGATCCCGCGGGTGTTGTAGTGCAGGTTGGCCCAGCGGCTGAAGTTAATGACCCAGGACTTTGCAGCACTGTACGTACCGCGCGGAATGAATCCGGCCACGGAGGCGACGTTGATGATCCGGCCGCCGCCCCGGCTCAGCATCGAATTGACCGCAGCGTGGCTGAGCAGCAGGGGTGCGGTGACCAGCACGTTCAAATGGTCGAGCTCCGCCTGGGCCGGGTTGGCATGGAAGTCGTTCTTGAGTCCGTAGCCGGCGTTGTTGACTAGGAGCGCGACGTCGGGCTGCGCCACCCTGGCAGCCACGGCGTCCACCCCCTGCGTGGTGGACAGGTCCGCGGGAAGCACGGATGCCTCCACTTTGTAGCGGGATGCGAGTTCGCCCGCCTTGGCTTCCAGCCGCTCCTTATCCCGGGCGGTGAGCACAACGTTGTAGCCGCGCTCAGCCAGCTGGCGTGCGAATTCAGCACCCAGGCCCGAGGTTGCACCGGTAATTACTGCCGTTTCAGTCATGGGGCCAGCCTGCTACGCCGCAGTGCCCTTTGCAACGCACCGCTCCGGCACCGGAACTCATTGCCGCTGCCCCTCCGCCGTCCTACCGTGGAAGGAACGGCCCCGCTCCCCGGGCGCCACCTCAGGCAGGAGGCCAACAGGGCAGGAGCACCTGTGAATGAGAGGCCAGTGCACCCCTTTCCCTATTCCGACCGGTCCGAAGCCGGGCGGGTCCTCGGCGCTGCGTTGAGGAAGTACCGTGGCACCCCCGGGCTGCTGGTCCTCGGCCTGCCGCGCGGCGGTGTTCCGGTAGCTGCGGAAGTGGCAACCGCACTGGACGCAGCGCTTGACGTGGTCGTGGTGCGGAAAGTGGGCCATCCCCGGCAGGCGGAACTTGCGGCGGGCGCGGTGGCTGAGGCGGCGGGCGAGAGCGTTGCCGTCTGGAACGACGACGTCGTCCGGCACTGGCTGGACACGGAACCGGCGAGCGCCCAGGCGGAATTGGACGCCGTTGCCGCTGCGGAACGGGCAGAGCTGCTTCGCCGGTCCGAAAATTACCGGCCCCGGCTGCCGCCGCAGCAGGTCTATGGCAAGACGGTCCTTGTGGTCGACGACGGGCTCGCCACCGGGGCGACCATGCGTGCTGCACTGGCCGCGGTTCGAGGACTGGACCCGGCGTGGCTGGTGGCCGCCGCACCCATGAGCTGCGGCCCCGCTTCCCTGGCGGCCGGGCCCGCAGACGACGTCGTGGTGCCCTGGGATAACAGCCGGCTCGCCTCGGTGGGTCAGGCTTACCGGGTCTTTGGCCAGACCAGCGATGCGGAGGTGCGGAAGACACTGGGGCTGAACTGAGTGGCTGAACTGAGTCTTGTGCCAACGGTGGTCGACGCAGGTATTCCTTTTCCAGCGGCACCGAGGCGTCCTCCCCACTGGTTTGGTGCTCACCGCCGGAGGATAATCCAAAGAGCTTGGGGACGGATTCCGAGATCTCGGGAGGCAGGACCATGTCCATGACCCACGGAAGCGCTTACGGCTGGGGAGGACTCTCCCTCGACACCAGCGAGCTCTCCTCACGGACCATATCGGCGGTGCGGACCGGCTTCGGCATAGCAGGCGGTGTTGCACTCGTCATCGGACTGCTGATCCTCTTTTGGCCCCAGGCCACACTGTCCGTCATCGCCTTTTTCTTTGGCCTGTACTTCCTCATTTCGGGCATAGTGCGCGTCGTCAGCGGAATCACCGCCCCCATGTCATCCGGCCTGCGGGTACTGAACATCATTTTGGGGGTGCTGCTCTTCATCCTCGGCATCGCTGCCATCCGGAATCCGCTGTCCTCACTCGAGGTGCTTGGCATGGTGGTGGGAATTGCGTGGATCATCGAGGGGATCATGGCGCTGACGGAGATCGAAACCGGAGGGTCGCGCTGGTACGCCATAACCTTCGGGGTGCTGAGCATCATTGCCGGAGTCGTGGTGCTGTTCCTGCCGGTCGAGTCCCTGGCCGCACTGGTCATCTTCGGTGGAATCTTCCTGGTCGTGCTGGGAATCGTGCAGCTGGTGCGGGCCATCACCTTCGGCCGCGGCAGCGTGCGCGCCGCCTAGCGGCAACTCTTCCGGGAACCAGGCGCGACCGGACACACCGTAACATCAGCCCCGGAAGCCTCATCAGCCGCATGGTCCACGCATACTTCTGGGATGGCTCCTACAACCGCCGGCCGAACGCGTCTCCGGATTCTCGCTGCCGCGCTGCTGGCCCTGACCGCCGCTGGAAGCGGCGCTGCGCAGGCTTCCCCGGCTGCACAGCTGCCTTCAGCACCAGCTCCTGCGCAGGTCACCGGGCAGGACGTCGGGCAGTGGCTGGACGGCCTAGTGCCCGGTGCCCTCGATTCGACGGGAATTCCGGGCGCTGTCATTTCCGTGGTCGCGGGGGACGAGGTCATCGCCGCCCGGGGCTACGGTCAGGCGCAGACCGGCACCCCGGGGAAGGCAGCGGCTGCCGAAGACACGCTTTTCCGGATCGCTTCAGTGTCCAAGACCATCACCGCCACGGCGGTGATGCAGCTGGTCGAGCGCGGCGAGTTGAATCTTGACACAGGCATCTCCGCGTACCTGGACTTCGATCTGCCGCAGCCCAAGGGCGAGGTGACCCTTCGGCATCTGCTGACGCATACCGCCGGCTTCGAGGAGCGTATCCGCGGGCTCGTCTCCCCGGATGCTGCTCCGCCGCTGCGGGACACCGTGGCCATCGATCCCCCGGCACAGGTATTCCGGCCCGGCACGGTGCCCGCATACTCCAATTACGGCAATGCCCTGGCCGGTTACATCGTCGAACGTACTGCTGACCAGCCGTTCGCAGACTACGTTGAGCAGCACATCTTTGACCCCCTGGATATGGACTCCACCAGCTTCGCGCAGCCGCTGCCGCCGCACCTGGCTGACCGTTTGGCCTTCGGATATCCGGATGAAGCCGGACCGCCCCTCCCCTTTGAGTACGTGGCCGCGGCTCCCGCAGGTGCCGCCTCGGGAACGGCCACCGACATGGGCCGATTTATGCTGGCTCTCCTGGGCGCTGGACCACAGCCTGAACGGGTGCTGCGCCCTGCGACCCTGGCACAGATGCTCTCGCCCGGACTCACGGATGGGGACAGCCTGGAACCGCGTATGACTCTGGGGTTTTTCGACCACAGCCGCAGCGGCCACCGCGCCCTGGGCCACGACGGCGACAGCCAGGTCTTTCACACCGCCATGCGGCTGTATCCCGACGCCGGTCTGGGCATCTTTGTCGCCTTCAACGGGAATGGCCGTTCGCCCAGCGATCCAACTGCTCTGCGGCAGGCCCTGACGGAAGGTTTCGCTGACCGCTATCTGCCCGGCGGCCCCGGCGGTTTGGAGAACTCAGGAACTGTTCCCTCCGAGGGCACGGACACGCCTTCCCCTGCCTCCGGTGACGCCTTCCATCGGGCTGAAACAATAGCCGGCGTCTACCAGCAATCCCGGGCTCCGTTCAGCTCCTTTGCCGGGCTGATCAGCCTGACGGGCCAGACTGTGTTGACTGCCCAGCCGGACGGCACCCTGCTCGCTTCCCCGGACCCCGCTGGCTTCGCTCCGGCAGTGTACGAAGAAATAGGGCCCTGGGTGTGGCGGCAGGCTGATGGCCAGGAGATCCTGGCTGCCCATGCGCCGGACGGCCGTGTCGAGGCCATAAGGTTCAGCTCCGCTTTCGCGCTTCTTCCGGTAGCCGCGTGGCAGGACGCCAGGGTGGTACTTCCGCTGCTCACCGGTTGCCTGGGGGTTTTGGCGCTGACTGTCATCGCCTGGCCGCTCCGCTATGCCCTCCATCGCCGGCACCGCATTCCCGGCGCTTCGCCTCGGCGTCTCAGCGGCATTCTGACCGGGGCTGGTGTAGGAGCAGGGCTGGCCGCTGCAGCCGGCTGGATAGCCGTCCTGGTCTCCATAGCGTCTTACCGGGACGTTCCGGACGCTCCGCTGCGTGTCCTGCAGCTGCTCCAGGCCATGGCCCTGGCGGCAGTAGTTCCGGCCGGTGCCTGGGTCATCGAGGCCATCCGTCTCCGTCCCGGGGCAGCCGCTCTCGCCGGCCGCGTCCTTATCCTGCTGGCATTGGCCGGCTGGGGGTGGTTCGCGCTGTCCTTCGGGTTGTTGGCCGCCGACGTGAGTTACTAGTGCCTTCAGGCAACGTCCAGCGGCCTCACAGCAGCTGTTAACACGGACCTAACCTGCAGGCGCTGCCCCCTGTAACACGCCGGCTCCTACTCTTGGAGGGCGGCGCGCTTCCACCGGACGGACACCTGGGAACGCGGCTGCACAGGTCTCGCGCAAACACCAGTTCCCGACCAGCCCATGCGGCTGGTCCGTCCCGGAATGGAGCCGCACATGGACTCTGGAAACACCGCCTGGCTGCTCGCCAGCGCCGCGCTCGTCTGCCTGATGATTCCCGGAATTGCCTTCTTCTACGGCGGAATGGTGGGGTCGCGGCGGATCCTGAACATGATGATGATGTGTTTCGGCAGCGCGAGCCTGGTTGCCATCCTCTGGGTGCTTTTCGGATACTCCGCGGCTTTCGGCAACTCGCTCGGCTCCCTGGGCCTGCTGGGGAACCCGGTGGAGTTCTTCGGACTGGAGCAGCTTCTCACCGAAGATCCGGCGGCTGCGCTTCCGGGAGCCCTCTTTGCCGTCTTCCAGCTGATGTTCGCCTGCGTCACTACTGCCCTGGTGGCAGGGGCAGCAGCGGGCCGGATGAAGTTCGGGGCCTGGATGGTTTTCGCCGGTCTCTGGGCTGCACTGGTCTACTTTCCGGTCGCGCACTGGGTCTTCGCCTTCGACAATGAGGACGGCACCGTGGTGGGCGGGTGGATCGCCAACATGCTCGGAGCCATTGACTTCGCCGGCGGTACCGCCGTCCATATGAACGCAGGTGTTGCGGCACTGGCGCTGGCGCTGGTCCTGGGCCGGAGCCGGGGCTGGCCGCAGGTGGTCAGCCGGCCGCACAACCGTCCGCTCGTGATCCTGGGCGCCAGCCTGCTGTGGGTGGGGTGGTACGGCTTCAACGCCGGCTCCGCCCTAAGCGCAGGACACACTGCCGCCGTCGTCTTCCTGAATACGGCCGTGGCTGCTGCCGCCGGCCTGCTGGGGTGGGCCCTCATGGAGCGGCTGCGCCTTGGCCGGTCCTCCACCCTGGGTGCTGCCTCCGGGCTGATCGCCGGGCTCGTGGCCATCACTCCGGCCTGCGGGGCCGTCAGTCCGCTCGGAGCCGTGGCCATCGGCGCCATCGCCGGGCTGGTCTGTTCCCTCGCCATCGAGTGGAAGTTCCGCCTGGGATATGACGATTCCCTCGACGTCGTGGGCGTGCACCTGGTGGGCGGCATCATCGGCACCCTCCTGATCGGCTTCTTCGCCACGGATGCCGCCCCGAACGGGGTCAGTGGAGTCTTCTACGGCGGCGGATGGAGCCAGCTGGGGATCCAGGCGGTTGCGACCGTCGCGGTGCTGGCCTACTCCTTCATCCTTACCTGGGCGATTGCCAAGGCCCTGGACCTGGTGATGGGCCTTCGCGTTCCGGAGGAACATGAGCTGAAGGGCATCGACCTTGCGGCCCATTCGGAATCGGCGTACTTCAACGATGACGAGCCGGCGGAACTGGGGGCACCTGCACGCCAATAGCCCGCAGCCGGTAAAGATGTTGAACATAACGCCGCCTGCCCGGGGGACGCTATGTTCAACATCTTTTTCGCTGCCGCGGACACAATCGTCAGGAAGCGCAAAGATGTTGAACATAACCGGCGAAAACGGAAAGCTGGGGAGCTCCAGCTTCTTCGACAAAGGAAACCGACATGGCCACGATCGACCTGAATGCCGACGTCGGGGAATCTTTTGGCCGCTGGTCCCTTGGGGATGACATGGCAATGATCGGCGCCGTTTCCAGTGTGAACGTCGCCTGCGGTTTCCACGCGGGGGACGCCGGCACCATGTACGCGGCCTGCATCGCTGCCGCCGGGGCCGGGACCGCCGTCGGCGCCCATCCCGGCTACCGCGACCTCTCGGGTTTCGGACGGCGTGCCCTGGACGTGGAGCCGGCTGAGCTGACCGGAGAGATCATCTACCAGATCGGCGCGCTGCAGTCCCTGGCCCTGGCGGCCGGGACGAGGGTCAGCTACGTCAAGCCGCACGGCGCCCTCTACAACACCATCGCCGTGGACCCGCGCCAGGCCGGCGCCGTGATCGACGCGGTCGGCGCAGTGGATCCCGGCCTGCCGCTGGTGGTCCTCCCGGGCTCCGTGGTTGAACGTCTGGCCGCCGAGGCCGGATTGCGCACCATTGCCGAAGTGTTTGCGGACCGCGCCTACACCCCTGACGGCACGCTGGTCTCCAGGACGGTTCCCGGAGCCGTGCTCCAAGACCTCGGCGAAATCACCGACCATGTCCTGCGGCTCGCGCTGGACGGCAAGATCCAGGCCGTGGACGGCACCGTCATCGATGTCGCCGCCGAGAGCATCTGTGTCCACGGTGACACCCCCGGGGCGGTAGCCATGGGCCGGGCCGTCCGGGTTGCCCTGGAAGAAAACGGCGTCGATGTTGCCAGCTTCATCTGAACCCGGGATCTCCTCCCCGGTCCTGTTCGTGCGGCGGGCCGGGGAACGGGCACTGCTGGTGGAGCTCGCCGGACCCGCAGGGGCCGCTGCCTTGCACTCCCGCCTGCAGGCAGACCCGCTTCCCGGGCAGACCGGGCTTGTTCCGGCGGCCTGCACCGTGCTGGTCCGCCTGGCAACCCCGGCGCACGCCCGGCAGGCGGCAGGCCTGCTTGCCGAGCTGGAGCTCCGTGCCGCCGACCGTGCCGGCCAGGCGGGGCTGGTGGAACTGGACACCGTGTACGACGGCGAGGACCTGGCTGAGGTTGCCCGCCTCACCGGCCTCGGGTCCGCCGATGCCGTCGCCGAGGCACACAGCGCCGCCGTCTGGACCGCTGCCTTCTGCGGGTTCGCTCCGGGCTTCGCGTACCTGACCGGAGGCGACCCGCGGCTGGACGTCCCCCGGCGGGCCGAGCCGCGAACCGCCGTCCCGGCCGGAGCCGTTGCACTTGCCGGCGCTTACTCCGCCGCGTACCCCGGCTCGTCCCCGGGCGGTTGGCAGCTGATTGGCCGGACGTCGGCGCCGCTGTGGGATCTTGAGCGTGAGCAACCCGCCCTGATCTGTCCGGGAGCGACGGTACGGTTCCGGCCGGTGCGCGAGCAGCTTGCCCTCCGGCAGCGCCCTGCCGCAGCCCTGCACACGGCAGCTGCGCCCATATCCGTGGAACGCACCATACCGGGGGAACACACCGTCGCCGGGAATCCCGGCCCGCCGCCCGCCGCCGTCGTTCTTGATCCGGGCCCGCAATCCACCATCCAGGACCTGGGCAGGCCCGGCTACAGCCATGTTGGCGTCGGCCGCTCCGGCGCTGCCGACCGCTCCGCCCTGGTCCGCGCGAACCGGATGGTGGGCAATCCTGCCGGAGCCGCCGGCCTGGAAGTCCTGTTCGGCGGGCTGCGGCTCCGGGCAGAGCGGGATCTGGTCGTTGCCGCCACCGGAGCCTCAACTCCACTGGCGCTGCAGGCCGCTGACAGGCCGGAGCGTCCGGCTCCGTTCGATGCTCCCTTCCTGCTGCGGGCTGACGAGGTCCTTTCGCTGGGCCCGCCGGCCGCCGGGCTGCGCACTTACCTCGCCGTCCGCGGCGGCCTGGCCGGAGAGCCGGTGCTGGGCAGCCAGTCGACGGACACACTGGCGGGCCTGGGACCGGAGCCACTCACGGCAGGACGCGGACTCGGTGTGGGGCCGGAACCCGGAACCGCCGTCGGCCTGCCCGAGCCCGCTCCGCCGCTGCCGGGGACGGAGGCCGGGGCGGGGACGGAGACGGACGTCCAGCTGCGCTACATTCCCGGGCCGCGTGAGGACTGGTTCGACGCCGCAGGACTGGACGGGTTCGCCTCCCGGACCTGGACGGCGGCGCAGGACTCGAACCGCGTCGGCATCCGATTCTCCGGTGAGCCGCTGACCGGGCGGCGTTCCGGGGAACTGGAGAGCGAAGCTGTGCTGCCCGGCGCGGTCCAGATCCCTCCCTCGGGCCTGCCGATCCTCTTCCTTGCCGATGCTCCGGTGACGGGCGGGTATCCCGTGATCGGCGTCGTCGTGCAGGCGGACCTGGACCTGGCTGCCCAGCTTCGGCCGGGCACGTCGGTGCGGTTCACCCCTGTCCTTCCTCCTGAGGAGCTACGGGACTAGGTCTTCTTCCTGGCCCAGGTAGGTCTCAAGAAGCTCGCGGGCGTGCTGTGTGGCGGGCCCCTCCTTCACCAGTGCGTCCATCATCGACTGGCCCTGTTCCTTTCCTCCGGGGAACGGGGGCAGCAGGGGAACGTCCGGATCGGACATCACTTCGATCAGCACCGGCCGGTCCGCGTCCAGCGCCGCATCCCACGCGGCCCCGATCTTCGCGGGATCATCCACCCGGATCCCCTGCAGGCCGAGCAGCTCGGCGTACCGCGCGTAGGAGAAGTCCGGCAGCGCCTGGCTCTGGTCGAACCGGGGATCCCCTTCCATCTCACGCTGTTCCCAGGTGACCTCGGCGAGTTCGCCGTTATTGAGCACCATCACCACGAAGCGCGGATCCGCCCAGTCCGGCCACAGCCTGCTGACAGTGATCAGCTCCGCCACACCGGCCATTTGCATGGCACCGTCACCGGACAGTGCAATGACCGGACGCTCCGGGTCTGCCAGTTTCGCCGCCAGCCCGTACGGGATGGAGCAGCCCATGCTGGCAAGGGTGCTGGAGAGGTGTGCCGGGACTCCCGCGGGAAGGCGCAGCTGCCGCGCGTACCAGTACACAACGCTGCCGACGTCGACGGCCACCTGCGCGTTGCCGGGCAGCCGGCCGCTGAGCTCACGCACGGCGAGTTCCGGGTTCACCGGCCGGGCGGGGGTTCCGGCGCGCTCGGCCGCGAGCCGGTGCCAGTCCTGGACAGCCCCTTCGACCCGGGTCCGCCACGCTGATTCCGGGCGTGGCTCCACCAGCGGCAGCAGCGACTCAAGGCTGGCGGCCGCCTCTCCCGTGACCGCGGCTTCCACCGGATACCGGTTGCCGATCGCCGCAGCGTCGATGTCGATCTGGACGGCCCGCGCGGCCCCGGGCGGCGGATAGAACTCCGTCCACGGGTCATTCGAGCCCACGATCAGCAGGGTGTCGCACTCCCCCATCACGACGCCGCTGGCGCTGGTGCCCAGATGCCCCATCACGCCTGCGGCCAGCGGATGCGACTCATCGACATAGGGCTTCCCCATCAGGGACGTGGTGATGCCGGCGCCGATTTTCTCTGCCAGTGCCTTGACCTGCGGCCAGGCTTCGCGCGCACCCTGACCGACCAGGAAGGCGACCCGGGCGCCGTCGTTGATCACCGCTGCTGCGGCTTCCAGGTCTGCCTGCCCCGGCACCAGGTTGGGCGGGCTCCAGACGGGAGCGGTGGTGATGATGCCGTGTTCGTGCTCCAGCTCCGGCGCAGGCGCCTGCTGGACATCATGCGGGATGATGACGACGGCGGGTCCCCGGTCCGCGAGCGCGGACTTGAACGCCCGGTCCAGCACCAGCGGTATCTGCTCGGGACTGTTGACCTGCTGGCGGAACGACGACGCGACGTCGCGGGTGAGGTTCAGCAGGTCGATTTCCTGCATGTACGCAGAGCCCAGGACCGTCCGGGACTGCTGGCCGATGATGGCGACCACGGGAACGCTGTCCATCTTTGCGTCATAGAGCCCGTTGAGCAGGTGCACGGCACCGGGGCCCTGGGTGGAGAGCATGACGCCCACCCCGCCGGTGTACTTGGCGTGCCCAACAGCCATGAAAGCGGCGTTCTCCTCATGCCGCACCTGCACGAACCGCGGTGCCCCTGCGCGCCGGAGGGCCCCAAGGACCGTGTTGATTCCGTCTCCGCTGTAGCCGAAGATGCGCTGCACCCCCCAGGCCTGGAGCCGGTCAACAATGACATCAGCGACGAGCCGTTCTCCCATGGAAGCCTCCTGCAATCAGCATGCTTACGGTTAGGCACCACTATTCCATTGAGTCCTGCGGCGTAAAAGCCCGGACGCCCCCGCGGCTAGTCACAGTGAGTGGCACCCGTCACATGTGGCTTACTCTGGAGGCACTGCCCAATCCGGAACCATGACACCTGCCTGGAGGTGCCGGCCATGCCTGTTTCCACACCGCTGACCCACGGCGGACCAGTTCACCGTGCCCCTGCCGGAGACTGCCGCACCAGCCGCTTCTCCACAGCCCAGGCACCACTGGCTCAGCGGCTGGACCTCTGGGAGGAGTACAACGAGCAGGCCCTCTTCGGACTGCGGTGCAGCACGCTCTCCGAGCGGAGCCTGCTGGCCACCCAGACGAACCTCGAGCTGCCCCGGATCCGCCTGACCCACATCAGCGGCAACGACCATGTGATCGAACGGGCACCGGAGAACATCCGCAGGAATCCAGTGGACGCGGTAATGCTCTGCCTGCTGCTCGAAGGGAAGGCATTTTTCTACCACGATGCCGGGTGTGAGACCCTGACCGCCGGCGAAGCCGTTGTCTACGACGCCAACCGTCCCTTTATGTACGGTTTTTCCACGGACATGCGGCAGGTCATCGTGGAGGTCCCCCGCGCTGTCCTGCGGGAACTGGAGGTCCGCGAAGACTATTTCAAGCCCCGCGTGCTGCACATCGCAGGTTCTCCCGCCGCCACGCACGCTGCGGCCACCGCCACCGCGGTGCTCGGTGCCTTCCGGAACCCGGTCGCGGATTCCGCCGAACTCGAAACGAATGTCCTGGAGCTGTTTTCCCTCGTCACGGGCGATCCCGGAGCGGCGCCGTCCCTGGCCTATCTGGCCGCCGCACGCGACTACATCCGGGCCAATCTGGGCAGCCCGGACCTGTCGCTGGCACGGGTGGCACGAGCCGTCGGCATCAGCGAACGGCACCTGACCCGGGTCTTCACTGACGCTGGAACCACACCGGCGAAGTACGTTTTGGAAAGCCGGCTGGCCCGTGCCCGTGAGCTCCTGGCGGTTCCCGGCCTCGCCGCCGCATCCATCACCGAAGTGGCGGCTTCGGTCGGGTTCGTCTCCGCCGCGCACTTCTCCCGCACTTTCCGCCACCAGTACGGCTGCACACCCCGGGAAGCGCGGCAGTTTCCCCCGGCCTCCCCCGATGCCGGGCCAGCCTAGCTGCCACACCGGGATGGTCCCGGCTACCGGGAAACCTGCCGAAGCCGGCGCCCTTGCCGGTTCCGGACATCGGCTTGCCTGATCCGGACAATGCCTTCAGCCGAAGCCTGAGCCGCGGACACAGTGGGATCTACATCACACCCAGTGTCATTCCGAAAGGCTCCCGACACCATGAAAACCTCTTCCCGCCACCTGCTGGGACTGCTCGCAGTTCCCGCGCTGGCTCTTTCCCTCGCCGCCTGCGGCGGCTCCGGCGACGCCGCTTCCACCTCCGAAGCCACGGCCGGTTCCGCTGCAGTGGATACTGCGGCCCTTGAGACCATGCTCGCCGACTTCCAGAAGCCCCTCGAAGAAGAGGTGCCCACGGAATCAGCTCCCATCGCCAAGGGGAAGAGCATCGTCGTGATCCCCTGCACCTATTCGTCCGAGGCCTGTGCCCGCGGTGCGGATGCAGCTATGGAAGCTGCCGGTTCCCTCGGCTGGGAGACCCGCATGATCGACCCCGCAGGCAACCCGGAAAAGGCACGCCAGGCGGTCGAGCAGGCAATCCAGCTCGACGCTGACGGCATTATTTTCACCGCGGCAGTCGGCGACCAGATCGAAGGCGCCCTGCAGCAGGCCCGCGACGCCGGGATCTTCCTGGTCAACAGCATGTCCCCGGCCGATGACCGCTTCGACGTCGAAGTTGTCCCGGACGAAGACGTCTCCGGCAAGATGATGGCCGCCGCCATTGCCAACGACAGCAACGGAGAGGCCAAGATCCTCGTCACCACGGATCCGGCTTTCCCCTCCATCACCGCCCGGACCGAGGCGTTCACCAAGTGGCTTCCCGAGCTCTGCCCGGGCTGCGAGATCGTTGAAACCCTCGAGACCCAGATGTCCCAGCTGCAGTCGGGCCTGCCGCCGCAGATCCAGGCGACCCTGACGGCGAACCCGAACATCAACTACATCTGGACCCACACCGGAGCTGCTGTGGTCTCAAGCCAGGCAACCGTGGCACGCAGTGCCAACGGCGACACGATCAAAATGGTTTCCTACGACGGCAACTCTGCCAACCTGGCGCTGATCAAGGACGGCAAGAGCCAGTTTGCCGACGTCATCAAGCCCATGGAGCACACCGGCTACCTCTCCGTGCACGAGATGAACAAGCTGTTCGCCAACGGTGCCAGCGGCCACCAGATCATCGAGATGCCCAAGCGTCTGGTTGTGGCAGACACGCTGCCCGAACTCCCGTGGACCGGTGACTCCGACTGGAAGTCATCCTTCACCAAGATGTGGGAGAACGCGGGATAGATCCCGCGGCACCCACCGCGGCCGGCCCTTTCCGGGGCCGGCCGCACCCATTCACCCCCTCCCCGACTTCCAGGAGCATCCATGGAGCAGCCCGTTGCCCTGAGCATCCGCGGCATCAGCAAGACCTTCACGGGACAACTGGCCCTCGACGACGTCAGCCTGGACATACCGGCCGGTGCCATCACGGCGCTGCTGGGCATGAACGGTTCCGGCAAGTCGACGCTGATCAAGATCCTTGCCGGCGTCTACACGCCTGACCCGGGCGGATCACTGTCGGTCCGGAACCAGGACCTGGCGCTGCCGCTTACACCCGGTGCCGCCCACGCGGCCGGGCTCCGCTTCCTGCACCAGGACCTGGGGCTCGTGGATGCCCTGACGATCGCGGATAACTTCGCCCTGTCCGACGGCTTCTTTGCCCGCAGCTCCCTGTCCCGCGTGAAACTGCGCAGGGAGCACGCCCATGTGGCATCCACCCTGGAACTCCTCGGCATTGACGAGCATCCCGGACGGCTCGTCGGGGATCTTTCCCCTTCCGTCCGCACGATGGTCGGCATCGCGCGCGCCTTCCAGCACCGCTCCGGGAATGAAGCAGGGGACGACGCCGGCACCGGCGGCGCCGACGTCGATGCGCTTCGCCGCAACATCCTGATCCTGGACGAACCTACGGCTTCGCTGCCCGCCCACGAGGCTGACCGGGTGCTGGCGCTGCTGGACATGCTGCGCAGCCATGGCGGAACCGCTGTCTATGTGAGCCACCGGATCGAGGAAGTGCGGCGAATCGCGGACCACGTTGCCGTGCTGCGCGACGGACGGCTGGTTGCCCAGGAGCCTTTGGGCGAGCGCGACGCCGCAGCGATCGTCTCGCTGGTCATTGGCCGCGAGCTTGAAGCGCCCGCAATCCGTCCGGCGGAAGAACGCGAAGGCGCCGTGCTGCTGCGTACCCGTGGCCTGAGCGGACCGCGGCTGGACGGAGTGGACCTGGACGTCCGTGCCGGGGAAATCCTGGGTATTACCGGCCTCGTGGGCTGCGGCCGCAGCGAACTGGTGCGGCTCCTCGCAGGCGTGCAGCAGCCGTCGGCGGGAACCATGACAGTGGCGGGCAAGCCCTATGCTCCCGGCTCTGCAGCCGCTGCCATCACGGCCGGCGTCGCCTGCGTCCCGCAAAACCGCCGGCGGGACGGCGTTGTCCTGGACCTGGGCGTCGGGGAGAACCTGACGCTGGGACGGCTGGGCAGTTATACCCGCGGACCGATAATCAACCGTGCCGCCGAGAAGGCCGCAGCGCAGGACCTTGCCAAGCGCTTCCTGGTCAAGACAGCGTCCCTGGCCGCCCCGGTCCGCAGCCTCTCCGGCGGAAACCAGCAGAAGGTCGTCGTCGCGCGGGCCGCCAGCGGCTCGCCGCTGATGCTGCTGCTTGATGAACCGTCCCAGGGCGTGGATGCCCTGGCCCGCCAGGAGATCAGCCGGCTCCTGAAGGAACTTGCCGACGAAGGGGTGGCAGTCCTGGTCGCAAGCACCGACTATGACGATTTCGTCGGCCTGGCCGACCGCGTCGTCGTCCTGGACCGCGGGCGCATTGCCGCCGAACTCTCCGGCAGCGACATCACCGAAGACGCGGTCGCCCTGGCCTGCCAGACAGGCGCCCCGGCGTGATGGCCGCCCTTCCTCCTACCCACGAACATTCCTCCAAGGAGCCCCTACAGTGAACCTCCGCTTCAGCCCCGGCGCCCTGATGAAGAACTACGGCATCGTGGTCTTCCTCGTCCTGATGATCGTTGTATTCTCGGCGCTCATGCCCGATACCTTCGCAACGTCGGGCAACTTCCGCCAGATCCTGGCCGACCAGGCGGTGCCCGGCATCCTGGCGCTCGCCGTGATCCTGCCCCTGGCAGCCGGTGAATTCGACCTGTCCGTGGGGGCCAACCTGGGCATCTGCACCATTACCGGCATAGTGCTCGCCGGGAACGGCCTGCCGCTGCCCCTGATCATGCTCGCCACCCTGACCCTGGGCATGCTCATCGGTGCCATCAATGCCTTCATGACGATTGTCGTAGGAGTCAATGCCTTCATTGCGACGCTGGGCATGGCCACCATCCTCGCCGGCCTGAACCTGCTGCTGACCAATTCCACGCTCATCACCCACTCCTCCGACGCGTTCTCCGCGCTGACCGGTATCCGGCTTCCGGGCGGCCTGCAGGTTGTCATCTTCTATTTCCTGGCCGCGGCACTGGCGCTCTGGTTCATCCTGGAACGCACTCCGTTTGGGCGGTACCTGCGGGCGACCGGCATGGGCCGTGACGCCGCCGAACTCTCCGGCGTACGCACCAAGCGCTACCTGGCTGCCGCTTTCATTGGCGCCGGCCTGCTCGGCGGACTCGCCGGAACGCTGCAGGCTTCCCGCGCCGGCAACGCGACACCGGACCTAGGACCGGAGTTCCTGCTGCCGGCCTACGCGGCTGCCTTCCTCGGAGCCACTGCCATCCGGGCGGGCTACTTCAACGTGTGGGGAACCGTGGCGGGCGTGTACCTGCTGGCAGTCGGTGCCAACGGCCTCGTGATTCTCGGTGCCAAAACCTGGGTTACCAACGTCTTCAACGGTGTCGCCCTGCTCATCGCCGTCTCTGCCGCCACACTGGTGCAGCGCCGTAAAACCCGGGCCGTACGCCCTGCTCCGGCAGCACCGGCTACTACACCGTCTGCTGAAACCAGCGAGGCCCCGCAAAGCACAGGAACCACAGCCTAAGCCCCGACCCCGAACAGGCACCGGACAAAGAGAACAGGCCCTCCGCATCCGGTTGGCCTCCAGCATCCATCATTTTGACCCCTTCCCCTTCCGAATTTAGGAGCAGCAATGACCCTCCTCGCCACTTCCATCTGGCACGGCAAGATCTACACCGATTCCTGGACCGCCGGGTCCGCAGGCGTCCTTGATGCCATCGAACCCGCCACCGGCAACGTCCTCGGGTCGGTGGGCGCCGCCAACCGTGCCGACGCGCTCAGTGCGGCTTCCCGTGCAGCTGCCGCCCAGCAGGAATGGGCAAGGAAAAAGCCGGAAGAACGCGCTGCCGTGCTCCGGCGGGCGGGGTTGCTTTTCGAAGACCACGCCGAGGAAATCCAGGGCTGGATCATCCGCGAAACGGGTGCCATCGCCGCCAAGGCCGGACTGGAAACCCACATCGCCGCGAACGAATGCTACGAAGCCGCTGCCCTTCCGGCGCACCCTGCCGGAGACGTCCTGACCAGCAACGAAGAGCGCTGGTCCTTCGCCCGGCGCCGGGCAGCCGGCGTCGTCTCGGTCATTTCCCCGTTCAACTTTCCGCTGATCCTCTCCATCCGGTCCGTGGCCCCGGCTCTGGCCCTGGGCAACGCCGTGCTGCTGAAACCCGACCCCCGCACGAGCATCTCCGGCGGCGTCTCGATCATGCGGGTATTTGAAGAAGCCGGCCTGCCGGCAGGCCTGCTGCAGCTCCTCCCCGGCGGTGCCGACGTCGGCCAGGCACTGGTTGAGGCACCCGAAGTGCGGATTGTCTCCTTCACCGGCTCGACGGCGGCCGGCCGCAAGGTCGGTGAAACGGCCGGGCGGCTGCTCAAGCGTGCGCACCTGGAGCTCGGCGGGAACAACGCCCTGATCGTCCTCCCGGGCGCGGACCTGGACTTGGCGGCGTCGGCCGGAGCCTTCGGTTCCTTCATGCACCAGGGCCAGATCTGCATGACCACCGGACGCCATCTGGTCCACGAATCGCTGCTCGAAGAGTACGTTGAGCGGCTCAGCGCCAAGGCCAAGGCCCTTCCCGTCGGGGATCCGTGCACCGGGCAGGTGGCCCTGGGCCCGATCATCGACGAGCGGCAGCGGGACAACATCGACCGCTTGGTCCGGGCTGCGAAGGACGCCGGCGCCGAGGTCGCTGCCGGCGGAACCTACGAGAACCTCTTCTACCAGCCCACTGTGCTGACCGGCGTGACTCCGGACAACCCCGCCTGGACGGAGGAGATCTTCGGACCGGTGGCTCCGGTGATGGGTTTCTCCACCATCGACGAAGCCATCGAGCTGGCCAATGCCTCAGAGTACGGTCTTTCTGTAGGCGTGCTGGGTGACGTGGGAATGGCGATGGAGGTCGCCGACCGGGTGGTATCCGGCAAGGTCCACATCAACGAGCAGACCGTCTCCGACGAGGCCAACTCACCGTTCGGAGGAATGGGCGCTTCCGGTACCGGTTCCCGCTTCGGCGGCGCAGCTGCGAACATCGAGGCCTTTACCGAGACGCAGTGGCTGACCATGCGCCCGGAAATCGCCAGCTACCCGTTCTAGCGGCCAGCTGGGGAACAGTCCCGCTGCGCCGGCATCTGCCGGCTCAGCGGGGCTTGACCGGGTGTCCGCTGATGATGGAAACCCGGTTGAAGGCGTTCATCGTGACGATTGCCCAGCTCAGGACCGAAAACTGCTCGGGGCTCAGCAGGGCCTGGTACTTCTCGAAGATTTCCCCGCGCTGCTCCCCGTCGGGCAGGTGCGTCAGCGCTTCAGCCAGTCCCAGGGCGGCACGTTCTGTGTCGTCGAAAACCGCGGTGTCCCGCCAGGCGGGCAGGACGGCGAGGCGCTGCGGAGTCTCACCTTCTTCCAGTGCCTGGCGGGTATGCAGGTCCAGGCAATAGGCGCAGCCGTTGAGCTGGGAGACGCGGAGGTTGACGAGTTCCATCACGATCCGGCCGAGCCCGGCTTCCGCTGCCGCGGCCCGTACGGCAGCCGCGGTGGAGGCGAGCGCCGAATAGACCGCGCGGTGCTGCTTGTCGATGAATACCTTTGTACCGCTCATGCCGTACCCGCCTCCGCACGTTCCGCATCCGCCGCAGCCTGGGGCCAGTCCACGATCTCCCCGTATTCAGGATGCCGCTTGAGCCATTTCGCAATAAAGGGGCACAGCGGAATAATCCGCAGGCCGGCATCGCGTACGTGCTCGATCGCGTAGCGCGCGAGTTCGCCCGCCAGCCCCAACCCCGCGTAGGCCTCGGACACCTCGGTGTGGGTAAAGACCCGGCGGCCCTCCCGGTTCCGGTAGGCGGCGAACCCGGCAACCACACCGCCGTCGTCGTCGATGATTTCGTAGCGCTGCTGCGCGGGATTGTCCTGGAGATGCATGGAGTGCCTTTCGGTTAGCTGCGCGGACTCGGTTAGCTGCGCGGACTCGGTTAGCTGCGCGGGCGGAGCCGGACGCCGGGCAGGACCGGCGCGGGAAGCGGGGGCAGGGGATCGTTGGGAACCGCGGAGAACCGGGTGGCCGGTTCAGCGCCGGGATGCGCCTCGGCACCGATGTGCTGCTGCCAATCGCGGCGGTACTGCACGATTTCCTCATGGCTGCGGCCAATGAAGTTCCACCACATGACGATGGTCTCGCCCAGCGGCTCCCCGCCGATCAGGACAGCACGCACCGGACTGCCCGGCGGTGCCGTGATCCGCAGCGCCGCAGCTCCCGGGGCACGGTACGCCAGCTCACCGGGCGCGACGGCGGTGCCCTGGAACTCCAGATCCGTCCCGTCTGCCAGTACCCCGTATTCGAAGCGCGGATCGGCCTCGAGTTCCAGTGTGGTTCCGGGTTCCAGCAGCAGCTCGGCACCGACGATGGGCGAATGCATGCGCACCGGGGAGGACGATCCGGCCAGGTCCCCTACGAAGACGCGCAGCTGCCAGCCGGGGCCGGTCACAGGCTCCGGGGCATAGTGTTCAAACCGCGGTTCCGTTCCGCGGGCCCGGTCCGGAAGGGCAATCCAGAGCTGGACGCCGTGCAGGATCCCAGTGGCCGGCGTGGAGACTTCGGAGTGCGCAATCCCGCGTCCGGCAGTCATCAGGTTGACTTCCCCGGGGCGGACCATGGCGTGCGCTCCGGAGCTGTCACGGTGTTCGATTTCCCCGGTGAACAGCCAGCTGACTGTCTGCAGGCCTGTGTGCGGGTGCGGCGGCACCACCATCCCGCCGGTTCGCGCGACGTCGTCCGGCCCATAATGATCCACGAAGCACCAGGCGCCGATCAGGCTCCGGCTGCGCTGCGGCAGTGTGCGGCGCACGGGCATGGCGCGCGGGCCGCCCAGCGGCACATCCCGGGGAACATGGATTTCGACGCCGGGCCCTGCGGGACGAGCCGCACATTCCACCTCTGCCGGTGCACTCTCGACGTTGCTCATGATGTCCATTCCCTTCGGCCGCCTGCGCCAAGGCTACATGCATATGCATCTATTTACAGCAGTGCCCGGCAAACCCCTGCCCCATTTGCCACATCGCGCCAGTCTGGACGGGTGCATCCTAACGCCCGGGCTGCCCCGGAACCTATGCTCGATCCATGGCAAAAGTCATCTATTACGTGGCGTCATCACTGGATGGCTACATTGCCACCGAAGACAACCAGCTCGACTGGCTGCTGGGATTCGGCTTCGAATCGTTCCAGGACCACTACGACCGCTTCATGGCCGGCGTTGGGGCGATCGTCATGGGATCCGAAACCTATGACTGGATCCGCGCCGAGCAGCCGGACGCCTGGGACTACGGGAGGCTTCCGTGCCTTGTCCTGACGCACCGGGAGCTTGTTGCGCCCGCTGAAACCGGCGTCAGCTTCGTTCAGGGCAACATTCAGCCCGTCCTGGAGCTGGCCACGGCCCTGGCCGGCGGAGGGAACGTTTGGGTGGTGGGCGGAGGAAATGTCGCCGCACAGTTTGCCGACGCCGGACTGCTGGACGAGCTCTGGATCACCTATATGCCTGTTGCGCTGGGACGGGGCCGGCCCCTGCTGCCGGTCGCGGCTCCCACCGGGCGGATGCGCCTGATCGGGACAACGCAGTTCAACGGCGGAGCGGCAGAACTTCGGTTTGCGGCCGGCTAGCCAACCGAATACTCAGGCGGCTTGGTTTTCCTGCGTGTCGCAGCCGCTGGTATGCCTGTCGGGCGGACGTGATGCCGGTACAGTTCACTTTTGCACCACTTCCCCACACGCTGCTCCAGTACAAAGGCCGCCGCCCTCATGACGACTGACGTTTCGACGCGCAATAATGTCCAGATTCTTGGCAACGCAGCGGGTCCGGTGGTGATGTTTGCCCACGGTTTCGGATGCGACCAGGGCATGTGGCACCGGATGATTCCGTACTTCACGGACCAGTTCCGGGTAGTGGTGTTCGACCACGTGGGTTCCGGCGGCTCGGACCTGAACGCCTATGACCCGGCCAAGTACGCCACCTTGGACGGCTATGTCAGCGACCTGCTCGAAATCTGCGACGTTCTCGACCTGCAGGACGTGACCTTCGTGGGGCACAGCGTCGGCGCGATGATGGCGGTGGCAGCAGCAGCCTCCGAGCCTTCGCGCTTTTCCCGGCTCGTCCTCGTGGCTTCCTCGCCCAGCTACATGGACCGCCCCGGCGACGGGTATACGGGAGGCTTTTCCGAGGCGGATATCGACGAACTGCTTGTCTCCCTCGATTCGAACTACATTGTGTGGGCAGCGGCCATGGCGCCGATGATCATGGGCAACCCGGACAGCCCCGAACTGCACAGCGAACTCGAAGGCAGCTTCTGCCGCCTCGATCCGGCTGTTGCCCGGGGGTTCGCCCGGGTCTCCTTCCGTTCCGATGTCCGTGACCAGCTGGCTGAGGTGCAGGTTCCCACCCTGATCCTGCAGTGCTCCAATGACCTGCTGGCACCTCCGCACATCGGCGCCTATACCCGGGAAAGGATGCCGGCGAGCACGTTGGTCCAGCTGAAAGCGACCGGCCATCTGCCCCATGTGAGCGCTCCGGACGAGACCGCCGAGGCCATTCTGGCCTACCTGTCTCCGCGCCCTCTTTTCCCGGTTCCAGCAGCGTGACCACCCCCTTCCAAGGCCCCGCGTTGAGCGCACCCGCGGTGGACCTGGACTATCAGGAGCTGTTCCACCACTCGCCGTCGGGCTACCTCGTGACCCTCGAGGACGGGACGATCGCCGAGGCCAACGACACATTCGCCCGGTGGATCGGCCGCTCCCGCAGCGAGCTGCTCGGAACCAGCCTGCTGGCCCTGCTCCCTGTTGGGGACCGGATCGTGTATTCCACGCATGCGCTGCCGCAGCTCGGCATCGGCCATTCGCTGGCCGAACTTGCCGTGGATTTCATCAACGCGGACGGAGCCCGCCTGCCTGCCCTGCTCTCGGCTGCCCGCAAGCCCGCTGAGGGATCCCGTCCGGCCCTCGACCGCATTGTGGTCTTCAACGCCCATGAGCGCCGCCTCTACGAACGCGAGCTTGTCGGAGCCCTTCATACTGCGGAGAAGGCCGAGGCGGCCCGGGCCAGCGCAGAAGCAGACGTGCAGGAAAAGCAGCAGGCGCTGCGCGAAAAGGACCGCGTCCTCCAGGAGAGCCTGGCCGAGAGCCGGCGCAAGGAGTCGCTGCTGCAAACGGTGCTGGACACGGTGGAGGTTGGCGTCTCCGTTGTCGATGAGGACGGCTTCGTGGTCCTCACCAATTCCCGGCAGCGCTTCATCCACCGCCGCGCCCTGCCGCCGGGCCTCACCGAAGCCAATGAGTGCGAACTGCTCATCTTCGGGCCGGACCGCGTCACCCCGCTGCCGCCGGAACAGCGTCCCGTCCGGCGAGCAGTGGCGGGCCAGTCCTTTTCCGACCAGCTGGTGTGGTTTGGCGCCGGGGACCAGCAGCGTGCGTTCAGTGTTACGGCTCGTTCCGTGCAGCGCCAAGGCGGATTCTGCGGCTCCGTCCTCGCCTTCAGCGACGTCACCGGACTGGTCAACGCCGTCGCGGCCAAAGAAGACTTCGTGGCCAACGTCTCGCACGAGCTGCGTACGCCGCTCACCTCGATCATGGGCTACCTCGATCTGGCGCTGGAAGACGAAGCGGAGATTCCGGCACACGTGGCGTCATCCCTGAGGGTCGCGCTGCGCAATTCGGAAAAGCTGCTAGAACTGGTCTCTGACCTGCTTTCGGCCGCGGCGGGACCCAGCAGCATTGAACAGCGTCCTGCCGACCTGGCCGAGCTCCTGCGCGGCGCCATGACCTCCGCGGCCCCCAGGGCCGAAATCAACAAGGTCAAGCTCATTGCCGACTTCCCGTCCAGCATGCCCGTTGTCCTGGATCCGCAGCGAATCGGCCAGGTCATCGACAACCTCCTCTCCAACGCCGTGAAATATTCGCCCGACGGCGGCCGCGTCACGGTGAGCGCGTGGGCTTCGAGCGGGAGCGTTTCGTTCCAAGTTTCGGATACCGGCATCGGGATGAACACTGCCGAGCAGTCTG
Organism: Arthrobacter caoxuetaonis; assembly: GCF_023921125.1. Taxonomy (NCBI): domain Bacteria; kingdom Bacillati; phylum Actinomycetota; class Actinomycetes; order Micrococcales; family Micrococcaceae; genus Arthrobacter; species Arthrobacter caoxuetaonis. The sequence goes on from NZ_CP099466.1 coordinate 3,208,710, forward strand.
AGGTCTTTACCAAGTTCTTCCGCTCGGGGACGAGCCGCAAGGCCGCCATTCCCGGCATCGGGCTTGGCCTGGTCATCAGCAAGAACATTGTGGAGGCGCACCGCGGCACCATCACGCTTCGGAGCGCTGCGGGCCAGGGAACAGTTTTCACGGTTCGTCTTCCCGCACCTCCGGCTGCCGGCGCGTGATTTTGTGGCCTCCGAGTGCATGTGAAAACATCAACAAAGGGCCCCTTGGCAGCGGTCCCGAGTCCTGCCACGGACTGAATCGTGAGGTAGGGACCCGCTTGCGGCGTTCGCTGGAGAGAACTGGTAGCTGAATGGACGGCATTTCTACAGCCCGGAGGGTATTCCGAAGGCTTGGCTCCTTCTCCCTTGTGGGCACCATTGCCTTCCTCGTGGACATCGGACTCTTCAACCTGCTCGTGGCCACGGTCCTCGATGACAATCCCATTTCCGCCAAAATTGTCTCCGTGGTGGTCGCCACCACTATCTCGTGGCTGGGCAGCCGCTACCTCACGTTCCGCCGGACGCGGGGCCGGAGCGTGCGTTCAGAAACCATCCTGTTTGCGCTGACGAACCTCGTGGGCCTTGGTATCGCCACCGGCTGCCTTTTCGTCTCCCACTATCTGCTCGGCTTCACCAGCCAGTTCGCCGACAATATTTCCGGCAACGTCGTCGGTGTCCTCCTCGGCAACGTTTTCCGTTACTTCGCCTACCGGTACATCGTGTTTACCGAGCCCAAGGGCAAGGCGGACAGTCCCGCGCCGGAGAACGCGGAACTGTCCCGCTAGCCTCACATAGCCGGCGGTTCAGGCGCCGCGGGTGCCTGGCCGGGCTCGGGCGGCACTGCTGGCGCGGACGGCGCCTGGGCCGGTTCTGAGCTCAGCACCGCCACCTCATACCGTGCCAGCCCTGCCGTCTCTCCGCCGTCGGCCACGAACTCGGCACCGGTGGAGAAACTGGACTCATCGCTGGCGAGGAACAGGACCAGGCCGGCAATCTCCTCCGGCTCACCCCTGCGGTGCAGCGCCACATGTTCCTGTCCTCCTTCCAGTCCCTCGGTCATGGGCGTCCGCACCGCACCCGGATGGACCGAGTTGACCCGGATGCCATAGGGACCAAGGTCAATCGCAACAGACTTGGTAAGGCCGCGCACGCCGTACTTGGTGGCGGTGTAACCGGGAAGATCCTTGTAGCCCTGAAGTCCCGCTGTGGAGGAAATGTTGATGATGGAAGCACCGGCCGAACGCTTCATCGGTTCCACCACCGCCTTGATGCCCAGGAACACCCCGGTCAGGTTGACCGCGATGATGGTGTTCCACTGCTCCAGGGTGTAGTCCTCAATGCTGCCGAAGTTCGCGATCCCGGCGTTGTTGACCAGGACATCCACTCCGCCAAACCGCTCCTCGGCCTCACGGACAGCCGCTGCCCAGTCCTGTGGGCTGGTGACGTCCAGATGCACGAATACGGCAGCATCCCCCAGGGAGTCAGCCAGAGCCCGGCCCTCGTCGTCAAGCACGTCTCCAATGACCACCCGGGCGCCTTCGCCGGCGAGGCGGCGGACCACCGCGCCTCCAATCCCGCGCGATCCTCCGCTGACCAGAACCGTCTTGCCGCTGACCCGTCCCATAATGCCTCCTTGGTGCGGCTGCAGGTGCCTGGAGCTCCTGGTCGACAGCCGTGACTGCCCATCCAACTACCCCTCGCGAAGGAAGTCACGGTTTTGGGCCTTGGCGGCAGAACCGGCACGCGGCCACGGAGGGCTTAAAAAGACTGTGCCCCGGCCTTTCGAGACGGGGCACAGCCAAGTGGAGATGGGGGGAATCGAACCCCCGTCCGACGCCGACGAGCCAGGACTTCTCCGGGCGCAGCCTGCTGCGGATTTTCTCGGCCCCGGCCATCGCGCAGGCGCGTGGCTGATCCGGGCCCAGCCGTTCAAAAAGTCCCGGACACCTGAACGGCAGCAGTGTCCGGCAGTGGCTTCCTTAACGACGCCAGCATCCGGAACGGAAGCGTTTCCGAAGCTGACGGACTCACTCTGGCCTAGGCGGCGAGAGCGAAGTCAGTGCGCATAGGTTTGGCACTTATTGGTTTACAGGGGGCGTTAGCGAGATAACCCTGCGTCCTCGGCCCGCTTCTCCTCGCGCGACAAACATCGTCGATACCGATCATCCCCGTATTCAGTTACACCCCCATTAACCCACCGGCACCCCGGAACATTCCAGCCCCTGCGCAAAGATGGTGCCCATGCAGATTCTTGAACGCAGCCTCGACGGCCTCGCTGCCGTTGCCAGCCGGTTGGCCACCGGCGGAGAACGGCGCATCCTGGGCATCGCAGGCCCTCCCGGGGCCGGAAAATCCACCCTCGCGGAAGCACTGTCGGCGGCGCTGGGACCGGATACCGCCGTCGTCGTTGCCATGGACGGTTTCCACTTGGCGAACCGGGTGCTGGACATGCTGGGGTACCGGGAACGCAAGGGGGCGCCGGAAACGTTCGACGACGGCGGCTATGCGGCGCTGCTGCGCCGGCTGCGGCTGCAGGGACCGGGCGAGCCCATCATCTACGCCCCGGAGTTTCGCCGTGACCTGGAAGAACCGGTCGGGTCCGCAGTGCCGGTGCGCTGCGATGTTCCGCTTCTCATCACGGAGGGCAACTACCTCCTGCTGCCCACCCGAGCGTGGCCGCAGGCACGATCCCAGCTCGACACCGTCTGGTACGTGGAACTGGAGGAGGCCGAACGGATCCGGCGGCTGACGGACCGGCATGCGGCGTACGGAAAATCTCCGGCGGACGCTGCTGCCTGGGCGGCCGGCAGCGACCAGGCCAATGCGGAACTCGTGGCCGCGTACGCGTCGAAGGCCGACGCCGTCGTGCGGCTGGTTCCCTAGCGTTACGCCGGTATTACCCGGGACCGGTTCCGCCGGGCAGCGGATTTGGAAACCCGGACCGGGAGGGTTTGGGTGGGAGCATGTCCTGGATATTCTTCCGCCGTGCGGCCCAGCTGCTTGCCGGTCTCTTTTGCTACGGTTTCTCGATCGGCATGATGATCCGTGCCGGACTGGGAGTCTCCCCGTGGGATGTCCTGGGGCAGGGCACCAGCCTGCAGACCGGCATCGCTTTCGGGCTGGTCACCAACCTCATCGGGCTGGCCGTACTGCTGTTGTGGATTCCGCTGCGCCAGAAACCCGGGCCCGGCACCGTGCTCAACGTGCTGCTCGTCGGTCCCAGCGCCGAGGTGGGCCTGGCGGTCGTAAGCGAACCCTCCGGGATATGGGGCCAAATCCTGCTGTTTACCGCGGGCCTGGTGCTGCTGGCCGTAGCTACCGGACTGTATATCGGTGCCCGCATGGGGCCGGGACCCCGTGACGGGGCCGTGCGCACCGGCATTGAAGTGAGCGTGCTGGCTGCCGGGTGGGCGCTGGGCGGCACTGTCGGCCTGGGCACCGTGGCTTTCGCACTGCTGATCGGCCCCATGGTCAACCGAACCATGCCGTTCTTCCATATTCCGGTCCGGACAGCTTCCGCCCCCTGACTTCCGCTAGCGGGCGGCGGCGCACTCCGGAAGCAGTTCCGCCATCCGTTCATCGCTCAGCCGTGACAGGGCGGTGAGCAGCGTGGTGATCCGTTCCCGCTCGGCCTTGGTGAACCGGCTGGAGTCCAGGATGTCGCTGACCCACAGTCCGTCCATCGCCAGGCGGATGACGACGCCGATGATTCCGGCCGGATCCCGCGGGCCCAGGTTCGCTTCATCCAGCCGCCGGTTCAGGTACAGCAGGGACTCGGCAAGGTTCGGACGGCTGACCGCCGTTTCCAGCAGGGCGGCCTGGTCCATCGAGCTGTTGGCCCGGACGTCGGAAAAAGCCTGGATGTAGGCCCGTTCCTGGGCGCCCACCGGGTCCGGGTCCGCATCGGCCAGGTCTCCCAGCCGGTGAACCAGACCAACGATCATTTCCTCGACGTCCTGCTCAATCTCGGTAATGGACGCTCCAGCGGCGAACATTGCACTCTCTTTTCTTTGCTTTGGTGCCTCTGCCTCCCGGCACTGACTCCGGCAGGGTGACCGGCCAGTCTAGCCCGTTTCGCGGGACTTTTCAGCTTTGCCCAGCCCGGCTGAACAGCCCGCAGTCACAACCCCGAAAGCCGGTATCGTTTGCCCATGCCCATCGACATCCGTCCTGCGACCGTCTTTGAGGACACCGCCGCCGTCCTTGGTCCGAAGAATCCCGACGCCAATGCATGCTGGTGCCTGAGCTACCGGCTCCTGCCGAAGGAAAACCGGGACCTCCAGCGCACCGCCAGAGGCGAACGAGTCCGCGGGCTGGTCCAGGAGGATCCGCCTCCCGGTGTCCTTGCCTACGACGACGGCGTTCCGGCCGGGTGGGCGGGAATCCACCCCCGCGCGGACACCTCTTTCGCGGCGACCCGGAAGATCCCGCACCTGGACGAAACGCCTGTATGGTCCCTGTGGTGTGTTCGGGTCCGTCCCGGGCACCGTGGAAAGGGCATCTCCCACGCGCTGGTCAACGGTGCGGTGGAGTTCGCCAGGAGCCACGGCGCTCCGGCAGTAGAGGCCTACCCGGTGGACAACCGGGGAGCGAAGGTTGATCTGACCATGGCCTACGTGGGCACCCGGTCCCTCTTCGAAGCGGCTGGCTTCACCATGGCAGCGACGACCGATTCGGTCCTCAACGGATTCCCGCGGGTGCTCATGCGACTGGACCTCACGCCCTGACATCACCCCGGCGCCGCGGCGTAGACTTCCCGCACCGCCTGTGAGAGGAAGCCAGCCATGAGCAATCCGCACCAGCCCGCGTGGTGGACCAGCGCCGTCGTCTACCAGATCTATCCACGCAGCTTCGCGGATGGAACCGGGGACGGCATTGGTGACCTCAGGGGCATCCTGGCGCATGTGGACTATCTGCAGGATCTCGGCGTGGACGTCATCTGGCTCTCCCCCGTCCATGAATCACCGCAGCGGGACAACGGCTATGACATCTCCAACTACCGGCGGATCGACCGCCTCTTTGGCACCGAAGAGGACTTCGACGAACTGCTGGGGCAGCTGCACGTCCGCGGCATGAAGCTGGTGATGGACCTGGTCGTCAACCACACCTCAAGCGAACACCCTGCGTTCAAGGAAGCGCGGTCCTCCCGCGAGAACCCGCTCCGGGACTACTTCTGGTGGCGGGATGCGCGCCCGGGTTTCGAGCCGGGGGAACCCGGGGCCGAACCGAACAACTGGGGAGCGCACTTCGGCGGATCGGCCTGGACCTTCGAACCCGCGACCCAGCAGTACTACCTGCACCTGTTCACCCCGCACCAGCCGGACCTGAACTGGGAGAACCCGAAGGTGCGGCACGAGGTGTACGAGACGATGCGCTGGTGGCTGGACCGCGGGGTGGACGGCTTCCGGATGGACGTCATCAACTTCATCTCAAAGGACCTCGCCCTGCCGGACGGCCTGATGGAACGGGGCAGCATCTGGGGCGACGGATCGCCCTATTTCACGAATGGCCCCCGCATCCACGAATTCCTCCAGGAAATGCGCCGCGAGGTTTTCGGCGGGCGTGACGGCGATTTCCTCACCGTGGGTGAAACCCCGGGAGCCACTGTGGACCAGGCGCTGCTGTACACGGATCCGTACCGGGCGGAGCTGGACATGGTGTTCCAGTTTGAACATGTAAGCCTGGACCAGGACCCGGGACGCAAGTGGAACTACCGTCCGCTGAGCCTGCCGGACCTGAAGACGTCCTGGAACCGGTGGCAGCGCGGGCTGGCCGACAGGGGCTGGAACAGCCTGTACCTCAGCAACCATGACCAGCCCCGGCACGTCTCGCGCTTTGGCAACGACGGCGCCTACCGCTACGAATCTGCCACCTTGTGGGCCACCCTGCTGCATCTGCAGCGCGGCACGCCCTACGTGTACCAGGGCGAGGAAATCGGCATGACCAACGCCGGGTTCACCTCGATCGACCAGTACCGCGACGTCGAATCGCTCAACTTCTACGCTGAGGCCACGGCCGGGGGAATGAGTTCCGAGGATGCGCTGGAGGCGCTGCGGGCAATGAGCAGGGACAACCCCCGCACCCCCATGCAGTGGACCGCCGGACCCAACGCGGGCTTCAGCGACGGTGAGCCCTGGATACAGGTCAATCCAAACTACGTGGACGTCAACGCCGAATCGGACCGGGCAGCCGGGAAGTCGGTGTTCGGCTACTACCGCAGCCTTATCCAGCTCCGCCACACCCAGGACGTGGTGGCCCTGGGCGACTTCCATATGGAAGCCCCTGAACACCCGCACCTGTTTGCCTTCCGCCGCCGGCTGGATGAAACGGAATGGCTCGTCGTCGCCAATGTCTCCGACGCGGATCTGGAACTGCCCCTTGGAATGGCCTCCTCCGGCCCGCTGATCCTGGGAAATTACGCCGACGCCGGGGACCCGGAGGTGCTCCGCCCGTGGGAAGCCCGCGTGCTGGACGCTTCCTCGACCGAGAGCTGGGTTGGCTAGAAGCCCTCAGAACCCACCCGATGAACCATTGACAATATCAACAATTATTGGTCGAATGTGACGTGCGCCACCTGATCATCCGGGTTTTATCGCACGATAATAGGCCACACATTTTATGGCGTCCGCAGTATTAAGTGTTGCCCAGTTACCGGTGCCGGACATTGTCGTTCGTCATCGCCAGTCAAGACGCGACTAGAGGAGTCAGAGCTGACTATGAACAAGAACATCAAGGCCATGGCCGCACTGGCCGCCGCCGGCATCATGCTCACTGCCTGCGGCGCCAGCCCCAATGCCAGGTCTGAAGGCAACAGCTCGGCTGACTCAGCCGGCGACGGCCCGCAGTCCCTCGTATTCGCCGTTGTGCCGACGGATGACAGCAAAGAGCTGGAGAACAGTTTCAAGCCCATCGTGGCCGCAATTGAGAAGGAAACCGGGCTTCCCACCAGCATCGAGGCTGTGAGCAGCAACGCCGGCGTCATCGAGGCCCAGGCGGCTCAGCGGGTGGACGTGGCCACCTACGGAGCGTTTTCCTATTACCTCGCTCAGGATGTCGCAGATATAACCCCCGTGGCGATGGACCAGCGGACCCCCGAGGCAGGATCAGGCGCGGTGCAGTCCCTTGGCGTCGTAGCCGCAGGCTCCGGCATCAAAACCCTCGAGGATGTCCAGGGCAAGGACGTCTGCTTCACGGACCCTGCCTCCAGCACGGGATATTTGGCGGCAGCAGCCGGTTTGATCGGCATCGGGCTGGACCCAAAGACGGACATCAACCCGATTTTCGCGGGATCACATGATGTCGCCGTGACCCAGATGCTCGCCGGGGACTGCGAGGTAGCCTTCGTAGCGGGCACCTTCATCACGGACATCCTCCCGGCACGCGGGGTCATCAAGGACGGCGATGTAGAGACGCTTTGGACATCCCCTGACATTCCCGCAACCCCGATGGTCATTGGCAACTGGCTGCCGGAGGAACTCCAGAAAAAGATCACGGATGCCGTACTGAAGTACAACGCCGTAACGGCCGCCGAGGCAGGCCTTTGCCCGGAGGACCAGCGCGAGGCCCATCCCTCCTGGGGCGATGACTATGCCGGGAAAATGGCCTGCGAGTGGGGCGGCACAGGAGCCTTCGCTTTCGAACCAGCCACCGATGATGACTTCGCAACAATCCGCGAGATCTGCGACACCACGCAGGCTGAAGTCTGCCGCAACGAGTAAGAGGCGAAGAACATGAGCACCGCCCATCCAACCCAAGACTCAGGACAGCCAGCTGTGACAAACGGTTCGCCCACGGCATCCAGCCTGCTCCTGCAGGACCTTGGAATGAGCTTTGGAGCCAAAACAGTGCTCAAGGGCATAAACCTGGACGTGAAGCCTGGACAGTTCGTGGCCCTCGTGGGGCCCTCCGGTGCCGGCAAATCAACGCTGCTGCGCTTGATTAATGGAAGCCATAGACCGACCGAAGGAACCGTGAATGTTCTCGGCGTGAATCCTGGAACGTGCGGGCGCAAGAATCTGCAGAAGCTGCGGACACAGGTGGGGTTTGTTTTCCAGCAATTTGGCCTGGTAGGGCGCCTCAGTGCAATGGAGAACGTGCTGATGGGTGCCCTCGGATCATTGAGGATGCCCAGGTACGGCATCTCCACATATCCAGCAGCACTGAGGGAGAAGGCTGTTTCGAACCTGGAAAGGGTTGGGTTGGCGGATCATCGTTTCCAGCGGTGCGACACCCTTTCGGGTGGCCAGCAGCAGCGGGTTGCGATCGCTCGGACGCTTATGCAGGATGCCCGAATCGTCCTGGCCGATGAACCAGTGGCGTCGTTGGATCCCGGTGCTTCTCTCTCTGTCCTGAACACCTTGAAGAAAGTAAGCGCTGAGGACGGGTTTACTGTCGTCTGTTCCCTGCACCAGGTGGACCTGGCTCTCCAGGTATCTGACCGGGTGGTCGCAGTCCGAGACGGGTCACTGATCCTGGATACTCCCACGAGGGAGACGTCGGAAGCCTCACTCCGGGGAATATACGAAAAGGCGAAGGGCGCCGGTTCATGAGCCCGTCGGCGGAACGCACAGATCCCGCCGTCCACCCTGCGGCCGGCAACAGTGAAAGTGCCAGTGGCCGCGGGAATATGCCAAAGGTGAAGGCTCCGCTCCTGCTTTCCGGCCGGCCGCGGGTTTCTGCCGCGACTCTCGGCATCCCGTTGGCCTATCTGGCGGTTACCCTTTTCGGAATCTGGTGGATTGATATCCGTCCCGCCGCCGTGGCAGCGGGACTCGGCGATATTGCCCGGCTGCTGGAAAGGATGGTCCCCCCGACCACCGGCCCGCTGCCGGACCTGCTCACGTTGACGCTAGAGACCCTGTGGATCGCAGTGGCGGGGACAGGCTTGGCGGCAATAGCTTCCGTATTCCTCGCGGCTGCGGCGTCCCGGCACTTCACCGGCCCGCGGGTACTGAGATGGCTCGCCCAGGCAATCATCATCGTCACGAGGGCAATTCCCTCTCTCATATTCGCCATCATTTTTGTGCGCATTTTTGGCCTGGGACCATTGGCCGGCGCGCTGGCTATCGCGTTTCATTCCGTAGGCATGATCGGCAAAATGATGTCCGATGTCTTTGAGGAACAGGTCCCGGCGCCCCGTGAAGCAATCGCGGCGGTTGGAGCCAATCGCATGCAGAACTTCGTATCCACCACCCTGACGCGTGCCCTCCCGGCCGTCACCTCCCTGGTGATCTACCGGCTGGACATCAATGTCCGGGCCTCAGCCGTCCTCGGCCTGGTGGGGGCGGGCGGAATCGGCGTTGCGCTGCAGACGGCCATTGGCTCGCTCAACTACCGCAGGGCAGCGGGCATCATCCTGGTGATCATTGCCCTTCTCCTCATCTTGGAGCTGGTTGCCTACCTCGTACAGCGGGCGGTTGCCGAACATGCTGACGAACACACACAGTCCCAGCTTTTCGTGCCCGGACCTGCTGCGGCTACCCCCGGCTGGAACCGCGCACGGATCCTGCGCACAGGCGGAACAGCGGCAGTCGCATGCTTGTTCCTCTATTCTTTGAGCCAGTTGTCACTAAATCCCGCCCGGCTGGGACAAGCGTGGAACAACGCCACGGCCCTGTTGTCCGGATTCGTCCCGCCCATGGTCACCCGTGACATCCTTCTAGGCATTTTCGAGAGCGTCATCATGGCGTTCACGGCCACTTTCTTCGGGGTGGTTATTGGTCTGGTCATAGCCGTTTTGTCCACCCGGCATCTGGTTCGCTTCGCGCCGCTGGCTTTTGTCCTGCGCGGCCTTGTTGTCTTTATGCGAGGCATCCCCGACATTATCTACGCGCTGATATTCGTCGCAGCCCTGGGCCTCGGACCCTTCGCAGGATTCCTCGCCCTGACGATCTCGTGCACGGCCCTGGCATCCAAGTTCTTCACCGACTCACTGCAAAACGTAGACCCGGCGCCCATCAGCGCGCTGGAAGCCACCGGGGCAAACCGGCTCCAGGTTTTCGTCAGCGGGGTGTGGCCCCAGTTTGTGCCGAGCTTCATTGGCAACAGCCTCTTCACGTCTGACCTCGCCCTGCGTGAGTCAGCCGTGCTCGGCATTGTTGGAGCAGGCGGGGTGGGTTTCCTGCTGGACGAATCCGTGGCAACCCTCCACTACCAGCAGACCGCCGGGATCCTCATTGGACTCGTCGTCGTGGTGGTCGCATTGGAATCCGTGGCCCGTTGGGCCCGCAGAAAGGTTATCTGAAATGGGTCAGTGCCCCTATGGTTTCGCTGCCTCCGGTGAGCGTTCCACACGCACCGGTGCGCCGGACGGAACGCGGCCTTCTGAGTGGTCGCCCGCGTTGGATGAGAGCTTCGGGAGCGCCCACCGAGACTATGCAGAACTCCGGCAGACTAATCCGTTTCCCTGGAGTGAAGATTTCGGAGGTTTTTGGTCCGCTACAACCTACGAAGACATTGTTCGCATCACGCAGGATGATGACCTGTTCATCACCTCGGTGCAGAACGTCGTGCCCCACGTTCCGCGTTCCTCCCGCCGACCTCCGCTGCACTTCGATCCGCCGGAGCACACGGCCTACCGCGAAGCCATCGATCCGGTACTGCGCCGCTCGATCGTACGCTCACATGAGGCCGTTTTCCGGGCCAGTGCCACCGAACTGGTGCAGGGGCTGTTGGCAAAAGACAGCGGCGCCGACGGTGTCCGCGATTTCGCAGCACCTTTCGTCATGGACTGTTTCGCGTCCTTCCTTGGTGTCCCTGCCTCGTTGACTCGGCACATCAGGGATATTGGGGTGCGTTATTCCTTTGCCATTCAGGACATGGACGAGGCCGTCATCGGCGAATGCAGTGCGGAGCTGTACCGGATTGCCGAAGCCGTTTACCGGGAACGGCTGGCCGCCGGTGCTGACTCAGCACAGGACCTCGTTACCAGTCTTCACGAGGCAGCACTCAACCCGGACAACCACATCACTGAGAAGACCGCGATCGCCACGATCCGGCAGATGATCGTGGCGGGCATGGGTGCTCCACAGGCAGTGCTCGGCAGCTGCCTGGTGCATCTGGCGCAGGACCAGGACCTGCAGCAGCACCTGCGGCAGAATCCAGCAGATCTGCCGGCCGCGATCGAGGAATTCCTCCGGCTTCACGCCCCCTACCGGGTTTTTGCCCGGACGGCGAAACGGGACACGGTGGTACACGGACGCACGATCCGGGAGGCAGAACCCGTGGCCCTTTTGTTCCCTTCCGGCAACAGGGATGAGACGGTATTCCCCGAGCCGGACAAATTTGTGCTTCGTCGGCCAAACAACTCCCATTTGGCTTTTGGCAGGGGCGCCCACAAGTGCCCGGCGGCCACGCTGGGCAGATTGGAGCTGCTTGTAGCCCTGGAAGTACTGCTGGAACGCACCGAGCGTTTTGAGCTTGCCGGCGATGTCGCAATGATGAACTGGCTTGAATACGGACCCCGCGCCGTCCCGCTGCACCTGGTTGGAAGAACGGCTGCGGGTGCGTCCCGTGTGCTCAATCCGGGCATCGGGCAATGACAGAATCGACCCATGCCTACGCCCACTCTGCCGCGTTTTCAGTCCGGCGCACGCCCACAGCAGCTGCTGGCCGTACTGCTGGGCGACTACTGGCATACCCGCAGCGAGCCGATCCCCTCCGCCGCCCTCGTGGACTTGCTGCAGGTCTTTGGTGTGACTGCCAGCGGGGCACGCGCGGCCGTCCAAAGACTGGCACAGCGCGGTTTCCTGGTCGGGACAAAAGCCGGAAGGCAGACTTCCTACGCCGTGTCGCCCATGAGCCGGGACCGGGTCAACACACATGTCCGCGCACTGTTCATGAGCCACCTGCCCCAGGCCTGGGACGGGTCTTGGACCTTGGTTGGATATTCTCTCCCCGAGGACGCGAAAGGAACCCGGAGGGTTCTGCGCGATCAACTGCGGCAGCTCGGATTTGGCAATCTCTACGATGCCCTTTGGGTTCGCCCGGGCAACCACCTGGAGTCTGTGGACAACCTCAGGACGCATCTGGCGGGGCTGCTGAGTCCGGATCAGCTAACGGTATTCACCGGTGCCCGGCTCCCGGGCGGGGAAGGGCTGGATGCTGTCCGGGCGGCGTTTGGTTTGCCGGCACTGGCCACAGGCTACGCGGACTTTATAGAACGCTGGGAGCCGTTTGCCGCCGCTCTGAAAACTGGAGCAGACGTTGCCCTGAACGCCGATCCGGGCTCAGGGCTCCGCCCGGGGGACGCAGTCCTCCAGCTTCGGACCTCGATTATGGCCGACTGGCGCACCCTGCGCAGAGAGGACCCCTGCCTCCCCCACGAACTACTCGGCCGGGACTTTCCCATGCACCGCGCCGTGGCAATTTGTTCGGCCCTGTACGACGCTCTGGGCCCGGCAGCGGAATCAGGTTTCCGCAGGATCCTGCGCGCACATGATGAGTCGTTGGCCGCTCTGGCCACACATCACACATTTGAGGCATCAGCCTCGCTGCTTCGCTCGAAGGACTGAGCCCCCCTTCGAATTCCACCCGTGCCGCCTTTCGGCGCATAGCGCACCACGGACAGGAACTCCCATGCCACCCGTAAAACGCCCATCGAAACTTGCCTCCAAAGTGCGGCCGTCGGTTCTTTCCGCCGCACTTATCGTTGCCGCTGTCACCGCTGCATCGGCGGCGATTGCCCCTGCTCACGCGGTTCCTGTCTCGGAGAAGCGGGCTGCCGCAGCGTTCGAGGAACCGGCTTCAGAGGTGCGGGGTACCCTTCCCGGCGGCGGACGCTATGTCCTGCACGAACCCGCACGGTGGAACGGAACGGTCCTGATGTGGAATCCCGGGTACGGCGGAGCACCCGAAGCTTCTGCTGCCCCCAATCCCACCGTCCGAGGGTGGCTGCTGTCCAATGGATATGCACTCGCCGGCAGCACTGCCGCAGCTGGCGGCTGGGGAGTTGAGGGGCTCATCGGCAATCAGCCCGCGCTCCTCGACGCGGTGGAGTCCGAACTGGGCAAGCCCGAGTTCGTGGTTTCCTGGGGTTCATCCATGGGCGGGCTGACTTCAGTCGCGAATATGGAGGCTTATCCACAGATGTTCGACGCCGCCCTGCCTCTGTGTGGCTCCGTTGCCGGTGCGATTCCCATGCTGAACGGAAGCCTGGACGGTGCCTTTGTCCTGAAGATGCTTCTTGCGCCAGGCGACAACCGGTTGGAGTTGGTAGATGTTCAGGACGAACCAACCCGCCAGGCTGCCTTTCGTGAAGTGCTGGACGAGGCACAGGCAACGCCCGCGGGAAGGGCGCGAATTGCCTTGGCTGCGGCCGTCGCCCAACTTCCCTCCTGGACCCAGGCGGGCACCCCGGAGCCTTCGCCCCGTGACTATGCTGCACAGCAGGAACAGCTTTACGCAGCCTTCATGTTCGGAGTGATCTCACCGAGGCAGCCCCTGGAAGAACGTGCCGGCGGCAACTTCTCATGGAACACCGGGGTCGATTATGCCCGCTCGCTGGACCAGTCCGGCCAGGCAAAGATGGTCCGTTCCCTCTACGCAGAGGCAGGGATTTCCCTGGCCAACGACCTCAAGACTGTCAATACCGCAGAGCGGGTCAGCGCGGATCCTGCTGCCGTGGCCTACATGCAGGCCAATGCCACGCCCCTCGGGGATATTGACGGCCCCGTGCTTTCTCTCCACGAGACCGGAGACACCGCCCCAACCGTGACCCAGGCGGGGACATATGCCGAGCGGGTGCGACGAAACGGGGACAACGCCTTCCTGCGGCAGGCTTTCGTCGACAGGCCGGGACACTGCAATTTTGCGGATGCTGAAATCGCGGCGATGGTCACCACCCTGCAGCAGCGGCTGGACTCCGGCCGTTGGGCCAGCCTGGCGCATCCAGCCACACTCAACCGCCTTGCTGACCGGATCGCGAAGGAAGACAACCTCGGCAGGGGTGGTTCCTTCTCTTCCTTCCAGCCGCCCCGGATGCTGCGTCCGGAACGTGCCGAAGGCAACTAAGGCTGCGGGGGAACCTGCCGGATTCGTTGTGCTGGCGCAGGGGGCGGCTAGGCTCAGACGAAAGAAAGCCGCAGTGAAAGGAAGCACATATGCCCCGCACCGCCCCCACCATTCCGCTCCGCAACGGGCTGGAACTGCCCGCACTGGGCATGGGCACCTGGCCCATGGACGACGCACAGACGGCCGACGCCGTTGCGACAGCCGTTGCGGCAGGTTACAGGCTCTTCGACACGGCAGAAAACTACGGCAACGAGGCCGGTGTGGGAGAGGGCATCCGGCGCAGCGGGATCGCCCGGAGCGAGGTAGTTTTCACCACAAAGTTCAACAAGCGGTGGCACTCCCGGGAGGGCGTCCGCGAGGCATTTTCCGCGTCGGCCCAGCGGCTTGGCACCGAGTACGTCGACCTGCTCATGGTGCATTGGCCCAACCCGGACCAGGATCAGTTCGTCGAGGCCGTCCAGGGTATTGCCGACCTGCTCGCCGAGGGAATGGTGCGCGGCATCGGGGTTTCGAACTTCAAGCCGGCACACCTCCAGCGTCTCGCCGACGCCGGGGTCCTTCCCGACCTGAACCAGATCCAGGTGGACCCGCGCCACATCCGTCAATCGTCCCGGCAGGCCAACAGCCGGCTGGGGATTGTCACCGAATCGTGGAGCCCGCTGGGAAGGGACGGCGGCCTGCTGAAGGACCCGTCCGTCACCGCGCTCGCCGCGAAGTACGAACGCACACCAGGGCAGATTGTCCTCCGCTGGCACGTGCAGCAGGGCCTGGTGCCCATTCCGAAGGCATCCTCCCGGGCACACCTGGAAGAAAACCTGGCGGTCTTCGATTTCGCCTTGGAAGAAGCCGAGATAGCGGACCTCTCCGCACTGGATACCGGGGAGGACGGGATCCTGGACTCAGACAGCTTCGGCCACTGAGCGGCCCTGCGGCGGCGAGGCTTTGCCGGCGGCGGGCAGGCTGTTAGCGTCGGGGCATGTCCCGCAGCCCCCTGCTCCGTGCCCTGACCAGCCGCGCCCCAAAGACCGGCCGCCCGCGCCGGGCCGCCGCCGTCGTCCTGGGGCTCTTCCTGGCCTTCGCCGGCACCAGCCATCTCACTTTCGCGCGGGAGGAGTTCCAGGCCCAGGTTCCCGGCTGGGTGCCGATGGACAAGGACCTGGTGGTGATCCTTTCCGGTATCGCCGAAATCGGCCTGGGGGCTGCGCTCACCGCGCTGCCGAGCCGCCGGGTACCAGTGGGACTGGCCGCCGCAGCGTTCTTCATCGCCATCTTCCCGGGCAACGTCTCGCAGTACGTGACGCAGACGGACGGATTCGGGCTGGACACCGACCAGAAGCGGCTCGTCCGGCTCTTTTTCCAGCCGCTGCTGGTTATCTGGGCTCTGTGGTCCACCGGCGCGTGGCAGGCCCTGCGCACTGCATTCCGCCGGAAGTAGCCGGGCGCGTGCGCGGCCCCAGTGGTCGAACTTGATGCCCGCCACAGCATCATGTGCGCAACACCACGGCTTTGCCTGCGCGGTATGTGATGGGGGTTATGCAAAGCGACCCCCGGGTTCCCTAGCCTTTTAAGTGGGAGTGGGGGTTGGCGCGCCCTTGCACGCCGCCGAAATCCCCCACTCATGACCATCGAAAGGAGGACCTATGTTCCAGACAAGGTCCACGCGTGGAACCACCAAGCGGACAACAGCCCTCCTCACGGGCATCGCAATCGCTTCTGCCCTCGTGGCGGGCGGCGTCTCCGCCGTTGAAATGAGCTTTGAGACTGCTCCGTCCCTGGGCGCTGCTGTCGAAGCAGCTCCGGCCTCAGCCTAGGCTCCGGCCCGGCTGAATCCCGAAGTCCCGCAGATGAATTGTCTGCGGGACTTTCAGCTCTCCGGGTGCAGTGGAAGAATCGCGGCAAGCCAAGGAACTGTATACCAAGGAACTGCACAGCACGGCGGTACAACGTCCAGGAGCTGATCGCATGGCTGGGACCCAACGCAAGCCCACGGGACCGGATTACGGCAACGTCCCCGTCATCGCGTCCGGCGTTATCGCAGCATTCGTTGCCATTACGACGGCGGTGGTTTCCACGGGCGGGGCAGAGAACGAATTCCGCTGGCAGCTCGGCCTCGCGGCCGGATGCATTGCCTTCATCGTTTGCCTTGCCACGTTCTCGCTGATGATCCTCGCTGGCAAACCCAATCCTGATTCCATGGGCCACGGATCGGGCGTCAACCGCCGGTTCGGTGCCGAACCGGATGCCCGGGAAAGGGACCAGGAGGAGCCGGGCAAAGATTGAGCGGCCGGGTTACCGGCCGCTCAATCTTTGCGCAGGGTGTTAGTTCCGGCCGCGGCGGCGGTTAGCAGCAGCCACACCCAATCCGCCCAGGGCGATCAGCCCCGCTCCCATGGCTAGGAATCCGCCGGTGAACTCTGCTCCAGTGGACGGAAGCCGTTTCTTGGCCGGAGCAGGCTTGGACGTTGCCGTGTAGGTGTTGACTACCCGAAGTTCCGAACCAGCCGCGGCCGCAATGGTCACCGGGTCAGGCACCGTGGTGCTCACTTCCAGCCCCGTGGTAACTCCGGTTGCTGTTTCCGTCACCGCGCACTCGGATCCGGGTACCAGGTTCCCGTAGGTGGATGTCACCTCACCCGTGGCGCCGGCAGGGACCGTCACCGTTTCATCCAGGACGGTCTCGCCGTCCACAGTGCAGATGACGTTCAGTACGACTTCGCCCTGCTGGCCCGCTGCGGCACCTGCGATCTGCTTCGTGACCTCAAGGGTTCCAGGATTGTAGAAGTAGGTATTTGTCACCTCCACTGCAACTCCGGACCCAGCCTCGATCGTCACGGGATCCGGCTCCACGGTGCTGACGCCAATGGTGTCCGTGGCACCGTTTTGTGTTTCCGTTACGGTGCATTCAGCGCCCACAGGCAGCTCCGCGTACTCAGTCGATTCGGTCCCGGTTGACTGTTCGGGAATGGTGAACGATTCATCTAGGACCGTTTCACCGTCCAGGATGCAGACGGTTCGCAGCTGGACCTCCTCCTGGTTTCCTGCGGCTTCGCCGTCGATCACCTTGCTAACTGAGATTGCACCGGGGGCGAAGGTGTAGGTGTTGATCACCGTGGCTTCGACCTCGCCTCCGGCCGGAACGGTGAACGGATCCGAAAGGTCCGTTTCCACCAGGATGGCCGGGGTGCTGCCATCCTCCAGCTCGGTCACGGCACAGGCTGCTCCGGCCGGTACGTTCAGATAGCGGCCGAAGACCGGGGAGGTCACCTGCGCCGGCCCCTGGAAGGTCTCCTCGAAAACGGTGGCTCCGTCCAAGGTGCAGGTGACTTGAATTTCGACAGCCTCCTGGCTGCCGGCAGCCGGCCCCTCAAAGTTCTTGTACACCGTGATGATGCCGGGTTTCTCCGTGTAGGTGTTCGTTACGGTGGCGGTCCCCGTTCCTCCGGGCGCAATGACGACGGAATCCGGAAGGTCCACCTCTACCGCGATCTGGTCGGTCTCGCCCGTCAACGACTCGGTGACGGCGCATTCGCTGCCGGCCGGAATATCACCGAAGGTTTCTGTTGTCGGATCCGTGGTCCCGGCCGCAATGGTAATGGAGGTGCTGAAGGTGGTCTCGTCGTCGAGCCGGCAGAGGATATCCACCTGCACTTCGCCCTGCTGCCCCGCAAAGGCCCCCGCAATGACCTTACTGACGGTCAGGGACCCGGGATTCTCCGAATAGGTATTCGTGACCGTCACCTCGACGCCGCCCTCGACAGGGATGATGACGGTAGCCCCCGCCGGATCGAATACCGTCTCGACGCCGATCTCCGTACTCGATCCGTTCGCTGTCTCGGTGACTACGCAGCTGGTGCCCGCGATCAGTCCGGGGTATTCCTCCGGGTCCGTCTCGGTCGCCCCGGCCGGGATGGTGATTGTTGTGCTCAGTGTGGAGCCTCCGGTGCAGACCACGCTGAGTGTCACTTCGCCCTGCTGGCCGGCCGCGGCGCCCTCGATGAGCTTGCGGACGGCCAGGACACCGGTCCTGAACGTGTAAGTGTTGGTGACGGCCGCTTCGACGCTGCCGGCGGCCGGAACGGTGAAGGTTCCCGTTCCAATGGTCTCCACCGCAATGTTGGGGGTCTCTCCGCTGCTGGTTTCCGTGACGACGCAGCTGGTGCCTGCTGGCAGGTCCCCGTACTCAGTGGGGGTGACTTCTGTGGCGTTGGCCGGAATGTTGATCGTGTCATTGACCACCTCGGTTTCACCGGACGTGCAAACCACAGTGATGACCACTTCGTCCTGGGCGCCGGCTGCCTCGCCGGCGATGGTCTTGGTTACCGCCAGGGTGCCCGGGAGAAAGGTGTAGGTGTTGGCGACGGTGGCGGTTGCGGTTGTCCCGGCAGTGATGGCTACCGGGTCGGGCGGGACCGTGGTCACCGCTACGGTTTCCGTCTCGCCGTTCGTGGGCTCAGTGATGGTGCAGGTGGAGCCCACGGGAATCTCGTTAAATGTCTGGCTGGTGGGTTCCGTGGTGCCTTCATCGATATTGAACGTGAACTGGTAGCCCGGTCCGCAATCGATGTTTATGACAACTGCGCCCTGGCTGCCGGCGGCCTCGCCGGCAATGGTCTTGGTGACTGCCAGGGATCCGACCTCGAAGAACGACGCCGATGCGTTGGCGTTGGAGGTCAGGGTCCGGGTGGCGGCCAGGATGAGCTTCTGCGCCTGGGTGGTTCCGGGCGTGGCGTTGTCGTAGAGATACACGTTGCCGGTGGGGACTGTCACCGCCGCCTGGGCAAGGATGTCCGCAGGTCCGGTGTTCCCGGCGTCGCTGCGCACCCACACCTGTGTACCGGAAGCGACAGGATTGGTGAGCGGCACCGTTCCGGCGGCGTCTGCGTAGAGAGTGAAACCGTCCGCGGTGCTGACGGTGATATCAGCACCTTCCTGGGCGGTAACCGTGTACGGCCCGGCGACCCCGTTGACGGAGGCTTCCGCAGTGGCGGGGGTGATGGAGATATCCGGTGCGGGCGGTTCGGCCTGCGGCCCGGCAGCGATCGTCTCATTGACGACCTGCGCGACCAGCGGATAAATGGGGTCAGTACGCCGCACAACGTAGCCGTCGGTGAAGAACCAGATGGCCGCCTGGACCGCCGCCGCACGGCGGTTGTTGTCCTGTGCTGCCGGCAGGTTGCTGGAAGGATAGTACGTGTTCAGGATGCGTTCGACGTAGCCGATATTGGGAACGTTGGCCTCAGTCCAGGTCCCGTTCTCGTACCCGATCCCTACCCGTGTGCTGGTACGCAAATCGATGCAGTACATCTGCGCACTTGTAGTGCCCTGGGCATCCTGGGTGTTGATGATTCCGGCAAAATCAACGTTTTCGGTGGTGTATCCCTGGGGGACCGACGTCGGATAGGACGTGATTGGCCAGGTTGCCCCTACCGGCGGCAGTGCTCCGTTCACCGCGCGCCCGTCGCCCAGCGCCGTAATGACTATGTCCGTCCTGTCCGTGATTCCGACCGGGTCGTTCCGCACTGGCTGGTCCAGGCGCGCGTGGACCGGGCCGGCGAAAGGAAGAAGCAGCAGCAGGGCGAGGACAAACCCTACAAGGCCCCTCATCCTCAGGCGCGAATGGGTTGCTCTCCGGCGGGCAGGAAACTTCTGGGTATTCATATTTCCCCTCAGGTGCGAGATCAGGCGGTGCGTCCCGCGTGACACGGGACTGCTGGAACCACCCCTGGCCGCCGAGGCTAATCCCCGGTTCGGCCGGCCACCAGAGGGGACGGCTGATCCCACTCTCCTAAGTCCGAATAACCCTCCGCTCACCCCACACGCTGCTGATTACCCCACGGAGCGGGAGACATGCCGCAGCCAGCGCGCCACCGTTGCGAGTTCCTCCGCGGTGAAGCCCTCAGTGATCAGGTCGTTGAGCTCGGTGATGGCTTCCCGGATGTCCGCCATGGCGGCCTCACCCGACGGGCCAAGGGCAACCCGGATGGTCCGCCGGTCAGCCGGGTCGGGCTTCCGGATAACCAGCCCGGACTGCTCCATCCGTGCCAGCAGGCCGGAGGTGCCTGCGGCTGATCCGTGAATCGCTGCGGCGACTTCGCCGGTAGTCGCCTCGGGCGCTGCAGCGACGTGGAACAGTACCCCGGCCGCGGGAGCGCTTATGCCGCGTTTACGTCCGCGGTTGCTGATCCAGCGGGCCAGGCGGCGCTCCGCTTCCAGGGTGAGGAAAACCAGCCGGGGCGGCTCACCGCCGTCGGGGTTCATGACCGGGACTTCCCGGCCCGGGCAGCCAGCCAGGCCGCTGCGTCGGGCCACAGCACGACACCGGGACCACGGCGGAAATAACCCATGTGCCCGATTGCCCCCACGCCGGCATCTGCCGGAGAGTAGGTCCTGGTCTCAACCTTGGCGTTCACCAGCTGCCGGGCAATCACGCCGATCTGCGCCGGCGTGGCCCAGGGATCGTCGTCGAGCCCTATGCACAGCACACTGGTCCGCACCCGTGCTGTCCGTTCCCGGGCATGCATGGTGGGGTCGTCAAAGAAGTAGCCCGGCGTGCGGGACCATTTGCTCCACTCCAGCATCGCGGCTGCCGGTATGTCCTCGCCCAATCCCATCCTGCGTCCGGGAACGTACCCCAGGACCCGGGCCGCGCCGGGTCCCAGCACGCGCAGGATCAGTTCCACCCGGGCGCGCTCGGCACGGTCCGGGATGGAACGGGAGACCCCTGCATGAGAGGCCACCGTGATGAAGCCTAGGAGGTCCGCGCCGCCGTTGCCCAGCGCGAGCGCGTGCCCGCCCAGACTGTGTCCCACCGCAACGTGCGGCAGTTCCGGAAAGCGTTCCCGCAGCCAGGCGGCAGCGGCGGGGACGTCGTCGTCCATCCAATCGCGCATGCGGAGGCCGCGGTTGTCCCTGGCCTTACCGGACTCACCGGTGCCCCGGTAGTCGTAGGACAGGACGGCGAATCCTTCGGCTGCCAGGTACTGCGCGAATCCGTTGTACAGCCGCTGTGGAACGGCGGTGGCCGGATGGACGGCGACGGCGGCCCGGGGAACTCCTTCGAGGGGAAAGTGCAGCGTCCCGCTGATCGTGCCGCCGGCCCCCACGGCGATCATCGCGTGTTCCGTCCGGACGTCCCGGACATCAATATTTCGCATGCGAAATAACCTACCCGGGACCCGGCGCGAGCACCATAGGGGCGCTTCAAGAGTTTCACTTGGCAGCCATACACTCGTCGGACGATTAGCGAATAGTAATGTTGCGTAATTCGCCCGCGCTTAGGCTAGGCTAACCATGCCGCGGTTGTCCGCGACAATTGCCACTTAAGCACCGCCTGTCCCAGTCGGGACCCGCATTCAAGGAGTACCTCGTGCGCTTTCCCCTGCCCAAAAAGGCCCTGGCCGTTGCTGCTGCCGCGGCAGTGGCCCTTACCGTCAGCTCCTGCAGCGGCTCCGCCGAGGCCGAGTCCACGGACAGCCCGGCAGCCTCCGCTGAGTGGCCGCGGACTATCACGCACGAAGCCGGCGAGACCGTCATTGAAGCCAAACCGGAGAGCATCGCCTCCACGTCCCTGTCCGTCACCGGCACCCTCTTGGCCATCGACGCCCCGGTCACTGCCACGTCCGTGAGCAAGGCCCGCGGCGGCACCGCCGACGAAAACGGTTTCTTCTCCCAGTGGGCCGACGTCGCCGTCGAACGCGGTGTGGAGCCGCTCTACACGATCGGCGAACTGGACCTTGAAGCCGTCATCGCCGAAGACCCGGACCTGATTGTTGTTTCCACCTCCGGCGCCGATTCCGTGCTGGACCAGTACGATGCCCTGAGCGAGATCGCACCCACCATTGTGGTCAACTACGGCGACCAGACCTGGCAGGACCTGGCCGTGGAGCTGGGCGAGGCCACGGGGCTGGAAGACAAAGCTGCCTCCGTAGTGGAAGAGTTTGATGCCTCAGTTGCCGCCGCCGCTGAGAACCTGGCCATCGAAGAAGGCACCACAGCCTCGATCGTCAGCTACAACGCCGGCGACGTCTCCCCCGTGGGCAAGGGCACCGGCCCGCACTCCCAGCTGCTGACCGCCCTGGGTTTCACCGTGGCTGAACCGGATGAGCAGTACGACACCTCCACGCAGAAACGTGAAGACTTCGCCTTCACGTCATACGAAGGCCTCTCTGCATCTGTGACCGGCGACTACACCTTCCTGATCAGCTCCACCGAGAAGACGGTGGAAGAGTTCACCGCCGATCCGACCCTGTCGAACCTGCCGTCCGTCCAGTCCGGCCAGGTCTACTCCATGGGACCCGAATCCTTCCGCCTGGATTACTTCAGCGCCAGTGACATCGTGGACTGGTTCAACACGTCCTTCACGGCGAAGTAGCCCCCACCCGGCTAACCGGCAAAAGAAACGCAGCACGTGTTCCAGACACCGCGCACGCAGCACCGGCAGGCAAGCACCTGGGCCCTCGGCCTGGCCCTGCTGGTGCTGCTGGCGTTCGCCAGCTTCGCCTCCGGGTCCCGGACCATCCCGCTGGCGGACACCTGGGCTGCGCTCACCGCCTTCGATCCGACCCGCGACACCCACCTGCTGGTTCGTGAGCTCCGCCTGCCCCGCACCTTCCTGGCCATCACGGTCGGCGCGGCCCTGGGCCTGGCCGGCGCCCTGATGCAGGCGCTGACCCGCAATCCGCTGGCCGAACCCGGTCTGCTGGGCGTCAACGCCGGCGCCGCCTTCGCGGTGGCCATTGGACTGGGCTTCTTCAATATGAGGTCCCCGTATGAGTACATGTGGCTGGGCTTCGCGGGTGCAGCGGCCACCTCGGTACTGGTTTACCTGCTGGGACGTGCGCACGACGCCGGGACGAATCCGGTGCGCCTGGTACTGGCCGGGGCAGGGCTGTCAGTCATGCTGGGCGCGGGAACGAAAATCATCCTGATCGGCGGTCCGGATGAAACCATCACGGCTTACGCTGCCTGGGCCTCCGGCTCGCTGCAGGGCCGCGGGTACGACGTGCTTCCCTGGGTGCTGGGCGCCTGCCTGATCGCCGTACTGGCAGCCCTGCCGCTCTCCCAGAGCCTGGACACCCTGTCCCTCGGGACGGACCTGGGCAGGACCTTGGGAGTCCGGATCCGCACCACCTGGGTCCTCGGGGCCCTCGCCATCCTAGTCCTGGCCGGCGCTGCCACCGCTGCGGCCGGCCCCATCGCCTTTCTCGGGCTGGCCGCTCCGCACATTGCCCGGATGATCACAGGACCCAGCCACCGTCGGCTGCTGCCGCTGTCCATGCTCTTCGGCGCCCTGCTGCTCCTCTTCGCGGACATCACCGGGCGCCTCGTGGCCGCGCCGGCGGAGATCGGCGCCGGAGTCATGAGCGCGCTGGTTGGCGCTCCCTTCTTTATTGCGCTGGCCCGCCGGCGGAGGCTGGCAAAGCTGTGAGAATCTCCAAAACCGCTCCTACCCGCACCCTTTCCCTGGGCCCGGTGCGGCTCCGCTACCGCCGCCGGACCCTCGTGACCGGCGTAATCCTCGCCGCAGCCGCCGCCGCACTCGGCATTGCAGGCATGCAGACCGGTACGATCGCCCTGGCCTTCGGCGACGTGTTCGGTGCAATCTTCGGCCAGGGCGAGGACAAAACCCTGAAGGTGGTGCAGAAGATCCGGCTGCCCCGCACCGTCACCGCCCTGGGTGTCGGAGCGTGCCTCGGCGCCGCCGGTGCCACCTTCCAGTCCATCTCCCGCAACGCGCTGGGCTCTCCGGACATCATCGGGTTCACCACCGGGGCGGCCACCGGGGCGGTGGCGCAAATCGTGCTGTTCGACGCCGGACCCGGCGCTACCGCACTCGCCGCGGTAGCGGGCGGCCTGCTGGCTGCCGGCATTGTCTACCTGCTCTCGCTGAGCGGCGGCGTCACCGGCGGCTACCGCCTGGTCCTGATCGGCATCGGAGTCGGCGCCATGCTCGCCGCCGTGAACACCATCCTGCTGGCCAAGGGCGACTCCGACCTCGCCGCGGAAGCCCACCTGTGGCTTTCCGGCTCCCTGGCTGCACGGAACTGGGGGCACGCGGTGCCGGTGCTTGTCGCCGTCGCGCTCCTGCTCCCGGTGCTGCTGGTGCTGTCCCGGAGCCTGAACCAGATGGAGATGGGCGACGACGCCGCCCGCGCCCTGGGGATCCGCACCGAACGTACCCGCATCCTGGCCATGGCCGCCGCTGTGGGACTCACGGCCGTGGCGACTGCGGCCGCCGGGCCGATTGTCTTTGTGGCTCTCGCCGCTCCGCAGCTCGCATCCCGGCTCACGCGCTCTCCCGGCGTCCATATCGGCACAGGGGCTTTGATGGGTGCCGTCCTGGTAGCCGGATCAGACCTTCTCTCGCAGCGCCTTCCCATTCAGGCAGCGGTGCCAATCGGGCTGATGACAGGCCTGGTTGGCGGCGTGTACCTGCTCTGGCTCCTGACCCGCAGCAAGCAGGTCTGACCATGTCCACCAAGGAGAATCCCATGGAAGACGTCCTCTCCGGCCGCGGCCTCACCATCGGCTACGACGGCCGAACGGTCTCCGAACACCTGGATGTGAGGATCCCGCCCGGCTCCTTCACGGCCATCATCGGACCGAATGCCTGCGGCAAGTCGACGCTGCTCCGTGCCTTGTCCCGGCTGCTGAAGCCCGCGGCCGGACACGTGTTCCTGCAGGGGAAGGACATCGAGTCCTACCCAACCCGGGAAGTGGCCCGCCGGCTGGCCCTGCTGCCGCAGAGTTCGACGGCACCGGACGGCATTACCGTGGCCGATCTGGTGGCCCGCGGGCGCTTCCCGCACCAGTCCCTGCTGCGCCAGTGGTCCGACGCTGACCAGAAAGCCGTTTACGCGGCGATGGAAGCCACGGGCGTGCAGGACCTGGCTGACCGCACGGTGGGCGAGCTTTCGGGCGGACAGCGCCAGCGGGTCTGGCTGGCACTGGTCCTGGCGCAGGACACCCCCGTGCTGCTGCTGGATGAACCGACCACCTTCCTGGACATTTCCCATCAGCTGGAGGTCCTGCGGCTGTGCCGCACCCTGCACCGGACCGGCAATTACACGCTGGTAACCGTGCTGCATGAGCTCGGCATGGCCTTTCGCTTTGCCGACCACGTGATCGCCATGAAGGACGGACGGATCGTGGCCCAGGGCACCCCGGTGGAGATCGCCACCCCGGAACTCATGAAGGAGATCTACGGGATCGACGCGGTGGTCATTTCCGATCCGGCAACGGGAGGACCACTGGTTGTGCCCATGGAACCCGGATACCCGGACACCTCAGCAACCCGCAGCGCAGCGGGTGTTCCAGCATCGCTTACCGAAGGAGCCAGCGCATGAGCGGCCATGTACTCACCGTCGAACGCGTCGAAGACGTGACACCTCGTATGCGGAGGGTCCACTTCGGCGGCCCCGGCGTTGCCGGCTACGTGAACGCCGGCGCCCATCTTCCCAACGTCAAGCTCTATTTTCCTGTCCCGGGCCAGCCCCTTGACCTTCCCGAACGCGGTGAGCGCGGCTGGGTGTGGAAACCGGGCCAGCGTGAACGGGTACGCACCTACACCGTCCGCAGCCTGGCGGACGATGCCTCCGCGATGAGCGTGGACTTTGTCCGGCACAGCGGAACTTCCGTCGCCGCTTCCTGGGCCGAGTCCGCGGCACCCGGCGACCAGATTGCTGCCCTCGCCGGCGGTGGCGTGGTGGTGGGCGAAGCTGACTGGGTATTGCTCGCCGGTGACGAAACGGCCCTGCCTGCGATCGCCGGCACGCTGGAACGTTTTGGCCCGCAGCAGCGCGGACTGGCCCTCATTGAGGTGGCGGGACCGGAGGAGGAACAGGACCTTGCTGCTCCCCAGGGTGTGGAGCTGCGCTGGCTGCACCGGCGCGGAGCAGCTCCGGGGACCACCACCCTGCTGTCGGATGCACTGGCTGCGGTGGAGTTCCCCGCCGCTGAGCTGGCCGCCGGGCAGGTGGAGGTGTGGGTGTCGGCGGAATCCGCCGTCGTCCGCTTCGCCCGCAGCCACCTGAAGGAATGCGGTTTCCCGCGGCGGCAGCAACTGATTATCGGCTACTGGAACCGCGGAATCGACGAAGTAACCTACGGCCGGGCTACCGACCATGACCGGGTGGACGGGGAACTGGATACTGTCCTTCCGGGCCAGGCAGAACCCCGCCGCCACCACGCACCCGCCAATGGCCATTAGCCCTGCAGCCGCGGTGGAACGGGACTTCCCTGCCCCGAGGGAGCCCGTCCCCCAGCCCCCTGCCCGCATCCGTGTCCTGACGGGTTACTTCCGCACGCACTGGGAAACCCTCTCCGCACCGGAGCAGCAGCAGCTTCAGGCAGGCTGGGACACTCGCGCGCTGCCACTTATTGAAGACGACCCCGACGGCGACCCGGACGTCCGTGCCGTCACGTTCCTCTACCGGAACTCCGCGGCAGCCGCGGTGATCCTGTCTGCAAACGCGATGGTGCATCCCGACACACTCGGCGCCTGCGAGTTCGAGGCCCTGCCCGACGGACTCTGGGCTCTCACCTGGCAAATGCCGGCTTCCTGGGAAGCCAGCTACCGGATTACTGTGCACACCGGAACGGGCACCCCGCCCTGGCGTACAGCCGCGGACCGACGCGGAGTTCGCCTGGCTGCCGATGCCGGAGGACCGGACCCCCGGAACTCGGTGCTGTCCACCGGCATGTCAGGAGCGGCAACGTCGGTGCTGCGGCTGCCCGCCGCGCCGCCCGCCCCCTGGCTGGCCACGCCCGTTCCGGCTGCTTCCGCCGGCACCAGCATCATGGGTGACGACAGTGCCGCGGGTCTGCTTCCACAGGGCCGCTGCTGGGCCGGCGGCAGGACCTCCGGTCCGCGGCATGTCCTGGGCGACTTTGTGCGAAGTTTGGAACTGCGCCGTGTCCGCGACCGGCATACCGGACGGATGCGCAACGTCTGGCTCTACCGTCCGCGCGTGCCCCTGGCCGCGCCAACCCCGCTGCTCGTGCTGCATGACGGACAGGTGTGGGCAAAATACCAAAACCTCGCCGGCACGCTGGACGCGGCGATCGACGCGGGCATCCTGCCCCCGCTGCACGTCGCCATGGTGGACTCCGTGGATGTGCCCACCCGCTCGCGCGAACTCTCCGGTCCGACGGGAAGCGTGGACTTCGCCGCTTGTGATCTCATCCCTGAACTGCGCCGATCCCTGCCCCTCTCGCCGGACCCGCTGCACACAGTCATCTCGGGCGCCAGCTACGGAGGACTGGCTGCCTTGTGGCAGGTGGCACGTTTCCCGGGGACGGCGGCCACGGCCCTGGCCCAGTCACCGTCGCTGTGGCGGTATGACCTGGACCAGCCTCTGCTGGAGGCAGCCGGCCGGATCCGGGTGCGCCTGCAGGCCGGGTGTTATGAGCCGAGCATCCACGCACCGGCCCGGGCACTCCACGCCGCCCTGGCGGAAAGCGGAGTGGATACGGACTTTCGGTCCGTTACGGGCGGCCATGACTGGGCCTGGTGGCATCCCTGGCTGATCCGCGGCCTCGCGGCAGTCCTGGCCGATTGAGAGCCGGGGCAGGTCCGCTACGGGGCGTCTTCGGGGTACTCCGGGCCTGAGTCGCGCGGATAGTCTTCCTCGCCGTCGGGCGCACCGCCGTCGCGCGCCTGCTCCAGCCGGTCAGCCTCGGAGCCGCCGGGGAACAGCGGATCTCCGTGCGGCTGGACTTCCTCTGCAGCTCCGCTGTCCTCAGCGGGGTCCGGCTCTGCCGGCAGCTGCTGCTCCAGGGTGTCTTCCTCGTTCGCTTCGGGAATTGCCGGACCGTCATGTGACATGGCCATGTGCCCATTCTCCTTCGCAGCTTCGGGTTCGTTGCCGGACAGCATGCTAGGTGCCGCCTACCGGTATTGGCTGGATTAACAGCGTAGATCATCAGCCTTCTTACCTGCCGCTGAAATATTGCCGGAGTAAATAGGAAGCCTAGTATTCCGCTGGGCTAGACTTGTGCGCATGCCTGAAACCGCGAACCCTACAGGTGCAGGCTACTGGTACAGCCAGGCACCTGAGACCGCCGGCGGCGTCGACGTACTCAACGCCCTCCGCGCCTACCGCGCAGCCGAAGCCGCCATGCGTCGCCGCACCCGCGATTCGATGCGCATGAACGAGACGGACCTCCTGGCCATCCGCTTTGTCATGCAAGCCCGCCAAGCCGGCCATTCCATCGGCCCCAAGGACCTGTCCCGTGTCCTGAACATCTCCACGGCATCCACCACGGCCCTCATTGACCGCTTGCAGAAGGGCGGATACCTGGTCCGGCGGCCACATCCTACGGACCGGCGTGCCTTGGAGATCATTCCAACAGAGAACGCAGACCATGAGGTGCGTGAAACCCTTGGCAAAATGCACCGAAAAATGCTGGACACCGCCGAATCACTGACCCCTGAGGAGGCAGCAACCATTACCCGATTCCTGCAGGAAATGACCCGGGTACTGGAGGACGACAGGTAGGATAGGTCTCCAAACTGTACAAGGCAGGCAACTTGGTTTATAAATAGCCTGTCTAGCTAGTTGCTAGCCTACCTATCGAAGGATGCAGTCCTATGACCGTCATAGATCCACAGCAGGAGCCTTCTTACCCTGCCCCGGACGAAGACGCCCTCTCCACCCTCGCCATGGCTGCCTCCAACCTGGAGGCACAGCAGTGGGCAGTGGACCGGGCCGAACAGGTTCTTACCGACCTCGTGCAGTCCGCCGTCAGCGAGGGCCTTGAGACGGGGAGTATCGCCGCCGTTGCCGGCCTGACTACCGAACAGGTCGAGAAAATGTCAGCTGAGGGCTCCACACCCAACCCGTAAGCATCCAGCTGCGCAGTATCCACGCAACCGTCATAAAACACGCCAGCTACACCAATGCCCTTGACCGCGCTAACGTGACTTGGAGCACAGAGTCGACGGGCGGGGGATAAGAGTGACGGTTTCGAACCGGGCGAGGTCCACGCCACCCGTACGAGCGGGCCTGGCCCTCACCGGAGTCCTACTCATCGGGATCAACCTGCGGGTCGCGTTCGTTTCGGTAGGGCCGCTGCTCGCGGACATTGGCCGTGAATTCGACTTCACCAGCGCACAATCCGGCCTCCTCACCGGATTGCCCCTTGTCGCCTTTGCGCTGTTTTCCCCACTCGCTCCGGCAATTGCGCTCCGGACCGGGCTGGACCGCGCCCTGTGGCTCTCGCTGGCCCTTCTGGCTGCCGGCACCGTGTTCCGGTCCATGCCGGTTCCCACCGCGCTCTGGACCGGCACCGTCCTGGTCGGCATCGCCATTGCCTTCCTCAACGTGCTGCTTCCCTCCCTGATCAAGCGTGATTTCCCCGGGAAGGTCAGCCAGCTCACGGGCCTCTACATTGCTGCCCAAAGCCTCGTCACTGCCCTGGGTGCCGCCGTCGTCGTTCCAGTTTCCCTGATCCCCGGTTCCGGCTGGCGCCTGGCACTGGGCCTCTGGGCCGGGCTGGCGCTGATCGCCATGGCCATACTTCTCCCGGGCCTGAAACGCGGAACGAACGACGACGGCGCGTCCGGATCCGCTGCAAATGAACCGTCCGCGCCGGTGCGGTTCCGCTCCCCCTGGAAGACACTGCTTGGCTGGCAGGTGACCCTGTTCATGGGCTTTCAGTCCGTGGGGTTCTTTGTGGTGACCACCTGGCTGCCCAGCATCGAACGGGACCAGGGCATTTCTGAGACCGTTTCCGGACTGCACGTCTCCGCGTTCCTGGTGGTAGGCACCGTGTCATCCCTGCTGACCGGCGCGGTCCTCGGGCGTTTTGCCGACCAGCGGCTGCTGGGCATGGTTGGCAGCCTGCTGGCCATGGCCGGTTTCCTGGGGCTGCTGGCCGCACCCGGACTGTCCCTGGTGTGGGTGGTTGTGAGCGCTTCGGGCTGCGGCAGCATGATTGTGACGGCCCTGTCCCTGTTCAGCCTGCGCACTACCAACCATGTCCAGGCGGCAGCGCTCTCCGGCATGGCACAGTCTGTGGGCTACGCAATCGGAGCCGCGGGGCCGGTGCTCTTTGGCTTCCTGTATGACCTCACCGGTGACTGGACCGTTCCGCTGGCGGCCAGCGCCGGCATTATGGGGCTGGCCTGCGCCATGGCGTTCCTCGCCGGCCGCGACCGGGTTCTTCCCGAGCAGCCCCGGCAGCGGCCCGCTGCGCCGGCCGGACCCTAGGTCCGCTCGTAGCGCCAGTCGCTGCCGCGCATCACCAGGCGATGCCGGTTCCCGGGCTGCCTGGCATCATCGGCGGGGTACTCTTCATCGCCGTGCCAGGCAATGACGGCGTCCGGTTCATACCCGTCCAGCAGGCGGCTGCTGAAGGTCTCCGGTACCGCGCCGGCAGCATGCTCCAATACGGCAGCAACGTCCTGGAACTGCTGCAGCAGCGTCAACGTGACAAAGGTCGGAGCAACCAGGAGCATCTTGCCCCCGCGGTGCAGCTGGAGGGCATCGGCCGGCGTCAGCCAGGCGTAATCGATCAGCTCGCCGGGGTTCAGCCGGATATCACCTGCCGGCGCCGGCGCCAGGAAGAACCATGTGCGCAGTCGTTTGGGTGCCTGCAGCGGCGGCACCCAGCAGGAAAGTTCCACCAGCGAATCCGGCGCCAGCACCAGGCCGGTCTCCTCAACGGTCTCCCGCACTCCGGCGATCCTCGCGGCGGGCAGGTCCGCTTCCGGGCTCCGCGGCTCGGCCTGCAGGTCCGGCGGCACGGATCCGGCGGCGTCGTAGTCCTCCGGATCCACCCGGCCGCCGGGGAAAACCCAGGCACCGGCAAACGTGCCCGTGTGCCGCGGCCGTTCCAGCAGGAGGACTTCCAGCCCTGACTTCCCGTCCCGAAGCAGCACCACGGTTGCGGCGGTCCCTACCAGTGTCATAGCTCCCCTGTTCCAAAGTTGTTGCTCCTTGGATCGTAGCGAACCCGGGCCTGCCGCCTTGCCCCGGGGCAGCAGCAGGACTTTGATGGACTCCCAGGAGGCACAGTCATGGACCCAGCCGGAAGCAAACCCAAGTACGACGTCAAAAAGGCAGAGCGGGAACTGTACGCACCCGGGCGGACCTTCACGCTGGTCGAGGTTCCCACCCAGCAGTTCCTGGCCGTGGACGGCCACGGAAACCCCAACACCTCCCCGGAATATGCCGCTGCGCTGGAGGCGCTCTACTCAGTGGGCTACACGCTGAAGTTCTCGGTTCGGCGCAGGACCGGGCAGGACGCAGTGGTCGGCCCATTGGAAGGGCTGTGGCGCGCGGATAACCCGGAGGTCTTTGTCCAGGGAAACAAGGACTCCTGGGACTGGACCATGCTGATCAGCCAGCCGGAGTGGATCAGCCAGGAGATGGCCGCCGAAGCAGCCGCCGAGGTCCGGGTGAAGAAAGGGCTGGATACGGGCAAAATCCGTTGGCTGGAACTGGAGGAAGGCCTCTCCGTGCAGGTCCTGCACGTCGGCTCCTACGACGACGAGGCACCGGTCCTGGCGCGGCTGCACCATGAATTCATGCCCTCAAACCAGCTGGACTTCAATGGCGACCATCACGAGATCTACCTCAGCGATCCGCGGCGCACCGCCCCCGAGAAGCTGAAAACCATCCTGCGCCAGCCCGTTCGCCGCAAATAAAACAATCTACCTATTGCAATGTTGTGCGTGACACACCATAGTGTGAGTCATGGACCAAGAACTGCTGGGTGGACATCTCCAGGAACTGCGCCGAGGAACCGTGGTGCTGGCCTGCCTCTCCATCCTTAAACAACCCGGCTACGGCTACGGCCTGCTCGAAGCACTGGAACGGGCCGGTTTCGGCGTGGAAGCCAATACGCTCTACCCGCTGCTGCGCCGCCTTGAAAAACAGGGACTGCTGACCAGTTCCTGGGATACCGAAGAGGCACGTCCGCGGAAGTTCTACACCACCAGCGAGCACGGCATCGAGCTGCTTCAGGCCCTGTTGAAGGACTGGGAAGCCCTGCATGCCTCCATCCGCCAGCTCAACGAAGGACAACCATCATGAGTACCCTCACTGACCGTTATGTCTTTGCGGCGCTGCGCTCAATCCCTGAGGGGCAGCGCGGCGACATCGAACGCGAACTGCGCGGCTCCATCACCGACGACGTCGAAGCGCGGGTGGAGGGCGGACAGGCACCTGCCGACGCCGAAACCGCCGTTCTCGCCGAACTCGGGGATCCGGCCCGCCTCGCCGCGCAGTACAGCGGCCGGCCGCTGTACCTGATCGGACCGGACCTGTTCCTGGACTGGTGGCGGCTGCTCAAGACCCTGGCCATCATCATCACTCCGTTTTCCTTCGTAGGCTCGGTCGTGGTGCGAATGGCCCTTGAGCCCGGCGACCCCGCCGGGGCCTTCGGAGCAGCGATCAGCACCGCGATCAACGTCCTGGTGCACCTGGGTTTCTGGGTGACGCTGGTCTTCGCGATCATCCAGTTCAACGGCACCCGCCGGAAGGATCTGGGGCTGCAGCCGTGGTCGCCCGCCATGCTCCCCCAGGTTCCGCGGAAGTCCCAGGTGTCCCTCGGCGACACCATCACCACGGTGGTCTTCATCGCGTTCTTTATCGGCCTGCTCCTCTGGCAGCGGATCGGTTCGATGCTGTACCTGAACGGTGAACCGGTGCTGGTCCTGCAGGAAAGCCTCTGGAGTTTCTGGCTTCCGTACGTGATCATCCTGCTGGTCATCGAGGCGGGCTTCACCGTCGTGCTGTACCTGGCCGGGCGGTGGACGTATGCCTTCGCGGTGGTCAACACGGTCCTGGCGCTGGCGTTCATGGTGCCCGTACTCTGGCTGCTGGCCACGGAACAGGTCTACGACTGGGCGTTCCTTGCCAACGTGGACTGGGCGCCGGATGCCTCCGCCTGGATCGCCGGCATCACGGCCGCGCTGGTCCTGTTTATCAGCCTATGGGACATCGGTGACGGCTTCCTTAAGGCCTGGAAGTCCAGCCGGCCGGCGCCGGTTCCTGCTGGCGTCCGGTAGTTAAACCACGACGGCGCCGCCCGGGAATGAGTCCCGGGCGGCGCCGTCGTTCTATCTGCGTTTTGTCAGGAACGCCGGCGCTGCAGCCACGGCTGCAGCAGGCCGGTGACCCAGGGCAGCACCCAGTAGGCCATGATCGGGGTGAGGATCGCCGTCGTGATGAAGACGCGAAGCGGCATCAGGACGTCGTCCCAGCCGGGAACGGCGACGGCAGCCAGCCAGGTGAAAGCCAGGTTTACCGGGAAGAAGCCCAGCCAGATGGCCACGGCCTGCTTCCAACGCGGCGGCTTTACCGGAGCTTGAAGGTCAGTGGTGGACGACGGCGCGTCGAACCAGCCTTCGATGCCGGTGCGGCGGGTGACGGTGCGGTCTTCCACCATGTCCCGGCCCCGTTCGAGCCAGGACCGGCGTGGTTCGGAGTGCTCCCACGCGTCCAGCGCAGCGGCGTCGGAGAAGCGGTAGAGCATGTGCCATTCATCGGAGGTGGCGGAGGCGCGGACCCATCCGGAGCCAAGGAACCCGGGCCAGGTGTTGGCGAGGTTGACGCCCTCCTGGACCCAGTGGGTGGCCTCAGACACGCGGCGGGGATCGACCCGCCGGGTGATGGAGACCGTCACCGCCTCCGGCCCCCGGGCCGGAAGGGTGTCAGTGTGCTGTGATGTCATGCTTTCCAGTATCGGGTCAGGGATTCGGCGGGGACGAATCCGCGGTTCAGGCCAGCAGCGAGGCGGCTTGTTCGGCGAGCAGCACCAAGGACAGGCACACCATGATGATGCCGCTGCCCAGGGTGACGGCGCGGGCGCCGGCGGGCCGCGAACGCAGCAGCCGGCGGGCGGCCAGGGACACACACGTGTAGACGACGATGGACACGGCAAAGTGGGACAACCCCAGGACCAGTGTCTGCAGCGGCACGGCGAGAGCGGCGCCGGGGTCGACGAACTGCGGGATCAGGGCCAGGTACAGCAGCAGCGCTTTGGGGTTGGTGCCGCTGGTTCCGAGGCCCTTCAGGAAGTCCCGCCGGGTGTCGGAGCGCGGCGGCGCCGGCCGGGTGTCGGAGCGCGGCGGCGCCGGCCGGGTCAGGAGTGCAACACTGCCTTCCGCCGTAACCGGAGCGGGAGCTGCTCCACCGGGAGCGGGCGCCGTCGTCGTGTCCGCCGTGAATCCGGCCGAGCGCCAGGTGCGGATGGTGGCAACCCCGAGCCACAACAGATAGGCCGCGCCCAAAAGGGTCAGGCCGGTCAGCAGCTGCGGCGTCGCCGCGATGACGGCGGCCAGCCCGGCCACGATCAGGGCGGTGTGGAAAAGATAGCCAGCGCAGAGTCCCGCGACGGCCGGGGCGACCCGGCGGGCCCGCAGCCCTGACGAGATGCAGTAGGCCCAGTCAGCACCCGGCGTCATGGCCAAGGTAACGGAGACGGCCGCGAAGCCTGCGAGCTGCTGAAATTCCATGAGCTCCAGCCTAGGGATCCGGCCGCGAAAAGTGCTGACCCATAAATACCTCCATCAGCACCGTAAAGATAAGATTCTTGCGTGACCGATGCCATTGACCGGGAAATTTTGCGCCTTCTCCAAAAGGACGGGCGAATGTCTGCCACCGCACTGGCGGCCGAAGTGGGCCTGACCGTGGCTCCGTGCCACCGGCGCATCAAGGAACTCGAACGCCGGGGCGTGCTGACCGGCTACCGTGCCGTCGTGGATCCGGCCGCTGTTGGGCTCGGCTTCCAGGCGCTGGTGTTCGTCACGCTCCGGGACCGGGCCCACATGCTCGCGTTCGAAGAGGAGGTGGGCCGCAGCGGGCAGATCGTGGCGGCGGACCGTCTCTTTGGCAACCCCGACTTCCTGCTGAAGGTCGTCGCCGCCGACCTCCAGGCCTACCAGCAGTTCTATGACGAAGTCCTGGTCGAGCTGCCCGGTGTGGAAAAACTGACCAGCACGATCGTGATGAAGACGCTGAAGGAAGAAGGGGCCCTTCCGCTGTGATTCCCGGCCGCTGCCGGGCGTAGATTGGAACGCATGCCACTGGAGTCCGAAGAACTAACCGTCAATGCAGGGGACGGCACCGTCTCCGCTGCCTATGCGCGGCCGTCCGATGCCTGGGCGTCCTTGGTGGTGGCGCACGGAGCCGGCTCCGGCATGGAGCATCCCTTCCTGACCGGCTTTACCGATGCAATGAACGACGGCGGCGTGGCCACGTGGCGCTTCAACTTCCCCTACCGGGAAGCAGGGAAGAAGTTCCCGGACCGCGCACCGGCAGCGATTGCGGCCTGGCGTGCAGTGATGTTCGCGGCCGAAGACAACGCCGGCGGTGTTCCCGTCTGGGCCTGCGGGAAGTCCTTCGGCGGGCGGATGGCGTCCATGGCCGTGGCCGAGGGTATGCAGGCCGCCGGACTCGTGTTCCTCGGCTACCCGCTGCACCCGCCGGGCAAACCGGAGAAGCTGCGCGACGAGCACCTGTACGGACTGACCCTGCCCATGCTGTTCCTGCAGGGCACCCGCGATCCGTTTGCCCTCCCGGGTGAGCTGGAACCGGTGGCCGAAAGGATCGGGCCGAACGCCGTCGTCGAGCGTATTGAAGGCGGAAACCACATGTTCGAGGTGGCCGGGAACAAGCGTCCGCAGGATGTGATCGGGGCGTCTCTGGCGGCGCCGGTGCTGGAGTTCCTGCGGGCGCACACGCCTGGGCGCTAGTCCCCGCGGCGGGGCGCGAGCTGCGCCGCCGGGCGCAAACCTTCGGGGAGATAACGTCCCCTGCTGGGCGTCCGCCCAAACCTTCGGGGAGATAACGTCCCCTGGGGCGCTCCGAAAGAACGTTTACTCCCCGAGGGTTCGTCAAGCAGGGCGCTAAAGAACGTCAGCTCCCCGAAGGTTGCACGAGTATTCCCGGACTGCCGGTATCCTGCCATGGTGAAAAACAGTGACACCAGGCCGCAGGCGGACAGTGCGCCGACGGGGCCCAAGGCGTTCGTAGTACCCGAAGGCTGGACCCGTTCCCCTCACCGCAATACCAGCAAGTACGCCATGGAGGTGGCCTATGGCCGGCACGCATGGCGCGGAATCTACCTAAACGACGGCGCCGGCAACGGCTACTTCGCCCCGGGGTGGAATGGGGTGCGGCTGGCGCGGAATATGCGCGTGGTGCAGCGTGCGACTGGTGCCCTGACCATTTTGTCCCTCCTGGTCTTCGGTGGCTGGACCGTAAAGACGGTACTCGACAACAGGGAGTACTACCGGCTCTCCGCTGAGGGGGTCCAGGTCCAGGCCCTGGTGCAATCGGTTTCGACCGAGACATCGACGCGGCACCCCAAAAACAGCGACCGGTCCTACACAACCAAGACAGCAGCTGTTGTCAGCTATTCGGTGGGCGGGGGTTCATTCTCGGGGACGGTGGAACACCGGTCCCACTCAAAAGACGGATATCCCGAACCTGAATGGCAGCCTGGGGAACTGGTGGAGCTGTATGCCGATCCGGCTGCTCCCGAGAAAATCGTGGTTCTCAGCCCGTACCTTGAAGATCGGACCAGCCCCGTCAACGGCGCCACGTGGTTCTTGATGATCGCAGGCTTGGCGATATCGGCTGTTCCTGCGGCCATTTACTTCGTTGCCCGCAGCAGCCGGCGCAAGGCAGAAGCACTCTAGTCCGTCGCCGGCCAGGGGGATGCAGGTTTTGACGGAACTGCGGTGTCCTGCCACGATCAGTCTGGGCATTCGCCGACGTCAACACGCCCATCCGCATTATGCGCCGCAGGATCCTGCGGCCCCTGTCCAGGAGGAATCTTTGTCGCCACATCCCGCTTTGCAGGCTGTTCTCTGGGATATGGACGGCACGCTCGTGGACACCGAACCGTATTGGTTCGCCGCCGAGAAGGAGCTGATGGCCCGGTTTGGAGTTCGTTGGAGCGATGAGCAGGCCATGGAACTGGTGGGCAATGCCCTGCCCGATTCAGCCCGTGCACTGCAGGCGGCGGGCGCTGACCTGGGCATCCGCGAGATCCTCGATGAGCTACTGAAGAGCGTGGTCCGCGCGGTCCAGCAGAAGACTCCGTGGCGGCCGGGGGCCCGTGAGATGCTTGCCGATCTCCACTCCGAGGGGATTCCCTGCGCCATGGTCACTATGAGCGAGACCCTGCTGGCCCGCGTCGTCGCCGACCAGCTGCCCGAGGGCACTTTCCGCTTCCTTGTCACCGGGGAGATGGTCTCCCTGGGCAAGCCCGATCCGGAGCCCTACCTGCTGGCGGCGAAGCTGATGGGCGAAGAGCTCGGGGCATCCGTGGACCTGGACCGCGTGGTCGCGGTGGAGGATTCGCTTCCCGGCGTCGCCTCGGCCAAGGCATCGGGCGCTGTGACGCTCACCGTTCCGAACGCCGTCGAGGTCCCGGAGCAGCCTGGCATCACGCGCTGGGAGACCCTGGCCGGCCGCACCGTTGCTGATCTGCAGGCGCTGGTTGTGGAGCGAAGCACCCTCCGGGTTTAAGGCATCTGGTTCGTAACCTCAGGCGGGTACCCGGGGAACCACTGATTCTTTGAGTCCCTGGCCAGGTTCGCGTCCGGCGGGATATCCATCCCCTGGGCCAGGGCGTTTCGCACCGCCATGAAGTCCCGCGGAGTGTTGACGCAGTCCGCAGCAATGATCCGGCCTTCGCGGTAGTAGAGAACGGAGAATCTTTCGCTCTCCGGATCCCCGCGCAGGACAGTGCTGTCGTGCCCTGCGGACAAGCCGGCGATCTGCAGTTTCAAGTCCCCCTGATCCGACCAGAACCACGGCACCGTCCGGTACTCCGCTTCCAGGCCCAGCAGCGACCGCGCGGCGGTTTTCGCCTGTTCGACGGCGTTCTGGACACTCTCCAGCCGCACGTTCCCGCTGCCGTAGTCCGCGACGAATGGATTGGGCATGTTGGCACAATCCCCCGCAGCCACCGTGACACCGTCCGAGGCAACCGCGCTCGAATCCACCACAACGCCGTTGCTGACTTCCAGGCCAAGACGTTCGGCCAGTTCGGTGCGTGGAAGCACCCCCACCCCGATGACGACGACCTCGGCTGGGACTGTGGGGCCTTGAGCAAGCTCAACTCCTGTAACTCGGCCGTCTTCGCCAGCGATACGGACAATTTCCGCGTTCAGTAAAACTGTTGTTCCGCGGCGCCGGTGTGCCCAGAGATAGAAATCGCTCGTCGTTTCGGCAACCGCCCGGCCCACCAGCCGGGGCGCGGCCTCAATGATAGTTACTTGTTTGCCGGCCGCCCGGGCAGCGGTGGCCACCTCCAGCCCAATGAATCCGCCACCAATGACCGCCACGCTGCGGGCCTTGCCGAGCAAGCTGTGCAGGGACGCTGCCTGGTCTGCATCGCGCAGATAGCACACACCCTCCATCTCCGCCCCGGCAAGAGGGAGCTTCCGCGGAGCTGCACCGGTGGTCAGTGCGAGCCTCGTAAAAGGGAACACCCTCCCGCTCACGCCGACGGCGGTGCCGCCGTCGGTGCCCCTAGAGATATCCACGATTTCTTCCCCTGTGACCAATTCAATCCCCTGCTGGTCAAACCACTCCTCGGTTCGGAAGGTCAGCGAGGCTGCGGTCGCTTCCCCCTTGAGGAAGGCTTTGGACAGGGCAGGCCGCTGGTAGGGGAGGTAGGACTCTTCGCCGACCAGCACAATGGGCGCCGCATCCCCGAGCTCCCGCAGGGTGGTAGCCAGTTGAACTCCGGCCTGGCAGTTTCCGATGATCAGGGTCGCGCCGGTGGAGTTGCTCGTTTCCATCACTTAGACCTGCGTTTCCGGGATCCGGACCCTGATATCCACGTCTACCCGAAGCTGGCAGGAGAGCCGGCTGCCTTCTTCCCGCTCGGCTGCCGCGCAGTCAAGCATCTCGTCCTCCACGGCGGAGATCTCCGGCAGCCTCGCCCGGTCACCTGGTTCGACGTAAACGTGGCAGGTGGCGCACATTGCGCTGCCGCCGCACTCGGCAACGATCCCCGGAACGCCGGAGGAGACTGCCGTGCGCATAACGCTGGCGCTTGCTTCGGCTTCGACAATCATTTCAGTGCCGTCAGGCTGGATATAGGTTACTTTTGGCATCTTTGGCTCCGGGAGTTCAGACGGACGGGGTGAGGCGCAGCGGCAGGGAATCTAGTCCGCGGAGCGTGTTGTTGAGCTGTTGGATAGGCGCGCCGATAATCTCGATCTTCTGCACACGTCGGGCCAGTGCCGAGAGGATACACTCGCCCTCCATCCGTGCGAGCATCTGACCTAGGCAGGCATGGATACCGAAGCCGAAACCGACATGGCCCATGGTTTTGCGGGTGATGTCGAAGACCTCCGGGTTTTCCCATCTACGGGGATCACGGTTTGCCGCGGCAATGAACATTAGGATTTTGGCGCCCTCAGGAATTTTGATGCCTGAAAGTTCCGTGTCTCTGGACGTGGTGCGGAAGAACGTCTGGACTGGTGATTCGTACCGGATCGTCTCTTCGAACGCGGCTCGCGCCAGCGACGGGTCATTGTGCAGCAGCCGGTACTGATCCGGATGTTGGGCAAGACACAGCAGTGCATTGCCGATCCCGTGGACGGTGGTGTCCACGCCGGCGGAAAGGAAGGAGCGCAGCAGCCTGGCTGAGTCCTCCGCTTCATAGCCAGCTTCGGCAGCGGCGGCGTGGATCCGGTTGCCCAAACCGTCCCCGCTGAGCGCCCCCGGCTGGCACTGCTCCATAACCCAGCCGGCGGCCTTTGACCCTCTTTCCATGGCCTTTTCGAAATGTCCGTTCCTTGGCCCGAACGTGTTAAAAACCATGGACCCGTAGGGCAGCAGGTTCTCGCGTCCTTCCTTGGGTAACCCGACAAAGTCAGGAAAGACCTCAAGCGGATATGCCTCAGCCAGGTCTCTGACTCCGTCAATATCGCCACTTGCCGCGACCTGTTCCACCATGCGATCCGCTCGTTCCTGGAAGCCGACCTTGAGCTCGCGAAGGAATTTGGGGCTCAGTATGCTCGTCACAACGTGCCGTGCCCTGGTGTGCTCCGGGGGATCCGCCTCCAGCAGGAGGCTCGGGGCCCGCCAGGGTTTGTCTTTGCGGAAATCCGTGATGCCGACGCCCGCCGAGGAAATGAAAGTCTCATGGTTTGAGAACACCTGCGAAACCTCGTCATGGCGGGCGACTGCCCAGACTTGGTAACGATCCAACCATGTCACCGGACCTGCTTCGCGCAACTGAGAATGGGCTTCGTATGGGTCGGCCAGAAAGGTATCGGCGAACGGGTCCAGATCGAGAACCGGGATATCGGATTCTGTTGTTGCAGTCATGTGTCCTCCTAGTCCGCGAGCAGTGGACGGGTGTCCAATGTGGTGTCGATGATCTTGTATTTGTGCATCAGATCTGCAGTTTTCTGCAGCTGATCACCGTCGAGGTTGCCCTGGAAACTGGGCATTTCGATTTGTTCCACGACTTCTGCGGGGACCTTGGTAAAGGTGGGGACCAGCTCAACCAGCCGCGGACGGTTGTCCTGGAGTTCCTCCGCTGATACAGCAATGGCCTTGCGGAAACCTTCGACTGCGTCGGGGTTCTCCTGCAGGAATTGTTCCGTCGTGAGCCATCCTGCCACCGGCATTCCGTCGACCGGCCCAGTGAACAGGTTTGAGATTTTGACGAAGCCAGCCGCTTCCGCACTGGCCTGGAATGGCTCAACCTGCCAGATGGCGTCCACAGCTCCGCGCTCCAGGGCTGCCTGCATATCCGGGTATGGCATCTCGATCAGGTCCACGGCCGAAGAATCCAGTCCGGCATCCTCAAGCAGCGCGTAGACGGCGACGGAACCGATGTTCTGGAGATTGTTCACCGCGAATGTCTTGCCGGCGAGATCCTCTATCCCGGTGATGCCTGAATCCTTAGCCACAAAGATTCCGTGGTCGGCCGCGCCGACGTCGTTCCCGGAAATGAAGCGCACCGGCAGCCCCTGCTTTACCGCCAGCAGCGCCGAGGTGTAGTTGGCATAGGTGACGTCGACGCCGCCCGAGACCAGGTTTGGGATCGCGGCGGCCCCACCCTGAGTCTGGACGAGTTCGACTTCGAGGTCTTCGGCAGCAAATAGGCCATTCTTCTCCGCATGCACCGCGGTAGAGGTGTGCACCAAAGGGAAATAGCCGACCTTCACAGTTACGTCTGATGCCGCCTGCGAAGACCCGCACGCGGCTAGCCCCAGCGTTGCTGCAGAAAGAGCCGCGATTGTGAAGTAACGCTGGAAATTTCCGCGTGCAATCATCGTTTTCCTTTCAAAGGGCGCCTCATTGCGCCTGATCAATGTCCTGCTAATAAGCGGTTTTCAGATCGAACCCCCTCGCCCGAGTATGAGATGTGTCACAATGCTGGCTCCAGCTAGTTTCCGTTGAAAGGAAAATATGGCCAACGGTTCTTCGGGGCGGTCAGCACTCAGCAGGATTATGCAGATTCTGGGCACCTTTGACGTAAATTCCGCATTCCTTACCGTGTCCCAGCTGTCACAGCGAAGCGGTCTGCCGCTCGCAACTACACACCGGGTGGTGTCGGAACTCGAGCAGTTTGGCTTGCTTGAACGGGAACGGGACAAGACTTATCGGATAGGCGTACGCCTGTGGGAAATCGCCTGCCGTACACCGGGTGCCCTGGGGATCCGTGAAATAGCCATGCCCTATCTTCAGGAAATCCACTTCGCCGTGCGGCAGCATGCCCAGCTGGGCATCCTCCAAGGCCATGATGTGCTCTTCCTGGAACGACTTTCGACCCGGAACGCCGTTGTGAATGTGACGCTCATTGGCGGGCGGCTGCCCCTGCACGCCTCCTCCAGCGGACTGGTTCTCCTCGCGCACGGGCCCGGCAGTCTCCAAGATGAGGTACTTTCCTCAGAGCTCGTGAAATACACAAAAGATACGGTCCAGAGTCCGGCGCACCTCCGCCGGTTGCTGGCCCAAATCCGCGAACAGGGCCATGCAGTCGGCAATGGCTTCATCCATCCCCATGCCCGGGGAATAGCCGTCCCGGTTTACGGGATGCAGGAAACGGTCGTTGCCGCCATCAGCGTGGTGATTCCCAATGACGCTACTCCGACGCTTCCGACGGTACGCCTGCTAAAGGACGCCGCCCACCAGGTTTCAACGGCGTTGCGGGCCGCCTACCTACCGCTAGGCGACCCCCACGACCCCCAGTCGACCGTTGGCGGCAAATACCGCACTCTGGTGAACTCCTCCATGAATTCCATGGACTTCTTTGCGCGGCACCGGCAGAATCATTCGCTGTAAGTATGCGAAGTCGCGGCTAGTACGGCGTGTGCTGGTGCAGGGCAAGCTTCCACTCGCCGTCCTCCTTCGCATACACACTGCTCAGCAAGGCCGTGTAAGGAGTGCCCTCCCGGTCGGCCCGCACCT
This sequence comes from Arthrobacter caoxuetaonis, assembly GCF_023921125.1. Classification (NCBI taxonomy): domain Bacteria; kingdom Bacillati; phylum Actinomycetota; class Actinomycetes; order Micrococcales; family Micrococcaceae; genus Arthrobacter; species Arthrobacter caoxuetaonis. The sequence goes on from NZ_CP099466.1 coordinate 3,251,128, forward strand.
TGTAGGTGAGGACGCCGACGTCGTTCCCCAGGTAGTTCTCCAGCGGGTCGATGATCTCGAACGCCGACCAGGGCGGCCCGCCCATCGAATCGATGATCTGCTGGCGGTCCGTGATCCGCAGGCCGTTGGTCAGCATCACCACGGGCTCCCGGGCCAGCACCCGGGCATAGAACGCCGTTGCCGCCGCCGGCCCGGTGGACAGCGCGTGCCAGCCGGACGTCTCCAGTTCCACAAGTTCGTTTTCCATGGTCCGGCACTGTAGCCCGGGTCAGCGGGAGGAAACAGGGGCGGCCGGAATATCCGCAGTGCACCGGACGCTGACACCAACGTGAAGAAGATTGGATTCCTTTCCTTTGGCCACTATCAGGACGTTCCGGGGTCGCTGACGCCGACGGCCGGTGACGCGCTGCTGCAGGCCATCGACCTGGCGGTCGCGGCCGAAGAAGTCGGTGCCGACGGAGCGTTTGTGCGCGTGCACCATTTCGCCCCGCAGCAGGCCTCGCCGTTCCCGCTTCTCGCGGCGATGGCTGCCCGCACCAAGCGCATTGATCTGGGCACCGGCGTGATCGACATGAGGTACGAAAACCCGCTGTACATGGCTGAGGAAGCCGCGGCAACGGACCTGATCAGCGGCGGCAGGCTGCAGCTCGGCATCAGCCGGGGATCCCCCGAGCCTGCGCTGCGCGGCGCTGAGTCGTTCGGCTATGTACCCGGCGAGGGACAGACCGACGCCGATATGGCCCGGCACCACACCGATGTTTTCCGCGCGGCCATCATCGGCCGCGGCATGGCGCCCGCCAACCCGGAGATGACCGGGCACCGCGGACTGCTGCCCATCGAGCCCCAGTCCCCCGGCCTCAGCGACCGCATCTGGTGGGGTTCAGGCACCCGGGCAACGGCTAAGTGGACCGGCGAGCAGGGCATGAACCTGATGAGCTCCACCCTGCTGACCGAGGACACCGGCGTCCCCTTCGATGAGCTGCAGGCCGAGCAGATCCACGTCTACAAGGAAGCGTGGAAGGCTGCCGGCCATCCCGGGCAGGGCAAGGTCTCCGTGAGCCGGAGCATCATTCCCCTGGTTTCCGACGCCGACCGCCGTTACTTCGGTGTGCGTGCCCAGGTTGAAGGCCGGGATCAGGTGGGCAGGCTGGAGGGCGGCCTGGCCCGGTTCGGGCGCAGCTATGTGGGTGAGCCGGACGTGATCGCCAAGGAACTGGCCGCCGACGCTGCGGTCCAGCTTGCGGACACCGTGCTGGTCACGGTGCCGAACCAGCTGGGCGTGGACTACAACGCGGCGCTGCTGGAGAACATCGTCAAGCTCGTGGCTCCGGACGCCGGCTGGCGGTAGTCCGAGGGTTCATTCAGTGGCTCCCGTGACGGCGGCCGCGATCACTGCACCGGCGCTGTCTTCGACACCACCGCTCAGACGGATTGCGCTGATCTGCTCGAGCGGTGCGGCCAGCGGTACCGTGCGCGGTTGGCTATCGCAGGTCAGAGTGAAGGGGTCGATGCCGCTCCATGAGGACTCTGCGCGCACCATGGCGCCGAAGCTGGCTTCACCGCCACCGAAACAGGCCACACTGATGCCCTCGATGCGAGCCTCCGCCGGATAGCTCAGAGTCACTCCGTCAAATGGCACTTCCTCGCTCTGTGTGGCGCGCCAAGTACCGGCACCGAGGGAGCTCTCACTCGTCGCGGCAGTCTCGATGAAGGCGTCCGCCTGGGCCTGGGCTGTATCCCAGTCGGGTTCGGCCGGTGAGGCGCAGGACGCCAAACCGATCGAGAGCGTGGCAGGAATGACGAGCAGGGATCGGCGTCGGTGCATGGCGGTGATCGTAACACCAGCGCTCACAGCGATCTCAGCGCGCCGCGCCCCGGCGTCGTCATCCCCATCGAGAGGCCAGTTACGGCTCCTCTGAGCCCTCAAACGGGCCGTAAGTGGCCTCTCGGCGGAGGAAGAGAGGGCTACTTCTTCCGGCCGAAAACCAGGGACGCGAGCGCGGTCGCCGCAGTGACGGTGTAGACCGACGGCCAGGCGCCCATCTTCTTGGCGAGGGGATGCGAGAGCCCAAAGGCTGCCACATAGGTGGTGGTGAGGGCGACGGCGGTACCGGTGCCGGCGTCGCGCTTCCAGAGTGCAAACGCAGCTGCGCCCGCAACGGCGAGGACGGCTCCCCCGAGCTGCCGGTTGCCGGTGTCGCGGGCAGTCTTGTAGCCGCCGATCAGGCCGGCGGACGTGATGAGCGGGGTCAGCAAAGATGCCACGATTTCTCCTTGGGTTGGACTCCTTCCAGCCTAACCCCGCCCATCGAGAGGCCAGTTACGGCTCGTTTCAGTGCTGAAAAGAGCCGTAACTGGCCTCTCGGCGGTTGGGGCGGCGGTTGAGGGCAGGTGAGGGGAGAGCGCGGCAAATTCCGTTTGGGACCCTACCTATCAGCGGCAGCTCGGCGTTTACTGGAGAGCACCAAGAACCGAACCACAAGGGAGTGGAGATGGCTGATTCTGCACAGGCAGATCTGGACCGGGGCGTGGAAGCCTGGCTTGCCGCATTCAATACCGCGCTTCAGGACCGCAATGCCGCGGCGGCGGCAGATCTGTTCGAAGAAGACGGACTCTGGCGGGACTTCGTCTCCTTCACCTGGAACCTGAAAACCCTCGACGGACGGCAGCAGATCGCCGAAATGCTGGAAGCTGTCCTTGACGATGTGCAGCCCACCGGCTGGACCCTGGCCGAACCCGCGACGGGAGACGACGGTGTCACCGAAGCATGGATTACGTTCGAGACCGCACCCTCCCGCGGCTGGGGACACCTGCGGCTGCGCGACGGCAAGGCCTGGACCCTGCTCACCACCATGCAGGAGCTGAAGGGCTTCGAAGAGGAGAAAGGCGCCAACCGGCCCAAGGGCGTGGAACACACCATCGAGCGCGGGCGGAAGTCCTGGCTCGAGCAGAAACAGGAGCACCAGGCCCGGCTGGGCTATGAGGATCAGCCGTACTGCGTGATCGTGGGCGGAGGGCAGGGCGGCATCGGCCTGGCCGCGCGGCTGCGGCGGCTGAACGTGCCCACCATCGTGATCGAGCGGAATGAGAGCGCCGGCGATTCGTGGCGCAAACGGTACAAGTCCCTCGCCCTGCACGACCCGGTCTGGTACGACCACCTGCCCTATCTCAAGTTTCCCGATGACTGGCCGGTGTTCGCTCCCAAGGACAAGATCGGAGACTGGCTGGAGCACTACACCGCGATCATGGAGCTGGACTACTGGTCCGGCACCGAGTGCCTGGGCGCCGCATATGACGACGACGCCGGCACTTGGGAACTGCGGGTCCGCCGGCGTGGCGAAGAGGTCACGCTCCGTCCGCAGCAGCTGGTATTCGCGCTCGGAGTCTCCGGCTACCCCAATGTGCCGGAGTTCGACGGCGCCAAGGCCTTCCTCGGCGAGCAGTACCACTCCTCGCAGTACCCCGGCGGCGGAGACCAGGCCGGGAAGAAGGCCCTGATCGTCGGTTCGAACAACTCGGCCCACGACATCGCCGCCGATCTCTGGGAACACGGTGCGGACGTCACCATGCTGCAGCGCTCCTCCACTCATATCGTCCGAAGCGATTCGCTGATGGAGTTCGCGCTCGGGGACCTCTACTCCGAGCGGGCGCTGGCCGCCGGCACGACCACCGAAAAAGCGGACATGCTCTTCGCCTCACTCCCCTACCGGATCCTGCCCGACGCCCAGATCCCGATCTACGACACCATTGCCGAGCACGACGCCGAATTCTATGACCAGCTCCGCGCGGCGGGGTTCGACCTCGATTTCGGTGAAGATGGTTCCGGCCTGTTCCTGAAGTATCTGCGCCGTGGCTCCGGCTACTACATCGATGTCGGCGCCTCCCAGCTGATCATCGACGGGCGGGTGAAGCTGAAGCAGGGCCAGGTCGCCAAGCTCACCGGCAGCGGTGCGGTGCTCGATGACGGGACGGAACTGGACGCGGACATCATCATCTACGCCACCGGGTACGGGTCAATGAACAACTGGCTGGCGGACCTGATCTCCCCGGAGGTCGCCGACCAGGTAGGCAAGTGCTGGGGCTACGGCTCCGGCACCACCAAGGATCCGGGCCCATGGGAGGGCGAGCTGCGCAACATGTGGAAACCGACCAACGTGGAGAACCTCTGGATCCACGGCGGAAACCTGCACCAGAGCCGGCACTACTCAACCTTCCTGGCGCTGCAGCTCAAGGCCCGGATGGAGGGGCTGCCAACTCCGGTGTACGGACTGCAGGAGGTACACCACACGCGCTGACCCCTAACCCCGCCCATCGAGAGGCCAGTTACGGCTCGTTTCAGCGCTGAGAAGAGCCGTAACTGGCCTCTCGGCCTCTCGGCGGGGGACGGGGGACGGGGGAGGTGACCACGCCCTACGGTCCCAGACGACGCAGCCGGTACTCCAGCTTGGCGCGGCGGGTGCCGTCGTCGTCCATGAAGTGCGTGCGGTCCACGTACTGGGTGCCGAAGCGGTGCAGCAGCACGTCGTCGGCCGCGCGCACATGCCCGGGCGGGAAACGGTACTCGATCCGGCGTGCGGCGAAGGCCCAGTCCGCCGTCTTGAACAAGGCGTACGCCAGCGGAACGGTATCCACCCCATTGGCCCGCAGCACGTCAACCAGCCATTCATACTGTTCAGCGCGGCTGCGCGGATTCTGCGGCAGCTCATGCTCCAGGATGCCCCGGACCGCAGCAGCGGTGAGCTCCAGTGAAGGTTCCGTGGCTGCCTGCACCGATTCGCGTTCGTCGAGCGCTTTTTGGGCGGTGACCACCTCGTTGATGGTGTCGAACTCGCGGTCAGCCAACTCGATCAGCCCGGACGCCAGCGTGAAGGCCCGGTTGACCTCTGGAGGCACCTCGCCGCCGTTCTTGTAGCGGATGTCGTGCTCGAACTCAGCCCAGGCATGCTGCAGGATGGTGCGCAGCTGCACCTCAAACCGCTGGCCGGCAAACGCGTCGCACCCCGGCGGCGGCCGGCGGGCCGGAACGGCGAGGACCAGGTGCTGGCCGGAATAGCCGAACTCTCCGCGGGAGCGCTGCTCGCTGGCTTTGTCGACGTGGCCGAGCTGGTCAAAGGCTCCGGCGAGCGCCCCAATCGCGCTGCTGATGTCCGATTCGAGGAACAGGATGACCCGCAGCCCGATGATGTCATCAATGTCCTGCATCCCGCCCGGATACTTCGGCGCACCGTCTGGCAGCAGCCGGGACAGCTTGGTGTTCAGCGAGCCGTGGCCCTTCACCCGGTGCTGGATGTCGTGGTAATTCAGCCCGTCATCCCCGAGCCGCGCGACGACGGCGGAGTGGATGGCGGACTCAGCTGCCTCAAACTGCGGACGCACGGCTTGGAAGGCCTGGGTCCATTGCTCAACCTGGTCGCTGTGGACCGGCGGAATCTGCACGTTTTCTCCTTGCCGGGTTGCGGGGCCGCCCACCGCGGATGCGGCGGCCGTCTCTCCGGTAAAGGTACGACGCCGAACCCACCCCACCAGTGTTTGTCCGGTTCCGGCCAAAGACAACACCTGCCCGCGGACCCGCGGCCCGGCGGTGCCGGTTGGACCCGGGCTATGGTTCCGGAAAAGCGTTGAAAGCCGCGCCCGGCAGGCGAAGAATTGGCAGAGCATGATTCCCAGCCTTCCCGTCCCCGGTCCGGACGGCCTGGTGTATTCGAGGCGGAGGAACCCATGACCCAGACTCCAGCTCCTGATGCAGCGCCCAACGCCGTCGCCTGGCCCCAGCCCGCGAACAGCCTTTACCCGGCCCTGGCGGATACTCTCAGCGGATCCCTCACCCTGTTCGGTGACGACGGCTACGATGCCCAGCGCCGGGTCTGGAACGGGATGATCGATGTGCTGCCTGCCGCCGTGGTGCGTGCCGCGAATACCGAGGATGTTGCAGCTGTCCTCGCCTTTGCCCAAGCCACCGGGCTTCCGCTGGCGGTCCGCGGCGGCGGCCATAATGTGGCCGGGAACGGCACGGTCGACGGCGGCATAGTGCTCGACCTGGGCGATCTGCGGGGCGTCGAGGTCGATCCGGCAGCGGGCACGGCGACCGTCGGAGGCGGCGCCACCCTGTCCGACGTCGACTCGGCGACCGTACCGCTGGGCCTGGCCGTTCCGCTGGGGGTGGTCTCGGGAACCGGCGTCGCGGGCCTGACCCTGGGCGGCGGCGTCGGGTGGATGACCCGGTCGCACGGGCTCAGCGTGGATAACCTGCTGGGCGCCGACGTCGTGCTCGCGGACGGGACCACGGTCCATGCCTCCGCAGAGGAAAACCCTGAACTCTTCTGGGGCCTGCGCGGCGGAGGCGGGAACTTCGGCGTCGTCACGTCCTTGACGTTCCGGGCGTGGCCGCTGCCCGAAAGCGTCTACAGCGGGAACCTGATCTATCTTGGCGACCGGTTCGAGAATGCCCTGCATGCCTTCTCCGCGTGGAGCGCCGATGTGCCCGATCAGCTCACCACGATCGTGTCCTTCCTGGTTCCGCCCGCGGAGTGGGAGCAGGGCGATGATCCGATCATGGCGGTCGGCTTCGCCTGGGCGGGTGAGGACCAGGCGGAAGCGGAGGCCGTCATCGACCGGCTGCGGGCCCTGGCCGCCCCGGATGCCGAACTGGTGCAGCAGACGCCGTGGCTGGACTGGCAGTCCGCGGTGGACGGCGTGTTCCCGCACGGATCCCGTGCCTACTGGAAGAACACGTCCTTCAACTCCCTGGACCCCGCTCTCATCGACGTGCTGGCCCGCCGTGCGCGGGAACAGTCCTGGCGCGGCACCGGGTTCGACCTGCACCACATGGGCGGTGCGTTTGGCCGGATACCGGAGGACGCGACGTCGTTCCCGGTCCGCGACGCCCGCTACTGGCTCAACATCTACGGCTATTGGAATGATCAGGCCGACGACGAGCACCACACGGCGTTCGTGCGGGGACTCTCAGCAGACATGGAACCGCATGCCGGCGGCGGGCAGTACGTGAACTTCATGGGCGCCGAAGACCCGATCCAGGCTGCGCCGGGCGTCTATTCCGGCGACAAGCTGGCGCGGCTCAGGGCTTTGAAGCAGTCCGTGGACCCGGGCAATCTGTTTCGCCGCAACCACAACATTGCGCCGGGTACTGTGTGAGCACCGCGGCAAGCCGCGCGCGCTCTCAGCTCAGTTCAGTCCAGTTCAGTTCAGTTCAGCGCCAGTAGTTGTTGGCGGCCGCGATGGTGGCAAACTCGATGGCCACCACCTGCGATGAGGCGATCAGTTCCTCCGGGTCCGTCGAATACACGTCACGGCCCGCCTTAAGGACGTTCTCGTCGGGCTGGATGGCGTAAATGCTGTGCAGGGCCATATCCAGCGCCAGCTTGCGGCCCTCCTCCGGCGTCGCGGTGATAAGGGAATTACCCGGGATCAGTTCCATGCTGCACCTGGTTTCTGTTGGTTGCTGTACTTGGCTCCTTGATCCACGATCCCAGTACCGGCGGACGGCCGGTAGCCCCGGGGGCGGTTCCCCGCCCCTGCAGCCTCAGGCGCCGGGCCGGGGCTCAGGCCTCCGGCGTGCTACCGCCGGCGGTGCGGTAGCTCCAGAGTTCGGCGCTGACGCCGACCGGCTTCTGCCGCTCCTTGTCCGCCCCCTCGCCGTGTCCGTGGCCGTGGCCGAAGTTCTTGGATGCGACCCAGTCCTGGAAGGCCTTCTCATCCCGCCAGCGCGTCAGAACCAGCCACGTGGTCCGGTCATCCGTGGGCTGGAGCAGTTCGAAGCCTTCAAATCCGTCCTGGTTGTCGACTGCGCCGGCGCGGGCCGCGAAACGGTGGGCCAGCTCGTCGCCGGAGTCGGCGGGGACAGTGATTGCATTGATTTTGATGATGCTCATAGCCCCATTATCTCCATGGCGTCCCTGCAACTCCGATGCGGCGGTGGCACTAAGCTCGGATTCATGAGAACGGATTTCGACCCCGCAGCCATGGGCGGCCGCAGCTTCTACCGGCTGCTGACCTCGGTTGTGGTGCCGCGGCCCATCGCCTGGGTTTCCACGCGTTCGGCAGACGGTGTGGACAACCTGGCCCCGCACTCCTTCTTCACCATCGCCTCGGTCAACCCTCCCGTGGTGTCTTTCACCTCCGTGGGCGAGAAGGACTCGCTGCGCAACATCCGGAAAACGGGCGAGTTCGTCATCAGCCTCGCACCGGAGAACCTTTTCGAAGCCATCAACGCCACCGGCACCGGCTTCACCGCGGACATCAGCGAGTTCGACGCCGCCGGGATCGCCCGGGAGCCCAGTGCCACGGTGCGTCCGCCCAGGGTTGCCGGATCGCCGGTGGCCCTGGAGTGCAGGCTGCACGAGATCCATCCCGTCGGAGACTGCTTTGTTGTGTACGGGGAGATCACGTGCGCCGCAGTCCAGACCGATACCCTCGACGACGACTCCCATCCCAGGATCGAAAAGCTCAGGCCGCTCTCCCGCCTCGGGCTGAACGAGTGGGGCACCGTCGGCGACGTCCGGGACATCACGCGTATTCGCCCCGAGGAGTGGCCCGGCCACTACCGGGGCGCCTAACAGCTCGGCGGCACGGGATTCCCGGATTTGCTACCTTGGAATCAGGGCCCGCACACCCGGCCCCCGGACGACGGTTCAGTACCCGGCACGCGACAAGACTGGCCAAAGGAGCTAGCCATGTCATGGGTTGTCCTCATAGCCTCCGGAATGCTTGAAGCCGTCTGGGCTACAGCACTGGGGAAGTCGAACAACTTCAAGAAACCCCTCCCCACCCTCGTTTTCGCCCTGGCACTGACCGCCAGCATGGCCGGCCTGGCGTGGGCGATGCTCAGCATCCCGGTGGGCACCGCGTATGCCGTGTGGGTGGGAATCGGCGCCGTGCTCACGGCCGGTTATGCCATGGTCTTCGGCGGCGAGAAAGCCACCGTCATCAAGGTGGTGCTGCTGATGGGAATCGTCGGATGCGTTGTTGGCCTGAAGCTGGTGGCATAGCCATGGCCTGGATCATCCTTCTGCTCAGCGCCGTCCTCGAAGCCGTTTGGGCCACCGCACTCGAGGCTTCCAACGGGTTCACCGTCCTGGCGCCGTCGATCATCTTTGCCGTGGCGGCCGCCCTGTCCATGGCCGGCCTCGGCTACGCCATGAAGCACATTCCCATCAGCACCGCCTATGCCGTCTGGACCGGTTTGGGGGCGGTGCTCACCGTGGCCTGGGCCATGTTCACCGGCACGGAGGAACCCGGCGTGCTGAAGGTCCTGTTCCTGGCCGGAATCATCGGCTGCGTGATCGGCCTGAAGTTCGTGGACAAGCCCGCGCCTGAACCCGCCGGAAAGTCACACGACTCCTGAGCCGGACCCTGCCCGGTTGTTATCCACGTGCCGCATGACCAGGGCTGCGGCGATCAGGGCCGCCGAGAATGACAGGCAGGCTCCCGGAGCCAGCAACACGATCTGCGTCAGGGTGACGAAAAACCCGTTCCCGCCGTTGTAGGTGAGCGCGCCGAAGCTGGCCATGAACGGGTTGGTCAGGAGCGCGATCAGAATTCCAGCCGCGCCGACGGCGATGCCCGCCCAAAGCGTCTTCCGGTACATGCCCACTGCGGCGGCTTCTGCCATGATTCCCCCTGAGATAGCTGCTGGCTGTTGGGGTTCACCTAAACAGGCATCAGCGGACGGGGCAAGCTTTGCGCGGTTGTGTGGGAACCCCGACCCGCCCCGGGGCGCGGGGCAGTTCCCTGCACTTTGGGACATCCCTTCCGCTTTGGGACATTCCTGCGCGGCATCACAGCAGGAATGTCCCAAAGTGGCGGGGATGTCCCAAAACGCCGTCGTTACTCGCGGGAAGGGTGTGCCCCCCCCCGGTAACACCCGTCACAACCGGCGGGAATCCACGCCGGAACCCCCGCCGGAACCCGAGCGGCCTAGCGGCGCGCAGCCTCGGGGAGGCTGGTGCCCGTCTCGATGAAGCGCTGGTGGAAGGCGAGGGACTCGTCGAGCAGGTGCGGCGTGTGCTTGCCGACGCTCTCGCGGCTGGCCCGGTCGAAATAGTCCTGCAGCAGCGGCTGGAAGTCCGGGTGGGCGCACTTCTCGATGATCGTCCGGGCACGCTGCTTCGGGGAAAGCCCGCGCAGGTCCGCCAGGCCGCGTTCGGTGATGATCAGCATGGTGTCGTGCTCGGTGTGGTCCACGTGGCTGGCCATCGGCACGATTCCGGAGATTTTCCCGCCCTTGGCCGTACTCGGGGACATAAACGCGGAGAGGAAGCCGTTGCGGGCAAAGTCTCCGGAGCCGCCGATGCCGTTCATCATGGCCGTGCCGCCCACGTGGGTGGAGTTCACGTTGCCGTAGATGTCCGCTTCGATCATGCCGTTCATGGCGATGCAGCCCAGCCGGCGGATCAGTTCCGGATGGTTGGAGATTTCCTGGGTCCGCAGGATGATCCGCTTGCGGTAGAAGTCGATGTTGGAGTTGAACTCCTCAATCCCGGCCGGGCTCAGCGAGAAGGAGGTGGCCGACGCCACCCGGATCACGCCGTCGCGGATCAGCTCCAGCATGCCGTCCTGGATCACCTCGGTATAGGCGGTGAGTCCGGTGTAACCGGCGCCGGAGAGGCCTGCCAGCACGGCGTTGGCGATGTTGCCGACGCCGGACTGCAGCGGCAGGAGCTTGTTGGTCAGCCGTCCGGCCTTGATCTCGGATTCGAAGAAGTCCAGCAGGTGCCCGGCGATCATCTGCGAGGTTTCATCCGGCGCAGCGAAGGGCGTCATCCGGTCCGGGGCGTCCGTTTCGACGACGGCGATCACCTTTTCCGGATCCAGGCGCAGGTAGGGCTCACCGATCCTGTCGTCCGGGTTGACCAGCATGATCGGCTTCCGGTGCGGGGGCAGCGCTGTGCCGTAGTAAACGTCGTGCATCCCGTCCATCGCGGCAGGCTGCTGCATGTTGACCTCGAGGATGATCTTGTCCGCCTGCTCAATCCAGGTCTTGTTGTTGCCCACCGAGGAGGAGGGGATGAGGCTGCCGTCCTCGTTGATCCCGACGACCTCGATAACGGCCAGGTCGATGTGTCCGTAGAACCCGAACCAGGTGTACTGGGCCACGTGCCCGAGGTGGATGTCGATGTATTCGAGTTCGCCGTCGTTGATCCGCTTCCGCAGGGTGGGATCCGACTGGTACGGCAGGCGAAGTTCCATGCCGCCGGCCTGGGCGAGCACGCCGTCGAGCTCCGGGGCGGTGGAGGCGCCGGTGAGCACCTTGATTTGGAAGTCCTCGCCGCGGGCGTGCGCTTCTTCCATCTGGGCGGCCAGGGCACCCGGCACAGCCTTGGGATAGCCGGCTCCGGTGAAGCCGCTCATCGCCACCGTCATCCCCGGTTTGATCATCGCGGCTGCCTGCTCGGCAGTCATCACAAGTTTGGAGAGTCCCGGGTGGGAAATACGGTCGCGCATTAATGGCCTTTCACAGAACGAATCCATCAACCCTAACCGCAGGTGAGCCGAACCTCACACTCCGCCCCTCCGCCAGCGGAGCCCTCCCTGCGGCCGAAGTTGGCGCAGGGGCTTCCGGGTATGCCCGGAGAAGACGATACTTCTCCACATCATTGCGTTCCAGGCATTCCACGCACTCCAGGAGCCGATATGTCAGTGGACGACAGAGGAACCTCGATTTTCCGGCGCAAGCCCATCGAAGAAACCGAAGACGAAGTTTCCGGCTCCAAGCTTTTCAAGAGCCTGGGGCTGTGGCAGCTGACAGCCATCGGTGTCGGCGGCATCATCGGCATCGGCATCTTCACCTTGGCAGGGCTGGTCGCCAACGGAGGGCCCGACGCCGAGGGCGTGGGTCCTGCGGTCCTGATCTCCTTCCTGATCGCCGGACTGGCGAGCGCGGCCGCAGCGCTCTCCTACGCCGAGTTCGCCGGCATGGTCCCGCGCGCAGGGTCGGCCTACACCTACGGCTACGTTGCCCTGGGTGAGGTCATCGGCTGGTTCATCGGCTGGGACCTGCTGCTGGAGTACACGGCGATCGTCGCCGTCGTCGCCATTGGCATTTCCGGGTACTTCACGGAGTTCATGGCCGGGATCGGTTTGGATGTCCCGGTCTGGATGCAGGGAACGGGCGACGTCGTGGAGGGCGGCCTGGTAAACCTGCCGGCACTGATCGTGTGCCTGTTCATCACCTTTATCCTGAGCCGCGGCACCAAGACGTTCGGCCGGTTTGAACTGGTGGCAGTCGGATTGAAGGTGCTGCTGATCCTCTTCATCATCGGGATGGGCATCTTCTTCGTGAACACCGACAACTACACGCCGTTCCTTCCCAACGGTTTCGGCGTGGTGTTCACCGGCGCGGCAACGGTCTTTTTCGCCGTCTTCGGTTACGACGCCATGAGCACCGCCGCCGAAGAGGCGAAAGACGGCAAGAAGCATATGCCCAAAGCCATCCTGCTCTCCCTCGGCGTCGCGATGGTCCTCTACATCCTCGCCACCCTGGTCCTCACGGGAATGCAGAACTACACCGAGATCAGCCCGACGGCGGGATTCGCCTCCGCGTTCCAGAACGTGGGCCTGCCGGTTATCGCCACCGTGATTTCCGCTTTCGCGGTGCTCTCCATCCTGACCGTGATGCTGACCTTCCTGCTCGGTGTCACCCGGGTCTGGTTCTCCATGAGCCGCGACGGGCTGCTGCCGCGGTGGTTCTCCGGGACGGACTCCCGCGGCACCCCGCAGCGGGTCACCTGGATTGCCGGCGGAGTCTCCGCAGTGCTGGCCGGCTTCTTCCCGATCCGGGCGGTTGCGGACCTGACCAACATCGGCATCCTGGCGGCCTTCGTGGTGGTCTGTGTGGCGGTGATCGTGCTGCGGCGCACCCAGCCGGACGCTCCGCGGGAGTTCCGCCTCCCCCTGATGCCCTGGATTCCGGCGTTCGGTGTGCTTGCCTCCGGGTTCCTGATGCTGCAGCTGCACTGGGAAACCTGGCTGCGGTTCGGCATCTGGCTGGTGATCGGGCTGATCATCTATTGGTTCTACGGCCGGAAGCATTCGCTGCTGAACCCGGACAGCCCGCGGCACTCACCACGGGACCCCAGCCCTGCCCCGCCGACCCCTGAGCCCGACGCCGCCGGCTAGGGTGCAGGCAGCGGCTTCAGTGCCCGGCCGGACGATCCCGCCCGGCGGTAGGCGAGGCCTATTCCGACGCAGGCAAGATAGAAGCCGCCGATCGCCAGCCACCCGCCCAGGAAACCGCCGGAGAATTCCAGCAGCAGCCCCATGGCCAGCGGACCGGCCGCGAACCCGGCGTACATTCCCAGCGACACGGCACCGGAGGCGGCCCCGACCCGCTGTTGGGACACTTCACGGAGCACCCCGGCCATCACCACCACGTTCACGCCCAGGACCGACGCTCCGTGGAAGAGCACTCCGGCCCACAGCAGCAGCGGATTCCCCGTCTGTCCGGCAGCCAGCAGCAGTCCCGCACCTACAATCGCTCCGCCGGCAAGGATGAGCAGGAGCGTGGAGGCCCGGACTCCCTCGGCCATCCGCCGTCCCCACAGCACGCGGGATGCCACACCTACGACGCCGGCAGCTGCCGCGGCCACTCCGCCCATCACCAGGGAGAAGCCCAGCTCACGCTGCGCGAACAGCGGAAGGTAGACGTTGGTGGCCTGCATCCCCGCACCGGAAAACAGGGCGAAGGCGGCCAGCAGCCAGACAGTGGCCGGGAACCTGCGGTCCACCGGTCCACGCTCGGCCTTGGGCGTGGAGGGCACTCTGGGTTCCGGCGGCAGCCGGGTCCAGGAATAGGCGAGCAGCAGCGCCAGCACGACGGCGGCACCGGCTGCGGCACCGCGCCAGCCGGCCACCAGGGCAGCGGCGGGGAAGAACAGGCTGGAGAAGAGCTGGCTCGCCTGCACGCCGGATTGTTTGATGCCCATCCATCCGGGCCTCTTGGCAGGCTCCACGGCGTGGCTGATGACCCGGTTGGTCGTGGGGTTGGAAATCGCCTGTGCGGGGCCCGACAGCAGCACGGCCGCAAGCAGCCAGAGGTAGTTTCCCGAGACCGCCATCAGGACCAGGGCGAGGGCGGTGCCGCCGAAAATGATGGCCAGCTGGGACCTGGCCGTGATGCGGTCACTCAGCCGGCCCAGTGACATTGAGGACAGGGCAGCGCTGGCAAAACAGGTGGAGGCAAGCAGTCCGAACTGGGTCTCACTGATGCCGAGGTCCGCCATGATGAGCGTGCTGGTGGCGGACAGCCCGTAGTTCATCACCGGCCCGGCACCCATGGCGCAGACCAGCACAAACAACAAACCCGGACCTGACGTGGAGCGCAAAATAATCCCTTCGTGAAACGACACAAACCATTGTTGCTTGTGTTAGCCAGAGTTACGTGCAAGAGGGACTAATATCAGCCTTAGGGTCCATCCATCATTGGACCCGCTTAGCTGGGGGAGATCCAAATGGGCAGTGAGTCTCAGGCGAGCGTGCCTTCCGCGCGCCGCCGCTCCGTGATGCTCTTTCGCCGTGCACGTACCGTCCTGGTGGCCGTAGGCGTGTTCTGGCTCTGGATGCTGTTCTTCAGTGCCTCCATGGTCGCGTCACTCTTCGACCGCCCCTTTTACGCCATGATGGCCCTGTACGCGCTGGGCGCGCTGACACTGATTTCGCTCCTCGTCGCTCCGGTGGCGCTGTCCTACCTGCTGATGAACCGCCCGCCCAAACCGGCGTCCTCCGCCGCGCGGCCGTCCGGCCCCGCACGCCTGGCACTGCTGGTGGAGCAGCTGCGCTCCGGAGCAGCTGCGCGTTCGATTCGACCCCAGCGGCCGGCTGGACCTGCGCGGCCAGCTGGACCTGTGCAGCCGGGTGCGCCTGCGCGTTCGGGTGCGCCGGCGCGGCCCGAAACGGGTCCGCGGACCCACGAACCCCACCGCTCCGTCCGCTCCGACCTGGCACCGGTCATCAAAATGATTCCCCGCAGGGTCAAGGACAGCGGCTCTGCCCTTGGCAGCCGCGCCGCCGCCAAGTGGCGGGACCTGGCTTCCTAGCCAGCCGCAACCCGGCGCCGTCGGCTGAGGCAGTTCCGGCAGTTTCCGCAGGTCCCGGCAGACGGACCAGGCAGCAATGTCAGTGCCGTCCTCCAGAGTGGAGTGCATGAGTCTCACTGCCCGGCCGATGCCTTCCCCGACCCACGAGCGCCCGCGCGTCTCCCACGCTCCGTACCGGCGCGAGCCGTACGTCCGCTGCCGTGCCGGCGCGCTGTCCGTGGACGGCAAAGCCGTCGCCTGGACCCGGACCCATGTGCTGGTGCACTGGATTGACGACGACGGCCAGGCGCACAACCGCTGGGTGCCGGCCGCCGCCGTCGTGCGCATCCTGCGGGACGAGTCCGCCTGGCGTGATCCCTACGATGACTTTGGGTTCTACTATGCCGACACTTCAGTGCAGCCGGGGGCCGCAGCCGCCTAGGTTATTGACACAGGAACCGCCGCCGGAGCTCAGTGGAATACTGGCGCGGCGCGCCGATGTCTACGAGATGTACCGCCAGCAGCTCGGCCGGGCGATCCTGCTGGGTCTGGAACTGCTGGTGGCGGCGGACATCATCCGCACCGTGGCCGTCACTCCCACCTTCGAGTCCCTGGGGGTGCTGGCCGTGATCGTTCTGATCCGTACATTCCTGAGCTATTCCCTCCAGCTGGAAGTCACCGGGAAGCTGCCATGGCAGCAGCCGGTTCCCGAAAAGCCCTCACCAGCACGATGACCGCAACCAGCAGGGTCGCGATGCCGAACGGGTTGGCCAATGCTGCGGAGTATCCCAGGACGTCGTTTCCGGCAACGGCCGAAAGCACCGATCCGCTGCCGTCCTCGCCAAAGTCCGGGACGAAGAAACCGAAGGCTCCCGCCAGGACGTAGTTGCCCAGCAGCAGGAACGAGGTTTTCAGCGGCGCACCGAACGGCCGGCGTGCCGCTGCGTTGACCGTGATCCGTATCGCCGCGGTCAACATCAGAATCGCCAGGACCGGGCCTGCCGTCACGGCGAAAATGGGAACCAGGTGCCCGTCCACCCCGAAGGCCATGCGCCCCGCGGTAATCCACAGCGGAATCACCAGGGCCATGGGAATACTTACGGCGGCCATGACGGCGCACAGAACGCGGGCGGGGGAAGAAGGCGGTTGCATGCTTCAACTCTAGGCTCGCGGCCCCACCTCAGCGGACGGGATGAGCACGGCGGCAAGGAAGTCATCTTCAGGGATGATGCGGCCCCCTGGTGCGGCTCCCTAGGATGAAAGGCATACGGGCCCGGCCCGGCTACTGTTCAGGCCTGTACACCCCCCACAACGTTGTCCTCCTGCTTCATCGGCGCTGCCCTTATAGACACCCCCTTGGGAGCACCGCCGTCATTCGACACCGACCGAAAGCGTCCCGGTACCGCCATGCCCGTCGAGGTCCTCATGTGGATTCCAGCAGCCGCACTGCTGCTCCTGCTCATCGTGACCCTGACAATCGGCGCGCTCATCAGCCTGTGGCACACCGACGGGGTCACCGGCCCCAGGAGAGCCTTCTGGTGCACCGGGATCCTGCTGTTCCCGGTTGCAGGTGCCCTGGTCTGGCTTGCCGCACTCCACCGCAGCAGCAGCGGCGGTGTACCCGAGGCTGCCGGCTCGCAGGAGCTTCGGCCCAGGGAGCCCACGGAAAGCGGCTAGGGGAACCGATTTCATTCAGTGAGCTGGGCAACTTCATGCAGTGAACTGGGCAACGGATGGCTGACGTGTTCCCCACTCCTGACAAATAGTCTTAGGCGACCCGAACTCGCGGTGCTACGTTGGCAATATGCTCGATAAGGCAGCGACCGCCGACGCTGCGGCCAACCCCGTCATCACCAGGAAAGGCCCCCGCCTCCCCTGGCTGCTCGGCCCCGCACTGGTGGCAGGCGTCGCCTACCTGGATCCCGGCAATGTAGCCAGCAACATGACCGCCGGAGCCCGTTTTGGCTATCTGCTTGTCTGGGTGGTCATCGCCGGAAACACCATGGCCTGGCTCGTGCAGTACCTCTCGGCCAAGCTGGGCCTGGCTACCGGACGCAGCCTGCCCGAGCTGGTGGGGATCCGCCTGAAGTCCAACGCCGGCCGGCGGCTGTACTGGCTGCAGGCCGAACTCGTTGCCATGGCAACCGACGTCGCGGAGGTGATCGGCGGCGCCGTCGCACTGTGGCTCCTCTTCGACCTTCCGCTGCTGCTGGGCGGGCTGATCACCGGTGCCGTATCGATGACTGTCCTGACGCTGCAGGGCAGCGGCCGGCACCGCGGCTTCGAGTACGTCATTGTTTCCATGATGGTGATCATTGCCGTCGGCTTCACCGCCGGAGTCTTCATTGCTCCGCCGGACCCGGGCGCCGTCGCAACTGGCCTGCTGCCCCGGTTCGAGGGTTCAGAGTCTGTGCTGCTCGCGGCATCAATCCTGGGCGCCACCGTCATGCCGCATGCCATCTACGCCCACTCCGCCCTGACGCGGGACCGTTTTCCGGAACGGACCCAGGGCATCACCACGACGACGCTGATCCGCGCCACCCGCTGGGACGTAACGATCGCCCTGGTGGTCGCCGGAACAGTGAACCTTGCCATCCTGCTGCTGGCAGCCACCTCGCTGCAGGGAGTGGACGGGACAGACACACTCGACGGTGCCCATGCGGCCATCGAGACCGCACTCGGCGGGGGCATCGCCTTCCTCTTCGCGATCGGGCTGCTGGCCTCCGGGCTGGCGTCGACCTCAGTCGGTGCCTACGCCGGTGCCGAGATCATGCAGGGCCTGCTTCGCATCCGCATCCCCATGCTGCTGCGGCGCCTTATTACGCTCCTGCCGGCCCTGGCCATCCTCGCAGCCGGCATTGATCCGACCTGGGCGCTGGTGCTGAGCCAGGTAGTGCTGTCCTTCGGCATTCCGTTTGCCCTGGTGCCCCTCCTCTGGCTCACGTCCCGCGCGGATCTGATGGGTGAACACCGCAACCGGTGGTGGACCACCGTCCTGGGCGTCGTCGTCGTCGGCCTGCTCATCACCCTGAACGTTGCACTGCTGTTCCTGACCTTCACCGGAGCCGGTTAGCTTCAGTCCAGCGTTCCCGTGCAGTAGCTGGTCGAGCCGCTCGCCAGGGCCCCGAAAGCCGCTCGGCTAGGCCCGGACCCGTCCGCGGATCCGGATAGCTGCCACCAGCGTAAACACCACGGTCATGGCGGCGAGCACGAAGATCACATATCCAGTGCCCACCTGCCAGTCCCCTACCTGTGCCGTGATGCCAAAGACGCTCTGCAGCTCCTCAATGGCTGCAGGCTGGTCCCCGGTCATGGCAGGAAGGGTCTCCGCGGTCATTTCCTGGCGGACCAGCATGGAGGACTGCAGGAACGGCAGCGCACTCACGAATTCCCGCACACCCTCCGGGAAGTTGCCCACCGGAATATAGGAACCGGCGATGAAGCCCAGCACGGTGCCGACAATCGTCGACAGGGCCGAGTACGCGCCGGCGGTTCGAATGAAGGAGACCGCAAAGGCGCTCAGCGCGGAGAATGCGAAACATGACAGCGCCAGGTACCCGCAGATCCGCAGCAGCGGTACGGCGCCGATGGTGACGCCGCTGACCACGAACAGGTAGACGAGGCTGACGATCAGCACCACGGCGGTCATGATCATCGAAATCATCACCGCGGAGAGCAAATAGCCCAGGATCAGCTTCTCCCGCCGGATCGGCGAGACCAGGAAGTCCTGGAAGCGTCCGGAGCCGGAGTCCTCCACGAACACAACCATGGCGCCCAGCGCCGTCGTAATGGTGGTGATGCCCAGGATGCCGGCGAACATCCAGCTGTCCACGAACCCGCGGATCTCGTCCTCGGTGGCCTGCGGAAAGGACTCGCCCAGCCCTTCGGTCTGCAGGTTGCCCAGGAACAGTGTGTAGAGCAGGAAGACGACCAGCGCGGAGACGAGGGAGAAGAACACGCCCAGCCGGTCGCGGAAGAACAGCCGCAGGTTCCGGGTGGTGATGTCCAGGACGACGTTCATCGTTGGGTTCCTTCCGGTGCTGCGGTGTCTGCCGGGACTTCCCTGCCGGTCAGGGTCAGGAACACGTCGTCCATGGTGCCGTGGCGGAACTCGAAGTCCAGGACGTCGTCGCCGTGCCGTTCCAGGATGCGGCGGGCGGTGTCTGCGGTTTCGACGCCGATGCGCACCGCCGCGCTGTCCCCGTCCTTGAGCTGCCCGCCCAGTTCCAGGACCAGTGCGTCGAGGCCGGGCCGGTTGCGGGTGGTCACGGTGAGGATGCTGCTGGAGTACTCCGACCGCAGCTGGGCCGGGGTGCCGTCGGCGATGATCCTGCCGGCGTCGATGATGCAGACCCGGTCCGCTTCCTCGGTTTCCTCCATGTAGTGCGTGGTGAGGAAGACCGTGAGCCCGTGCGCATCCCGCAAATCGTGGATGGTTTTCCAGACGATCGCCCGGCTGGCCGGATCCAGGCCCGCCGTGGGCTCGTCCAGGAAGATGATCGGCGGGGCGTGAAGCAGTGCCCTGGCAATGTCCACCCGGCGGCGCTGCCCGCCCGAATAGGTCCCGTAGCGGCGGTCAATGAACTCCCTCAGCTGAACGAGTTCCGCTAATTCGTTGATCCGCGCCTCGTTCTTCGCTGAGTCCGGGGAGTAGAAGCGTGCGCGGACGCGCAGGTTCTCGCGGCCGGTGAGCAGCGGGTCCAGGACAGAATCTTGGAAAACGACGCCGATGTCCCGCCGCACGCGGTCCCCGGCCGTGCGCACGTTGTGTCCGGAGACCTCCGCCGATCCGGCATCAAAGGGATTGACCGTGGTCAGGCATCCGATGGTGGTGGACTTTCCCGCGCCGTTAGTGCCCAGGAACGCGAAGACACTGCCTGCTTCGACATCGAAACTGATGTCGTCGACGGCAGTCTTCGGCCCATATTTTTTCGTCAAGCCCCGTACCGAGATGGCAGGCTGGTTCGCCGTCACCGTGCTCCTTTTGAAAGTCGTCCGCAGAATCCCGGCGGACGGGAGCAGCAGAAAGCCCCCTGACCGGAAAGACTATCCGACCAGGGGGCCCTGCGTCCTGACGTGGAGTTTTTTGAATCCAGCCGGCTGGGCTACGGGGTGGCGCCGGGGCTCGGCGTCACGGCTCCCCCTGCTTCAGGCGCCGGAGACGCGGCGGGTTCTGTCGTTTCGACAGCAGGCGGCGGTGCTGCCGGGGGCGTGGGCGTCGCCTTCGCGGGACGCGGCACGGCAGTAGCCGACGGCTTCGGTGCAGTCTCCTCGTCCTCTTCTGCCTCTTCCGACTCGGAGGGGGACGGGCTCGGGCTGGGGTTGACCAGCAGGTTGCCCGGCGGGTTTGCGAACGGTTCACCCGGGTAGAGGCTGCCTGCCTGCTGCATGAACTTTGCCCAGGACGGAGCCGCGATCAGTGAGCCGTCAATTTCCGGGTAGAGGCGTCCGCCGATCTGCAGGCCGGACAGGGATTCGGTTCCGGCCTTCCAGTTGCCGATCCAGCTGGCCGTGGCCATGCCGGAGTTGTAGCCGATGAACCAGGTCTGCGAGCGGGAGTCGTTGGTTCCGGTCTTGCCTGCCATCGGCTGGAAGCCGTAGTTCAGGAGGGAGCCGGAACCGGACTTCATGACTTCCTGCGTCGCATAGTTCACGCCGCGTGCGGTTTCCTTGCTGATGACCTGCTCGCACTCGGGTTCGGGGACGTCATAGGTCTTGCCGCGCACATCGGTGACTTCCACCAGCGCGCGGGGTTCGCACACGTTGCCCTCTGCCGCGAAGCCGGCGAAGGCCTGGGCCATCGCCATCGGGGAAACGTCCTCCACGCCACCGATGAGGGCGGAGGGCTTCACTGAAAGCGGCTCTTCCTGACCGGAGGCGCTCTTGCCGTTGTGGACGCCCATCGATTCGGCAATCTCCATGATGCGGCACAGGTCCAGCTGCTTGGCGGTGGAGAAGGTGATGGTGTTCAGGGACTGCGCCAGCCCGTGGAGCACTGTGGCGTCGCCGTAGTTGGTGTCGCCGTAGTTCTGCGGAGTCCAACCCTCCGCCTCCCCGATCGGGTAGGCGCCGCCGTCGAGGCAGCTGGCCGTCCAGCGGTCGCCCTGCGGATACGTCTTCTTGCGGCCATCGAGCTGCGTGCCGAGCGACTTGCCCGCATCCACCCAGGCGGCCACGGTAAACGGCTTGAACGTTGACCCGGGCTGGAAGCCTCCGATGCCGCCCAGGCTCTTCGTGGGGTCGCCGTCCTGGTACTGGTCGACGTTGAAGTTCAGCATCGAGTCGCCGGGGTTCTCACCCGGGGTGAATCGGGTGTTCTGGGCCATGGAGAGGATGTTGCCGGTACCGGGCTGCAGGCTGATCATCGAGTGCCCCACCTGGCCGGCCGTAGTATCCGGGTTGGCGGTTTCGTTGACGGCAGCCTGGGCAGCCTGCTGGACAGCGGGGTCCAGCGTCGTCTTGATCGTCAGGCCGGAACGGTACAGCACGGAACTGCGTTCCTCCGGGGTGTCCCCGAACTCTTCGCTGTTCAGGACCAGGTGTTCCACGTAGGAGCAGAAGTACGGCGCCTGTTCGGCGGCTACGCAACCGTTCAGGGTCGGGGTGATGTTGAGGTCCATCCCGGTGGCGATCGCGGCGTCGTACTGCGCCTGATCGATCTTGCCGTGCTCCAGCATGGTGCCCAACACGAGGTTCCGGCGTTCCAGCGCCGCCTCAGGGTATACCTGGGGATCGTAGGCGCTCGGACCCTTGACCAAGCCTGCGAGCAGGGCGCTCTGCTCGATGTTCAGGTCCTTGGCATCGACGTTGAACAGATACTTGGCTGCGGCTTGAACGCCGTAGGTGTCACCGGTGAAGGAAACAATGTTCAAATATCCCTCAAGGATCTCTTCCTTGCTCATCTCGTTTTCCACGGCGATGGCCAGGCGGACTTCGCGGACCTTGTCCGAAATGTTCTTGCTGCCGTTGAGGACCGCTTCTTCGCCGCGTTCCCTGGCCCCGTTGGCCAGCACGTTAGTGACGAACTGCTGCGTGATGGTCGAGGCTCCGCGGTTCGTTCCGGAGGACACGTTGCTGGCAATGGCGCCAAAAATACCCTGCACGTCTACGCCGCCGTGCTCGTAGTAGCGGTAGTCCTCAACGGAGAGCAGCGCATCGACCATGTGCGGAGAGATCTGGTCGAGGGTAACCGGCTGGCGGTTCTCTTCATACAGGGTGGCGATCAGCGAATCGTCAGACGCGAGGATCCGCGTGGGCTGGGCCAAAGTGGCACGCTCCAGGTCCGCGGGAAGTCCGTCGAAGAACGTGATCGAGGCCGAAGCAGCGGATCCGGCGCCTGCCGCCATGGGAACGAACAGCCCCGCGGTCAGCACGCCGCAGAGCACGCTGACTCCCAAAAAGGTGAGCAGGCGTCCGAAGGTGGTTGCCGTGGTGAACACGGGAGGTTTACGTGCAGCCATGATATGGGAGCATAACCCAGCATCCTAGGAATCCCGCGCTGATTGCGGCCCGATTACTGGACGGTAACGTTGCGCTTGAGCGCTTGTGGAGGATAATTGGGCACCCGCAGGAGTGACAGGTCTCATGTTTTTCAGTGCCGTTTTCAGGCCATGGACCCTCCCAGGAACTAATCTTCAGCACCCCATCCCAGCGGCGGTCTGCCACTGCTAGACTCCTGCACACTGGATGCCCGGACCACCCCGGCCGAGGAGAATCATGGCTCGATTACTCCACGATCTGCGCCGCCTGCGGAAGTCCGCGGGCGGGCGGCTCAGGACACCGCCGCCAACGCGCGGCAACCATGAAGAAATCCATGCACGGCTGAGTGCTGCCATGAGTTCCGCCCAGGCTACGGGCCGAATGCTGGACGAGCAGGAACGGGTCGCAACCGAGGCAGCAGCGCACTTCGCCTCTGTGGCTGAGGCCTACCGGCTGCGCCATGAAGCAGTGGAGACGGTTATGTCCGGAACCTCGGAGCCATCCACCTCAGTCCTTACCCTCGCTGGAACAGCCCGCAGGATGCACAGCCTCGCCCACGACAGGCAGGAACTCGCTGCATCACACCTGGACGACGTGCGTTCCCGCAGGGAACGGGTCCAGGAGCTGATTTCCGATCTGGTCAAGGCGCAGGCCCAGCTCCGTCTAGCCGTCACTGTTGAACAGAGCAAGGCAAGGCTGGACGGATTGGGCGGACCTCCAGCTGCCCTCCCCGGGCCCTCCAGCTCATTCGATGAAGAACTCCGTGAGGCCACCCGGCTGGCGCGGGAAGCAGAAGCCCTGGCAGAACTGAAAGGCGGATGGGCATGAGTTCAGAGTCCAGCGTTCGTGTAGGTGTTCCGTTCACCCCGCCCCGGTCGTATTCCGAGAAGGCCGTCAGCCGCATGGTTTTTGTGGCTGCGGCCTTCGTCATTTTTGGTGGCTTCAACGTGATCGCCGTCCTCCTTGCCGCCTTGCTGATTGTCTACCCTCTGCTCATCGTGCGGGAGCGGCTGATACTTCGCCCCCGCAGGGAGGAAACCGAGACAGCGGCACTGAACGACGCCGTCGCACAGTATTTCCCGGACGCTCCCAAGGTGCAGCGCGAGCAGTGGCGGGCACTGATGACCGCTCGCAAGGGCAAGGCGTTCCGTTTCCGGGACGACGTCGGCGGCGAAGTTCGCATGGTCCGGACCGGCCGTGCCGCCCTTGCCGGGCACACTGCCATGGCCGGCCAGCCGATGCGGCCGCACAGCGCCAGGCGCACCGAGATCGAAGTGACCTGCCGCTACGGGGATGTGGGCCTGGCAGATTTCGATACGGTCATGACGGCCTCGGGCCGCGACCCCAACATTGCCCGGGCGATCGCGGAAGTCCGCCGCGGTTACCGCCAGGGGCGGGAGTCGGCTTAGGGCGGGATGTGGAGGGCAAAGCTGCGGGGCCGCCGGACGCCGGGTGCCAGCGGCAAGGGGCTGCCGGACGGCGGGTGCCGCGGCGAGGGGCTGCCGGACGGCCGGTGCCGGCCGCGAAGGGCTGGACGGCGGGTGCCGGCGGCGGGGGGCCGCGATTCACGAGGAGCCGCCACATGGAAAAGGCCCGCTTGAGGGCGGGCCTTTTTTGGGTGTGGAGCTTAGGGGAATCGAACCCCTGACCTTTTCATTGCGAACGAAACGCTCTACCAACTGAGCTAAAGCCCCGGGTCCTGCATCGTGCCGGATGACCGGCCTTGTTAGGCTACGCCGATTCTAGGCACGCGAACAGTCTGCGGGCAAAATGCAGGCGTCCGGTTGAGGCCCGCTGGTGGCGTGGCTAGGCTCGCACAACGCACGGCCGGGTTCCGCCGCGTTCCCGGCTACCTGTCGTCGAACACCTAAGGAGCAGAAGATGAGCCTGATCAAAGACATGCTGACTTCCCACCCGGCCGGGAACTCGAATGTAGACATGGATGCACTCGCCGCCTGCATCGAAACTTGTTTTGACTGTGTCCAGACCTGTACAGCCTGTGCCGATGCCTGCCTGAGCGAGGACATGCTCGGCGATATGGTCAGCTGCATCCGGGCCGACCTGGACTGTGCAGAAATCTGTTCGGCCACCGGCCGGGTCCTGGCCCGTGCCGGCATGGGCTATGCCTCGGCTGCGGACCTCGTCCGGGCCTGCGCCGCTGCCTGCCGCCGCTGCGCGGAGGAGTGCGAGCAGCATGCGTCCGCCCATGACCACTGCCGCATCTGTGCCGAGGCCTGCCACCGCTGCGCCGCCGCCTGCGATGCCCTGCTCCTGACGATTGGCTCCTAGCTGGCGTTTGGTGTGGTTCCGGCTGGCCCGCCAGGAAGCTCCTTCCGGCGGATGGCACTGCGGCTGGGGCCAGGACGGCGGGCGGCCTTGGCCTGGGACCAACCGGCCGAGAGTTCATTCTTTGCCTGAAAGGTGTACTGCCCTGAGGACCTCCCTATACCAACACGGCTCTTCCGTGAGCTTTCCCAGCCCTCGTTACCCCTGTAACCCTGTGTGACCCCATTGGCCACACCCGTAACGAGGTGTGGGAAACCACGCAGCGCCGACCCGGGATTCGCTGCGTTTTGTCGGAATCGCTGCATCTTGGGACTGGGTTCGCTGCACTGTGGGAAAAAACCACCGACCTGGGACAAGATTTACTGCAGTTTGGGAAAAACTCGTCGCTGAGGGAGTTTCCGCGTACTGCGCCACGCAGCATTTTCCCTACACGGCCGAAAAGTCCCGGAACGCAGCAAACCGGCGGGACGCCACGGGCTCCGGGGGCACAACGCCTCCGGTTGAGGTCCCGGGCGCCGGCGGGCGCCGGGCGCCGGCGGGTCCAGACGGCGACAACGCCTCGGTTGAGGTCCCGGGTCCCGGGCGCCGGCGGGCGCCGGGCGCCGGGCGCCGGGTGCCGGGTGCCACCGATGGTCCTGCCCGGCGGGGCAGAGTGGATCCGGCAAGGCAAGAACGCTCCGGGCTGCGGCGCAGCGGGACCCGCACCCGCACCCGCACCCGCACCCGCACGGCTAACCCCGCGATTGCAGCACCCGCCCGATAATCCAGACAATCGGCGTGGCCACGCCCAGCAGGGCGATCGGGTTCGGACGGAACACCGCCGGACCGCCGTCACGCCCGGCATACACCCCGAGCGGCAGCACCAGGCCCCCGCCGCCTCCGCCGCCGTCGCCGTCGGCATCTCCTCCGCCGCCGAACCCTGCCTGCACCAGCGCCACCGGCACCAGGGTTTCCCCGCCCACCTGCACCGGCTCGCCGTAGGCCCGCTGGACGGACACCGAGCGGAAGGATTCGGCCAGCTTCTCCACGATATTCACGAGGCACCGCCGCCCGAAGCCAGCATCCCGCGGATGTACGCAGCCTGTCCGGCGTGCTCCAGGCAGTCCGCCAGCGAACTGACCAGCCGGACGCCGAGGGTGACGGGCGGATCCCAGGACGTATCCACCACGCGGTCCAGGTCGGACGGGCCAAGCCCCGAGACAAACGCGATGGTCCGGGCGCTGACGGCGTCGTAATATCCCTGGAGCACTTCCCCGGACTGCACCCGGACCCTGGCAACTTCCTCGGAAGTGTGCCCGTACCCTGTGTCCTCGACTGCGAGCGGAAGACCCACACGATCCGCCCAGCCTTCGGCCGTCCACACCTGCTGGTGCCCCGCGACGTCGGAGACCTGGGCGTCCTCAACCCGGGCCAGGTGCCAGATGAGCCAGGCAATCGAGTTGCCGTCGGGGTACGGCCGGTGGTTCAGCTGGTCCGCGTCCAGCCCGGTGAGCACCCGGTTCACGGTTTGCGGCAGCCGCCCAAAGGCGTCAACTAGCAGGTCGCTGGCTTCCATGAGGTCTCCCCTGTCATCGACGGATCGCGACGGCGTCCGCCGCCGCAGGTGGGCCTGCCCGCCATGGTGCCATCCCGCGCAGCCTGCCGAAAGGGGAAGGGTGCGCCGGCTTCTGTGCGGCAGCCTGAAAGAAAAGACCGGTGCCCGGTTACAGGCTATGGACCCGGTCCTAAACTGGCCGAATGGAGTGGATCGATGAACGTCCCGCCTGGCTTCCGCCCATCCCTCCTCCGCATCGGGGCCGGGCCCGGATCGTGGCGGGAATGCTGCTGGTTTCCGCCGTAATGCTCGCGGTCCTGGTCACTGCTTTTCTGGGCGGGACTATCTCCATGTATCTCTGGTGGCCGCTGGCCGGGGGCCTGTTCCTCCTCGCTTCCGGGCTGCTGAGCCGGCGTCCTTACCCCTGAAACCCCGTGCCGCGGGAAAGTTCGGTGCCCCGAACTTGTTTCACTCGCCTTGCCGAAGTTATGTTTCAGGCATGAAGACGACGACGTTTCCGCCCCGACTGCGACGCCTGGCCACCGGAGCTGCCCTCCTGATCGTCCTCTCAGCCTGTTCCGGTTCCGCGGACGCTGATGGCAGCAGCGACAGCAGTGGCGCCGGCGCGGAAGACAAACCCGTAGTCCTGACCACCTTCACTGTGCTCGCAGACCTGGCCTCGAACGTGGCAGGGGAACACCTGAGCGTCGAGTCGATCACGAAGGCGGGCGCCGAAATCCACGGCTACGAGCCAACCCCGGGAGACATCCGCCGCGCGTCCAACGCCGACCTCATCCTGGATAACGGCATGTTCCTGGAAGCCTGGTTCGAGCAGTTCACCGCAGACCTGGACGTTCGCCGCGTCATGGTCAGCGAGGGCGTGGAGCCAATCAGCATCGCGGAAGACGCCTACGAAGGACTGCCGAATCCGCACGCCTGGATGTCCCCGCTCAACGCGCAGGCCTACGTGGACAACATGGCCCATGCCTTCGCCGAGCTCGACCCGGAGAACGCCGACGCTTTCCGGGCCAATGCCGCGGCCTACAAGGAAGAACTCCAGGACGTCCACGACCAGCTGGTGACCGGGCTCGGGGCGCTGCCGGAAAACCAGCGGGCGCTGGTCACCTGCGAGGGCGCGTTCTCCTATCTGGCGCGCGACGCCGGACTCACTGAACGCTACATCTGGGCCGTCAATGCCGAACGGCAGGCCACCCCGCAGCAGATCACCGCGACGATCGAATTCGTCAGGGAAAACAATGTGCCGGCAGTCTTCTGCGAGTCCACGGTCTCCGACGCTCCCATGCAGCAGGTCGTCGAAGCCACGGACACGGAGTTCGGCGGCGTGCTCTATGTCGATTCCCTCTCCGAAGAAGGCGGCCCCGTGCCCACGTACCTCGACCTGATCCGCTACGACACTGAAACCATTCTCGCGGGCCTGACGGGGGCGGACGCACAATGAGCACCTGGGCCCTGGAACTGGACTCGGTGACGGTCAGGTACGACGACGTCACGGCCCTCGACGAGGTCAGCCTCGCGGTGGCGCCCGGGCGGGTCTGCGGCCTGATCGGCATGAACGGCTCCGGCAAGTCGACCCTCTTCAAGTCCCTGATGGGCCTTGTGAAGCCGGTCTCCGGAATAGTCCGGATCAGCGGACTGCCTCCCGCCAAGGCCCGCAAATCCGGACTGGTTGCCTACGTTCCGCAGAGCGAGGACGTCGACTGGTCGTTTCCGCTCAGCGTGCGGGATGTGGTGATGACCGGCCGCTACGGCCATATGGGCCCCGCCCGCCGTCCCCGTCCGGCGGACCGCAACGCCGTTTCCGAGGCACTGGAACGGGTGGAACTTACTGACGTGGCGGACCGGCAGATCGGACGGCTCTCCGGCGGCCAGAAGAAACGCGCCTTCGTAGCCCGCGGCATCGCCCAGGGCGCGTCGGTGATGTTGCTTGATGAGCCGTTCGCCGGCGTCGACAAGCGCTCCGAGGCGACCATCACCGCACTGCTGCGGGAGCTGGCCTCAGCCGGGAGGACCATCCTGGTCTCCACCCATGACCTGCATGCCCTGCCCCAGCTCGCTGACGAGGCGGCCCTGCTGATGCGGCGTGTCCTGGCGCACGGCAGCCCGCAGGAAGTGCTGCGTCCCGAACAGCTGGCGCGCGCCTTCGGCCTGGACATGCCCGACGGCGGCACACCGGCCAGCGCGCCCGAAGTCGCCGGCCTCCCGGAAGGCGCCCGGCCATGATCGAGCTGCTCACCGAACCCCTCGCCTACGACTTCATGGTCCGCGCCCTGGCCACCGCCGTCATTGCCTCGGTGGTCTGTGGGGTCCTCTCCTGCTGGCTCGTCCTGATCGGCTGGTCGCTGATGGGCGACGCCGTTTCCCATGCCGTGCTGCCCGGCGTCGTCCTCGCGTACCTGGTGGGAGCGCCCTTCGCCCTGGGCGCAGTGGTTTTCGGGTTCCTGGCTGTCGGGCTGATCGGCCTCGTCCGCGACACCAGCCGGGTGAAGGAGGACGCGGCGATCGGAATCGTGTTCACCACGCTGTTCGCCGCCGGCCTCGTGCTGATCTCCGTGACCCCCAGCCACACGGACCTGAACCACATCATCTTCGGCAACCTGCTCGGCGTCAGCTCCGCGGACCTGCTGCAGGTCGCCGTCCTCGCCGCGCTGACCCTGGGCGTCCTGCTCTTCAAGCGGCGCGACTTCACCCTCTACGCCTTCGACCGGACCCATGCCCACGCCGTCGGGCTCAATCCCCGGCTGCTCGGAGCGGCGCTGCTGGGCCTGCTGGCGCTGACCGCCGTCGTCGCGCTTCAGGCCGTTGGCGTGATCCTGGTGGTGGCCATGCTGATCATCCCCGGCGCGGCGGCATACCTGCTGACCGACAAGTTTTCCGCCATGCTCTGGATCGCACCCGCAATTGCGGCGGGCTGTGCCGTCTCGGGCGTCTACGCGAGCTACTACCTGGACACCGCGACGGGCCCCATGGTGGTGCTCGCCCAGGGCGCCGTATTCACCCTGGCCTACCTCTTTAGCCCACGTCAGGGCGTTCTTGGACGCGGACTTGCCGCACGCCGCCGGGTCCGCGCCGCACGGCAAACCCCTATGATTGGCGCATGACTTCTGCTGCGTCGCCGGGTTCCGGATCCCAGTCCCAGACCCTCTCCCGCGGCATCCAGGCGCTGGAACTGCTGGCTGAGGCCGAAACTCCGCTGAGCATTGCCGAGCTGTCGGTGGGCCTGGGCGTGCACCGCTCCATCGCGTACCGGATCCTGCGGACGCTCGAAGCGCATTCGCTCGTAATGCGCGACGACGCCGGCCGGGTTTCCGCTGCGCCCGGACTCGCCGCGCTGGCCCGGGGTGTGTCCCGCGACCTCCAGTCTGCTTCCCTGCCGGAACTCACCGTCCTGGCAAACGAGCTCGCCATGACTGCGTTCATCGCGGTCTGGGACCAGCACGACTGCGTCACCCTGGTCACCGTCGAGCCCCGGCACAGCCGCACCGCGCTGGTCCAGCGCCCCGGCACCCGGCACTCATTCACCGCCGGTGCGCCGGGCATCGCCATCCAGTCCGCCGTCTCGGAGGAGCACTGGAACCGGCTCGCCCCCGGACAGCCCTACCGCGAGGAAGCGAAACTGGCCCGCCAGCGCGGCTACGCGACCAGCCACAGCGAAGTCATCGAGGGGGTCGGGTCCGTCGCGGTTCCGGTCCAGGTGCCCGGCCAGCTGCCGGCGTCGCTGTCCGTGGTGTACTTCGGTCCCGGCAAGGACGATGCCGGCATCGGCGCCCGGCTCATTGAAAGTGTCCGCCAGATCGAGGCGCAGCTGCACTAGGGCCCGCGTTCCGGGGGAAAACTCCGGAGCCTGCGCGGTTAGGCAAGGTTTCTCTTGCTGGCAACCGGCGCCAAAGGAGCCTAAAACGAAAGCATGGCCCTTAACCGTGTGTCCTTTCAGAAGGCAGTCCGGACCTATCCGGTGGTGGCGTCGACAGTAGTGGTACTCGCCGCCGTCCTCATGCTGTGGGGGGCCGGTGCCGCAGGCCCCGCGCAGTGGATCGCCAGCCTGTACACGCTGGGAATCGTGGCGGTGACCGGCGTCGGGATGGTCCGTGACATCAAGCGCGGCCACTACGGCCTGGATATCCTGGCTGTCATCGCCATGCTGGCCACCGTCGCCGTGGGTGAGTACCTTGCTTCGCTGATCATCGTCCTGATGCTCTCCGGAGGAGAGGCACTGGAGGACTACGCCGCCGGGCGGGCCAAGGGAGAACTCGACGCACTGCTGGACCGCGCGCCGCAGATCGCGCACCGGCTGCCCGACGACGCTGACACCGGCGGAACACCGAAGCCGGGGCGCGAGCTGGCTGAGGATATTCCCGCCACCGAGGTCTGCGTGGGCGAGACCCTGCTCATCAAACCCTCCGAAGTGGTCCCCGTTGACGGCGTGCTGCTCTCAGCAGCCGCGTCCTTCGACGAGTCGTCCCTGACGGGTGAGTCCATTCCGGTTGCCCGCACCGCGGGAGAAGCGGTGATGAGCGGTTCGGTCAACGGCACGCAGGCGGTCCGGATCCGGGCCACCGCGACGACGGCGGACAGCCAGTACCAGCGGATCGTCGCCCTGGTCCGGGACGCTGCGGCGTCCAGGGCTCCGGTGGTCCGGCTCGCGGACCGGTTCGCGATTCCCTTCACTCTTGTCTCCCTGCTGATCGCAGGAATTGCCTGGGCGGTTTCCGGCGACCCGGTGCGGTTCGCTGAAGTGCTGGTCCTGGCCACGCCCTGCCCGCTGCTGATTGCCGCGCCGGTCGCCTTCATGGGCGGCATGAGCCGTTCGGCACGGCACGGCATCATCGTCAAGGGCGGCGCCACGCTGGAACAGCTCGCCACCGCCAGGACCGCGGCCTTCGACAAGACCGGCACCCTGACGTACGGCCGCCCGGAGCTGGTGTCCGTGAATGCGCAGCCGGGTTTCAGCGCGGAGGAGCTGCTGGGGCTGGCTGCGTCCGCGGAGCAGTACTCCTCCCACGTCCTGGCCGCCTCCGTGCTGGCCGCCGCGGAGGAGCGCGGCCTGCCCGTTTCCCCGGCGGACACCGCACAGGAAGTGGCAACCAACGGCGTCGAGGCCCTCATTCACGGCCAAACCGTCCGGGTGGGCAAGCGCCGGTTCATTGAGGAAGTGGACCCGTCTGCCGGAAGCGTGGACCTCTCCCCCGGCCAGATGGTGGTCTACCTCAGCGTGGACGGCCGGTTTGCCGGCAGCCTGATCCTCAGCGACACCGCACGCCCGAACGCTGCCGCCACTCTGGACCGGCTGCGCAGCCTGGGCATCCGCGACACCGTGATGCTGACCGGAGACGGACAGGTGACTGCCAACAGCATCGCCGCCGCCGTCGGCATCTCCGATGTGCACGCGGAGCTGCTGCCGGAGGACAAGGTCAACGCCGTAGCCGCCCTCGAGCTGCGGCCGGTCATCATGGTGGGCGACGGCGTCAACGATGCCCCGGTGCTGGCGGCGGCCGACGTCGGAATCGCCATGGGTGCGCGCGGTTCGACCGCGGCCAGTGAGTCCGCCGACGCAGTGATCGTTGCCGATGACATCTCCAAGGTCGCCACGGCCATGGACATCAGCAAGCGGACCCTGCGGGTAGCGCTGGGCAGCATCTGGCTGGGCATTGCCCTGAGCCTGGTCCTGATGCTGGTGGCCGCCTTCGGGTTCATCCCGGCCGTTGCCGGTGCCCTAACCCAGGAACTGGTGGACCTGGCCACCATCCTGAACGCCCTGCGGGCACTGCACGGCAAAACCCTGTTCCGGCGTGCGGACAAACCCGCTACGGTGGCTTCAGCGCCGATCCCCGGGTCCGTCTAGCAGGGCCTTTCCCCGGCGCCGACGGCAGCCAAAGGAGGCTGAAAGCGTGAGCACACCCAATCGGCCGGTGGCCTAGTTCAGTGCAGCCGACGACGGCGGCGCTCTCCCTCCGCGGACTGCATAAGGCTTTCGGCGCGAAAGTCTCGGTGGACCGCGTGAGCCTGGACGTTCCGGCCGGAGCCTTCTACGGGATCGTCGGGCCCAACGGAGCAGGCAAGACGACGCTCCTGTCCATGGCTGTGGGCCTGCTCCGCCCCGATGCCGGAACCTCCGCCGTGCTGGGTACCGATGTTTGGAGCGACAGCGTGCAGGCCAAGCGGGACCTGGGAGTCCTGCCCGATTCCCTCGCGATGCCCGAGTTCCTCACCGGCCGGGAAGTCCTGACGTTCATGGGCCGGCTGCGCGGGCTGGCCCGTGACACAGTGGATGCCCGGGCCCAGGAGCTGCTGGCCGTGATGGACCTGCTGGGCGAGGAGCGCACGCTCGTGGTGGACTATTCCACCGGCATGCGCAGGAAGATCGGGCTTGCCACTGCTCTGCTGCACAACCCGCGGGTATTGGTCCTCGACGAGCCTTTCGAAGCGGTGGATCCTGTGTCCTCGCTGGTCCTGCGGCGGATCCTGACACGGTACGTGGCGAGGGGCGGCGCCGTGGTGCTCTCCAGCCACGTGATGCCGCTGGTCGAACAGCTCTGCGACTCGGTGGCGGTGATGTCGCAGGGCACCATTGTTGCCAGCGGACCGCTGGACCTGGTCCGCGGGAACGGAACCCTGGAAGAGGCTTTCACCGGCCTGGTCGAGAGCGGAGCGGGCAGTTCCGAAGGGCTGCCGTGGTTGGGGAACTGATCCGGATGCGGCTGGCGCTGGCCCGCAACGCGGCGGCTGCCGGTGGCGGTGCCGTTTGGAAATGGTGCGGGGCCGTCGTGGGCGGGGCCCTGGCCGTGGGGGTGGTGGTCCTCGCGGCGCTGCCGCTGCAACCGGCGTCGCTGGTTCCCGACCTGCTCGGCGTTGCCTATCTCAGCTGGCTGATCGGCTGGCTGGTGGGACCGGTGCTCTCCCCCGCGCCGCTGCTGCGGCCGTCCTACCTGGCAATGCTCCCGATGCCGCGGCGCAGGCTGGCGGCCGGGCTCCTGGTCGCCGGGTTCTTCGGTCTGTCCAGCGCCGTGACCGGGGTGCTTTTCACCAGCCTGGTGGTCTATGCCGTTCGCCTGGGAGTGTTTCCCGCGCTCCTGTCCCTGCCGCTGGCCGCACTCCAGATGTGCCTGCTGGTGCTGATGTCCCGGGTAGCCTACGTGGTCTTTGGCCGGCTGGCCCGGGCCCGCAGCGGGGCGGCACTGAACGGGCTGCTGCTCGCCGTCGTGCTGGTGCTGACCCAATCGGGCTGGATGCTGTTCGTCGGGCTGGCCGCTTCCGGCCTGCTGGAGCAGGGCTTTCCGGCGGGCATATCAGCGGCCCTGAGGTGGGCGCCGTCGGGGTGGGCCCTCGCCGCGGTGGAATCGGCGGGCGCGGGAAACTGGGCACAGACGGTGGCCGCTGTCACGGGGATGCTGGTCTTTGGCGCGGTCCTGCTGATCCTGTGGAGCACCACCCTGGGCGAGGCCCGCGGCGCCCGGGCGCTGGTCCGCGGTTCCGCCGGCCGCCGCACACCGCGCAGCATGATCCTGCCGGCCGCAGCCGTGCTGCAGAAGGAACTGCGCAGCTGGGTCCGTGATCCGTCCCGGCTGGCAGCCGTGACCACCCCGCTGGCATGGGGCCTGCTCACCGCTGTGCTGCCGCTGACCTACGGTTCGGCTGATCTGCTGCCCTGGGCCGGGACGCTTATTGCGGTCATGGGCGCGAGCATGTGCGCCAATCTGTACGGCTTCGACGGCACCGGGGTGTGGCTGGCCCTGCAAAGCGGCACTGAACGGGCGGACGTGCGGGGCCGGCAGTGGGCGTACCTGTCCCTGTTTGGTCCCGTGTCGCTGCTGGCCACCGTTGCCGGTACGGCCTGGTCCGGGCTGGACTGGGCGTGGCCGTGGGCGCTGGCGGGGGTGGCAGGAGCGGTTGGCGGGGGTGCCGGGCTGATCGCCTGGACCTCCGTGGCAGCACCCGTTCCAGGACCCGATGCCACCGATCGGGCCGAGAACCCGGCGGAGGGAACGGAGGGCGTTGGGCCGGCATTCGCCGTGTTCTTCGCGGCGTTCATCCCTCCGCTGCCGGGGTTGGCGGTTGTGCTGGCGGGAACGCTGACGGGATCGCCTGCACTGCAGTGGGCCGGGGTGCTGGCTGGTGCGTCCACCGGGGTCCTGCTGGCCTGGGGGCTGGGCCGGCTGGCTGCCGCCCGGCTTGTCCGGACCGGCCCGGAACTCCTGCAGCTGATGCGTACCCGGCATGCCGCACCGGCCAAAACCGCCGGCCCCACCCAGGAGCCGGAACTCACCGGGCGGGAAAGCACACTGGTACTTCTTGGCTGGATTGCCGGGCCGCTGGCAGGCATTGCGCAGGGTCTGGTTCCGGCGGTTCTCAAGCTGACCGGCAACACCGACGTGCGTGTCTGGTTCCTGGCCATGTACTTGCCGGAACCGTGGGGCTGGCTCACCAGCATCGGCATGATGCTGCTTGGCGCGGCGCTGACCCGGATGGCACTTCAGGTGCGGAGGCGTGCTGCGGGAAATGCAGTGCCCGAAGCCGCCCCGGCCGTCCAGGCCAGCGGCTGACAGGTCAGGGTTGCAGCCCGGCAAGCAAACTGTTGGGCCCCGGACCCTTGTCGGTTTCCAGGATGTACTGGATGGGGATGGCACCGGTTGCGGCCACGCCCTTGAACACACGCACGCGGTGGCGGATGTCCCCTTCCAACCCGTCCCCGCGGACCAGGCGGGAGAAAATCGGAGCAGCCACGGAGGTGCTGCCGGTCTTCTCACACCAGATGATGTACATGCCATAGAGGTCCGCGGCGGGAAGTACGGCACTGTCATCGAGGTCCCGGACGGTGCATTCGTCGAGGAATTGGCGAACCTGCTGCTTGTGGATGTCCATGATTCTCAGCTCTGAAGGTTGTGCGTGGGTGATGCGTTGGGGCCCGGGAATGGATCGAGTGCCGCTGCGCCCTGGGCGGGTCATCATGCGCGGACGGAGGAATCGGCGGTGGGCAGCTGCACAGGGGCTGGTAGCTGGAAGCCAGGAATGGTCTACACCGTAGACGCTAGCTGTAGACTGCCTACTAAGCAACCTTACGGATAGAGTTCCGGTGTGCTCTTTCCCCTCAACGGAACGGATTGTCCATGCCAGCTCCGCCGCGGATCCCGTCCAGTCCAGGGAACAAAAAGCCCCGGCTGAACCGCGATTTGGTGCTCAGCACCGCCCTGAAGCTGGTGGACTCGATCGGACTGGACTCTCTGAGCATGCGCCGGCTGGGCCAGGAGCTGAACTGCGACCCGATGGCTCTCTACCGCTACGCCGCCAACCGGGCAGAGCTGCTCGACGGAGTCACCGAACTGGTCCTGAACGAACTGGCCATCGACCCGGACGCCTCGGACTGGCAGCGTCAGCTGCGAGCCACCGCCCATGATGTACGGCAGCTGGCGCTCCGCCACCCCAATGCCGTGCCGCTTCTGGTCACCCGGCCGCTCTCCACCCCGCTGGGGCTGCGGCCGCTGGGAATGCTGCGGCCGCTGGAGCTGATCGTGGCGCTGCTGATCCGGGCCGGCTTTGCACCGGCGGATGCACTGCACGCCTACCGGACCTATTACGGATTCCTCTACGGCCACATTCTCAACGAACTCCAGGAACTCGTTGTGAACCCGGAGGAAGAGGACCCGGTACTGCGCCTTGGCCTCTACCGGCTCCCGTCGAAGGATTTCCCCCACCTCCGGTCCCTGGCGCCGGTCCTGGCAGAGTACGACGGCGCTGCCGAGCTTGATGAAGGGCTGGATATCCTGCTCACGGGGCTGGCCCAGAAACTCGGCGGCGGGCCCGGCCCGCAGCTCGCAGGCCCTACTTCCCGCTGAACACAGGGAACTTGCCGGACTTGCCGTAGTCGGTCACCCGCATGCCGTACAGGGTGTCCATGTCTTCGGCCGTGATGGTGAAGTCCACGTCCGCGTTGGCCCGCATATGGTCCGGGTTGGTGGTCTTCGGTAGCGGAACGGTTCCCAGCTGGACGGCGTAGCGGATGCACAGCTGCGCAACGGAGACCGAATACCGCACAGCGATCGCGGCCACTTCCTCGTTTCGCAGGATCTCCCCGTGCGCGATGGGTGAATAGGCCTCCACCAACAGGTTGGTATCGGTACAGAAATCCAGCAGTTCAGTCGGGGTGTTGCCGACGTGGAGCAGGATCTGGTTGACCGACGGCGCCACGGTGCAGACGTTCAGGATGTTCTCGAGGTCCGCCTGTTCAAAGTTGGAGACGCCAATCGAACGCAACTTACCGGCGTCGTGCGCTGCCTCCAGGGCCCGCCAGGCTTCCCGGTTGCCTTCCGCGTAGGAGCCGCCGCGCCAGTCGTTCCAAGGCTGCGGGCTGTGGATCATCATCAGGTCCAGGTAGTCCAGGCCCATGGTCGCCAGTGACCCGTCGATTGCCGACACCGCACCCGCGTAGTCCTTGATTTCCGCGGCCAGCTTGCTGGAGATAAACAGCTCCTCCCTGGGAAGTCCGCTGGACCGTACGCCCTCGCCGACGCCGCGTTCGTTGCCGTAGGCCTGGGCGGTGTCGATGTTGCGGTAGCCAATGCTGATGGCTTCCTCCACGGCCTGGGCGGCGCTGCCGTCTTCGATGAACCAGGTACCGAACCCCAGTTTGGGGATCGGCAGCCCGTTGGCCAGGGTGAAAGTCTCGTCCAGGATCATCGTCCTGCTCCTTGCGGGATCGAATCATTCGTCTCCGCCATCGTCCCGCTGCGCTGTGGCCAGCGGAATGGCGCGCGGAAAGTCGTCCACTGGAACCGGGTATCAGGGACCGCCACGACGCAGCGTATGCCCTCACACCTAAAGAGGTTGCCCCCTCCTGGCCCTGCGGCCGACGGATGTCCGTCGGAACGGGTCCCTTTGTAAACCAGTGGGGAGATAACGCCGTTATGAGCCCTCACAGCAAATCCTTTGTGCAGTTAACGCCGTTATGGGACCCGCTAAACGGCGTTAACTGCACAAAGGATGGGATGAGGCACCGCTAAACGACGTCAGCTCCCCAAAAGATTAAGTTCCGGGATCGGCCCCCGGCTGCTGGTACCGCTGAAGGAGAATCCAAGTGCTGCCCGCCGAAACCGCGCCCGACTAGAACCGCCGCTCAGCCACGTTCACCCGGGCGGCGCCGTCGAGCGCTGCTTTCAGCTGTTCCACCGGTGTGGCACCGGGCGCGGCGTCGGCCATCTTTTCGTCGGGGACGTTTGGGTCCTCGAAGTACAGGCGGCCGTAGGCAGTGGTCTCGGGCTCGAACCGCCAGCTGTCAGCCAGGGTCCCGGCGTCGACGGTATCGAAGCCCAGCTGGTCGATGATCCGGGCGGCCTCAGTCTTGGCCTGCTCATCGTCACCGGCGATCGGCAGGGCGGAGCGGTCCGCAGCACCGCTGGGGCGGGCCAGGGCAGGGATCTGCGCGGCCAGGATGTTGTTGAAAACCTTCACGGTGCGGGCACCGGTGAGCCGCTGCATCAGCTCGCTGGTGGTGACGGAGTTGTCAAGGAGTCCGTCGATGCTGCCGTCGCGGAAGGGGTAGTAGTTGCTGCTGTCCAGGACAATCTTGTCTTTCAGGAGTCCCTCCGGAAGGTCCTTCACCGCCTTGAGCGGAATGGCGAGCACGACGGCGTCGCCCGCGTTGGCTGCCTCCTCCACCGTCCCGGCCCGGGCCAGCGGGCCGAGCTCGGCAACCAGGTCCGTGAGTGTCTCGGGCCCGCGCGAGTTGGCGATGACCACGTTCATGTCCGCCGCAACCGCAAGCCGAGCGACGGCAGATCCAATGTGTCCGCTTCCGATGATTCCCAGTGTCGCCATGAGTGCATCCCTTCGGTGGTTGTGCTGTGTGGTCTCAGGCGGCGGAAGCCGCGGCGCCGGCAAGTTCGCTCAGCTGCGCGGCAGTCAGCCGGGCGCCGAACGCGGGTCCGCCCGGCTGCAGG
The DNA here is from genome assembly GCF_023921125.1 of Arthrobacter caoxuetaonis. Taxonomy (NCBI): domain Bacteria; kingdom Bacillati; phylum Actinomycetota; class Actinomycetes; order Micrococcales; family Micrococcaceae; genus Arthrobacter; species Arthrobacter caoxuetaonis. Next base: position 3,289,404 of record NZ_CP099466.1, read on the forward strand.
AACCCGGTGCCGGCCAGGGAGTCCACGCAGACAGGGTCGTAGCCTATGCGGTCCACCAACGCGGAGACCAGAGCGACGGCGCCAGGCTGGTTCCCGGCTACGGCAAGGCCCCGCCGCTCCGGGTGCCCGGCCGGACGGCGGTCCGGTTCCAGGTGGTGGTAGCCGGTGTGGCTGAAGGTCTTCACGACGGCGGCACCGGGGAACATGTCCTGCACCACCTCGGAAGACGGCCGGTCCCCCGCTCGGAACGCCGGGATTTCGCCGTCCACCGGCGGCCAGTAGTTCATGGTGTCCACCACCACGCGGCCGGCCAGCAGGGCAGGATCAATGGTGTGCAGCCGGTGCAGCGGCAGCGCAAGGATCACCAGGTCTGCTTCCGCGACGGCGTCGTGCGTCCATTTCGGCTCGGCACCCGGGGTCACGAAGTCGATCATCAGCTCCAGCCGGGCGGGATCGCCGGAGGCGGAGACGGAAACCCGGTAGCCGGCGTCGAGCAGTGAACGGGCAACGGCAGTGCCCGCCTTGCCCGCGCCGATCACGGCAACGTGGAGGGTTTCCGGAGCGGGGTCGACCGTGGGCAGCAGGGAGTCTGTGGCCGGATGAAGGGTCATGACATCGGTAACGCAGCCTTTCCCGGGGTCATTCCCGCAGCAAGGCACACCAAAGTATTAGTCCTCCCGTCTTTACAGCACCCGCCAGCGGGGTGACCATGAGCGCAGGGCCAGCTGTGCTTCCTGACAGATAGACGGACCTCGCCGTAGTCAGGATCAGAAGCGTCGCAGATGCGTTCATATGCAGATACCTGAAAGGCAACGCAATGAGACTTCCTCCAACTCCACGGCGGGCGTTCTCCATAGTCCTGGCCGCCATTCTCCTGGTCCTGGCCGCAGGGACAGGCGCATTCGCTTCTTCCCCGGCTTCGGCCCCGCAGTCGCTGCCGGCTGCACCATATGGGGAGAACGACGGGTCAGGTCCACAGTTCTACAGCGGATTGACCGTCGATGTCCGGGATGACGTGTCCGGGGACGTGTACGTGTCCGCCCAGAGGATCACCATCTCCGGAAACGTCACGGGTGACATCATCGCAGCCGGCCAGACGATCAACATCACCGGAAATGTTGACGGTAACGTACGTCTCGCCGGGCAGGATGTGACCATCAGCGGGGAGATTTCGCGCAGCGGCACCATCTTCGCTTCGACGGTGGATATTACCGACAGCGGTTCCCTCGGAGATGATCTTGTGGGTGCCGCGGGTGACATCGACATAGCCGGTGCGGTGGGCCGTGATGTGCAGGTTGGTGTTGGAGACCTCACCATCGACGGGGCGGTTGGAGGCAATCTCACCTACACCTCCAACGACGACGCCAGCATCGCCGACGGCGCGGTCAGCGGCACCGTGGAGCGCATCACTCCGCAGGAATCCGACGAGCCAACGCAGGGAGAACTGTTCGTCGGCTGGTTGCTTGGCCTGCTCTACGCTCTGGTTGCGTTGAGCCTCATCACCGTCCTCGCGGGATGGCTTTTCCCCCGTTTGCTGCACCACGTCACCGACCGTCTTGTGCCGCACCCCTGGAAGGCGCTGCTTGTAGGCTTCGTGGCCTCGATCGTCGTCCCGTTTGCAGTCCTGCTTCTGCTGTTCACGTTCGTCGGCGCGCCCCTTGCGCTGGCAATCCTGCTGGTCTGGATTACGCTGACGCTCGCAACCTTCGTGTTCGGCGCCTACTACATTGGCCGGCTGCTGTTCCGCGGCAACCAGCATCCCGTGGTTAAGGCGCTCGTCGGCGGAGTGATCCTCATCGTCGCGCTGCATATTCCGTGGCTGAACATTCTGGTCTGGCTGGCCATGGTGTTCTTTGGCCTGGGTGCACAGCTCCTGGCGATCTACGACCGGCGGCCGTGGCGCCGGGTAAGCGCACCGTCGCGGGATGCCTACGGGCCGGGCTCGGGTCCGGAAAACGGGCCCGGGTACGACGGCGGACAGCCCCCGCCGCCCCCGGTGCAGCCGCCGCCCCCGGTGCAGTAATACGCGGCCGGGGGCAGCCAGCCCTAGCCCTCCAGGTCGTAAACCATGGCGGGATCGCGTTCCAGGATCCGGTCCCGCATCTCGGCCTTCAGCACTTCCAGGTGAGCCAGCTCAGCTTCGGTCTTGTCCGGCTTCGCGCCCAGCTCAATGAACTCGTCGGCAACAATGCCGTCGTCGCGCAGCACGCAGGTGACCGTTGCGTTCCCGGCGCTGATCTCGAAGACATAGCGGGCCAGGGTGTTGCCGCGTTCGGGCCGGGCCAGTTCCGGCACCACTTCGAAGCGCTCCCCCGTCACGGCCCGGGTGACCAGTTCGATCGCGTCCCGGCCGCCGGGTCCGGGGAAGGCAGTGCGGATGCGGATCTGCCGGCGTTCGACGCGGCCGCCGGCGCGGGCTGCCAGTTCCGGCAGGGCACGGCCGAGGACGGCGAAGGCGTGGGCCACTCCTCCCGGAAAGCCCGGGCCGTGGTACCGCATGCAGTCAGCAAACGTGAAGTCCAGCTGCACGCCGTCCTCCCAGACGGTCACGGTGCGGTCCGCATCTGGGACGGGAGTCTGTTCAAGGTGTTCGGCCGGTGCCGGGGTGGTGCTCATGGTGCGCTCTCGCTCTGTCGATTAGGTCCGTTAGTGCAGGTCAGGCCGATTATGGACGCTGTATGACGTGCAGGCAGACGCAGATTGCGCCCATCCGACCCAGCTTCTATTGTTGCTTAGGCAAGGCAAGCCTTACCAACCACCCTTGCGGGGGTTCCAGCGGCCCGGCCGCGCACCGCCTGCAACGATCGTCCTTCTTTCCTTCTGCCCTGAGGTTTGCCATGTCCCGGAAAAACACCCCGCGTCCGGAGCGGACCGGCACCCGGGATTCGGTGCAGCAGCCGGCGGCGGCGCCGTCGACCTCCCTCACCGGAGAGCAGATGATCCTGCGCTACGGCAAGGACACTGTGGTGGACGGGGTTTCCCTGACCTTCCAGCCCGGCCAGGTCACGGCCCTGGTGGGCCCCAACGGCAGCGGGAAATCCACCCTGCTGCGCTCCATGGCGCGGCTGCACCGTCCGGACTCGGGTGAAATTTTCCTCCGCGGAACCGGCGGCGAACGTGCCGCATCAGCGCTCACCTCCCGCGACTTCGCCCGTGAGGTGACCCTCTTTTCCCAGTCCCGCCCCGCCCCGCAGGGACTGAGCGTCCGGGAGGTCGTGGCATTTGGCCGGCACCCTTACCGGCACCGTTTTGCCGGGCTCGACGCCGAGGACCACCGGATCATCAACCGCGCCATGGCCGTCACGGGAGTCGGCTCGATGGCCGGCCGCTCCGTCAGCGAACTCTCCGGCGGGGAAGTCCAGCGCGTCTGGCTGGCCGCCTGCCTGGCCCAGGACACCGGCGTCGTACTCCTGGACGAACCCACCAACCACCTGGACCTGAGATACCAAATCGAGATCCTCGACCTGGTGCGTGACCTTGCGGAAAGCGGCACCGCCGTCGGCATTGTGCTGCACGACCTCGATCACGCCGCCCGCGTGGCCGACTCGCTGCTGCTGATGTCCGCCGGCAGGATCCACGCCGCCGGTGACCCGCACCAGGTGCTCACCGAACAGAACATCTCCGAGGTCTACGGCCTCCAGGTCCAGGTCACGGTGGAGCCGGAAACCCGGCGCATCCGCATCGACCCGCTGGGCCGGCACACCGTCCGGCGCCGGTCCACCGCCCACATTTCATCCTGAACACCGTTTCATCCTGAACCCCACCCGAGAGGCACTTCCATGACCCGAGTCCGCCCGCTGGCCGCAGCAGCTTCCATGCTTGCTGCAGCCGCACTCACCCTGTCCGCCTGCGGCACCACCGACGTGGAGGAACCGGCAAACGCCGCCACCGCCGCCACGTCTGAAGCCTGCGCAGCCGACACCACCGCCACGGCAACCGGCCCGGTCTCGCTGACCGACGGCGTCGGGCGGACGGTGGAGCTGGAGAAGCCTGCCGAACGCATCGCAGTGCTGGAGTGGCAGCAGATCGAGGACGCGCTGACGCTGTGTGTCACGCCGGTGGCCGTTTCCGACGCCGAGGGCTACGGCACGTATGTCAGCGCCGAGGCCCTCCCGGAGGAAGGCGTCGCGGACATCGGAACCCGCGGCGAACCGGACCTGGACACCCTGTACGCGGCGGATCCGGACCTGATCATCGTGGAGGCGTTCAGCGCCGACGACGAGATCATTGCCCAGCTCGAAGAACGCGGCGTGCCGGTCCTCGCCACCCTCGGAGCCAACAGCGCGGACCCGATCGGGAACATGAAGAGCGTTTTCTCGATGATCGCCGAAGCCACCGGACGCACCGAACGCGCCGAGCAGGTCCTGGATACCTTCGACAAGCATCTGGCCGATGCCAAGGAAAAGGTCCAGGCAGCCGACCTGGCCACCACTGACTTCCTCTTCTTCGACGGCTGGATCGAAGGCGGCAACGTCACCATCCGCCCCTACGGCCAGGGCGCCCTCTTCACTGCCCTCGGCGAAGAACTCGGCATGACCTCCGCCTGGACCGACGAGATTGACTCCCGGTACGGCAACGGCGGCGTGGACCCGGCCTACGGCCTGGGCCAGACGGACATTGAAGGACTCACCGCAGTTGGCAGCGCGAACCTCTTCCACTCCAACGACGAGGAAGTGGGCGGCTACGTTGCCGAACTCGAGAAGAACCCCATCTGGACCTCCCTGCCGGCCGTGAAGGAAGGCCGCGCCTACGCCTTCCCCGCTGGCGTCTGGGGCGCCGGCGGCCCGCTGTCCAACCAGCAGGCCATCGACGCCTACGTTGACGCCATGCTGGCGGAGTGAACGCACCGCTCCACACGCGGGACGTAACGCAGCTGCAGGCCCGCCCGGGCCTGCGGCTGCCCCTGCATAACTTCCTCCAGCACCCCGCCGGCGGCCTGGCCATTCTGGCGGCGCTGCTGCTCGCCGTCGTCTTCACCGGTGCCTGGCACCTGACCCAGGGGACCTCCGGCGCCGGACTGGCGGACCTGTGGCGGCTCTTCGGCGGCGCCGAGGAAACCGTGGGCGGCGTTCCCATTGCCGACGTACTGGTCGGCTCGCGGCTGCCGCGCCTGTTCGCCGGAGTCGCCGTCGGTTTTGCCCTCGGCGTGGCCGGCGCGCTGCTGCAGTCGGTCACCCGAAACGCGCTGGCCTCCCCGGACACCCTCGCCGTCACCGCCGGTTCCTACTTCGCGCTGACCGCCGTCGCAGCCTTCGGCCTGTCCGTACCGCTCTGGGCCTCGGGCACCGTCGCCTTCGCCGGCGGGGTGCTGGCCGCCGCCGTCGTGCTGGGCCTGGCCGGCCGCTCCGTGGGTTCCGGAACCACGCGCCTGATCCTGGCCGGTTCCGCGATTGCCATGGCGCTCGACGCCGGCACCGCCATGCTGCTCATCCTGTTCAAGGAGAACACCACCGGCCTGTTCGCCTGGGGCAGCGGATCGCTCGCCCAGCTGAACCTGGATGCCTCCGTCCGGGCCGCGCCGGTGATCATTGCGATGCTCTGCGTGGCGCTGCTGCTCTGCCGCCGGCTCGATGTCCTGAAACTCGGCGACGATACTGCGTCCTCCCTGGGTGTGCCAGTCGCGTCCACCCGTGTCCTGGCCGTGCTCTGCGCGGTGCTGCTGACCAGCATTTCCGTGACGCTGGCCGGGCCCATTGCCTTTGTGGGGCTCGGTGCCCCGGTGCTGGCGCGGCTTCTGGCCGGCCGCGCACCGGTGCTGGGCCGCCACCTTTTCCTGCTGCCCGTTTCCGGCTTGCTGGGTGCACTGCTGATCCTGCTCGCCGACGCCGGGCTGCGCGGACTCCTCGGCGCCGAGGGTGCCAGTTCAATTCCCACCGGCGTGCCGACGGCGCTGCTCGGTGCCGTGCTGATTGTGGTCCTGGCGATGCGGATGCGGGATTCCGGGCCGATTGCCATGCCGCCGCAGGGCCGGCTCGGTGTCCGGACCCGGCGCCGGTTCCTGGCTGCCGTCGCCGTTTCCGGCCTGCTGCTGGCGGGCGCCGTACTGCTGGGCCTGCTGGCCGGGAGCCTGTGGCTGCGCACCGGGGACCTGGCCCTGTGGCTGAACGGTTCGGCACCGGACTTGATTGGCCGGGCACTGGATGACCGGTTCCCCCGGGTTGCTGCCGCAGTGCTGGCCGGCGCGGCCCTGGGCCTGGCCGGCTGCGTGGTGCAGGGAACCGTCCGCAACCCGCTGGCCGAACCCGGAATCCTCGGCATCACCGCCGGCGCCGGACTGGGCGCGGTCACGGTGGTGACCTCGAACATTGGCGGCGGACGCCCGGTGCTGATCACCATGGCGGTGCTGATGGGCCTGGCCACGTTCGGGCTGATCGCCCTGCTGGCCTGGCGCGGCGGGCTGCTGCCGGACCGTTTTGTGCTGGTGGGCATCGGCTGCGGTTACGGCCTCAGCGCACTGACCACCTTCCTGCTGCTGCGGGCCGACCCGTGGAACACTCCGCGCATCCTCACCTGGCTCTCCGGCACCACTTACGGGCGGACGGTGCCCGACGTCGTGCCGGTGGCGGTGGCGCTGCTGCTGGCCATGCCGCTGGTGTTCGCGCTGCGGCGCCGGCTGGATCTGCTGGCGGTCGACGACGACACCCCGCGGATCCTGGGCGTCCGGCTGGAGCGGTCCCGGCTGCTGCTGCTCGCTGCTGCCGCGGTGCTGGCTTCGCTGAGCGTGGTGGCGATCGGTGCCGTCGGGTTTGTGGGGCTGGTGGCTCCGCATCTGGCGCGGTTTATTGCCGGGGCCCGGCACTCGCGGCTGATTCCGCTGTCCATGCTGCTCGGTGCGCTGCTGGTCTCCGTTGCTGACACGCTGGGCCGCACGCTGATTGCTCCGGCGCAGATTCCGGCCGGGCTGATGATCGCCCTGATTGGTGCGCCGTACTTTGTGTGGCTGCTGCGGCGGTCGCGGGGGTAACGGCAAATCCGCAGGATCCATCGGCGGTGCCTTTAAGGCTCCCTGCTGGCGCTCATCTTCACCGATTAGTGTCGTGAAAATGAACTCCTACTACCTGCCCGCTGGACCGTCCGCCGAGGCACCCCTTCGAGCGTGATGGATACCGGTCTGGAACCCGTCTGCTTGAGACGGAACACCATTGTGGTGCTGCTGGGCATTGACGGTTCCGGCAAGTCAACGGCCGCCGGGGCCCTCAAGGATCTGTTTCCATCCAGACCGGTGCTGGTTCTGGGCAACTATTCCGGAAGGAAAACCATCGCCGGCTGGGCCCTGCGTCACCGGATACGGGTCCCTGGCCGGATCGCAGATGCCATGGAAACGGCCGTCAGGGTGTTCAACGTTCTGATCAATCATGTGCGGGCCTCGCGCTTTGACGGGCTGGTCATCATGGATCGCCACCTTTATTGCCAGGTGGCCTTGCGGAAGGCGCGTGGAATACGCCGGGGAACTGCGCTGATGACCCTGGCGGGCATCCTGCCGCAGGCCCATGCGGTGGTGTACTTCGATATCCCGGTTGAACAAGCCTACGAGCGGATCAGATTGCGGGGCGAGGACCAGGAGACCATCAAAGGTCTCCAGAATTTCCAGGCCGGCTACAGGGAGCTGCCTTGTTATCCGGGTTTTAGAACAGTTGACGCGAGCGGTTCCCGCGAAGGCACTCTCCTCCAGCTAGCGGACATCATCACCCTCGTGAGCCATCGGGTTCCCCTCCACTCAAGCGGCCGGCGGGCGTGAGAGAGCGGATTACGGAACCTGCTGCAGGAACTCCCGGACGACGGCGCTGATCAGTGCGGGGCGCTCGGCGAGCAGGCCGTGCGTGGCTCCCGGAACGATGCACAGCTGCGCGCCCGGAATCGATGACGCGATGAGCAGGCTGTGGTCCGGCCGGATGGTGTCCCGGTCCCCGGACATGATCAGGGTGGGGGCTTTGATCGCAGCCAGCTCTGCCGGGTCAATATGCGGTTCAGTGGTCCAGAGCCGGAAGAGCTTCGCCATCACGGCATCGGCATGGGCTGGACCGTCCGGAGACAGCCGCTCATAGGCCAGCCGCTCGAGGTCCGGCTTGTCCGGGTCCTTGGGCGCCGCGTGGACGGGCGGGCCCAGAACCGGCAACCCGCCGGCGTCGTCGTTGGTATTGAACGCCGAGGGGTCCAGGTTCCCGCTGATGGCGATCAGGGACCGGACCCGCTCCGGATGGTGCAGGGCCAGCAGCAGGCCGAGGATCGCGCCGTCGCTGTAGCCGAGCACGTCGACCGGCTCGAGGCCCTCCGCATCAAGGTAGGCCAGCGTGTCCGCGAGGCCGCGCTCGTAGTTGTAGCCGCCGTCGATGTCCGCTGACCTGCCGTGGCCGGGACGCTCGAACGCGTACACCGTCCGCTCGGCGGCCAGGGCATCGGCCTGCTCCCGCAGCGCCTCCAGCGAGCAGAATCCGCCGTGCAGGAACAGGATGGGCCGCCCCTCGCCCGTCACTTCGGAGTAGAGGTCGACGCCGTTGATCCGGTGATATGTCATGTGGTCCTGCCGTGGGGTTGGGGATTTCAACCCATCCGGCGGCGGGTTTCTGACCGTCGGATGTTATCACCGGGTGCTCACCCAGCCCTTCCTGCTGGTTCATGCCAGAGCGTGTTTCACACGGATCCGTTACTGCGCCGTATACCCTCCGTCGACAGGCCAAACCACCCCGGCAACAAAACTGGCTGCGTCGGAGGCGAGGAAGCAGATGACCTCCGCGATTTCCTCCGCGCTGCCGAGCCGTCCCATCGGCTGCCGGGCGAGGATCTGCGCGCGGACGGATTCGTCCAGTGCGGCCAGCAGCGGCGTCTCTGCGTACCCGGGTGCCACAGCATTCACCCGGATCCCGGTGGGCGCGTAGGTCAGCCCGGCGGACCGGACCAGATTCGCGACACCAGCCTTCGCGGCGGAGTACGGACCCGATCCAGCCTGCCCAACCAGCCCTAGGATCGAGGACACCGCGACGACGGCCCCGCTGCCCTGGGCCGACATGTAGCTCAGTGCGTGTTTCATCGACAGGGCCACCCCTGTGAGGTCGATGTCGAGCACCTTCCGCCAGTGGTCGGTGTCCAGTTCATGCAGTGGGCCTTTGGACTCCGGGACCCCGGCGTTGGCCACTAGGATGTCCACCGAGCCACCCAGCCCCGCTGCCTCCGCCATCAGTGCGGCTACGGAATCTTCATTCGTAACGTCTGTGCGAACGAAGAGGGCTCGGTAGCCATCGGCAGCAAGCGCGTCCGCCACCTCAGCAGCGCCTGGACTGATGTCCCCCAAGACGACGGCGGCTCCGCGGCGGGCAAGCATCCGGGCGGTGGCCGCGCCGATCCCGCCCGCAGCACCCGTTACGACGGCGGTGCGGCCCGCGAACGGCGCCGCCGTCGCAGCGGGCATTGTCACGCGCCGCTCGCCCGGGTCTTTCCGGAGGATCCGGCACGGCTGTCCTCGGCTGCCAGCCCGGCGATGTCCCGGCCCATACGGTAGCCGAAGACCAGGGCGGGTCCGATGTGCGATCCATAGCCGGGGTAGCCGCCGCCGAAGACGGACACAGCCGACGCGCCAACAGCGTACAGCCCGGGAACACGCGTGCCGTCAGCCCGGATCACGGCTGAGTGACTGTCAACGTCGATTCCGGCAAACGTGCCCAGGTCCCCCATCCGGACCTTGACCGCGTAGTACGGCCCCTTGTCCAGCGGAGCCAGGTTGGGGTTGGGTTTGTGCTCCGGGTCCCCGCGGAAGTGGTTGTACGCGGTGGAACCGCGGCCGAACTCCGTGTCTACTCCGGCGAGCGCATCCCGGTTGAACCGGGCGATCGTCTCCGCCAGCCCATCTGCGTCGACTCCGATTTTCCGGGCCAGGTCGGCGATGCTTTTTCCCTTGTGCAGGAAGCCTGTCCGGTAGTAGAAGGTGCGCGGAATGGGCCACGGTTTCGCGAAACCGACGCCGTACTTGTGCATCAGCTTCGCGTCACCGACCACCCAGGCGTAGGTGGAGTCCTGGTCCTCGTGGTGCTTGAGCATCGCGCCCCCGAAGTCGTGGTAGCTCAGGGCCTCGTTGCCGAACCTTTTACCGTTACGGTCGACGGTGATCATGCCGGGCAGGCCGATCTGGCGCAGGTGCGGGAACAGCCGCCGGGTGCCGCTGAGCAGGTGCCGGAACACGGTTACAGGCGCCCAGGAACCCACCGATGAAACGTCGGCGTTGATGCCGCCACCGGCGGACATCGCCAGCCGGGCCGAGGACCCGTCGTGACCCTGGGTCGGGGTGAAATGCTCAGTTCCGTCGCGGTCATGCGGGAAGTACTGGGCCCGCAGTTCACGGTCGCCGGAAAACCCTCCTCCGGCAAGCACCACTCCCAGCCGGGCCGAGACCGTCCCGGCGTGGGACCCGCCGAGCACCGCCCCGGTAACGGCGCCGCCGTCGTCCTTGATCAGTTCCACCACCGGGGCGTCCGTCCACACCCTCGCCCCGGCGTCCAGTGCAGACTTCACCATGCGGGTCATCAGCGCGGAGCCGTTGGTGCGCTTGAGCGGCTGGCGGTGCAGCGCAATATCTGTCCAGGTCTTCAGCAGCCTGGCCGCCACA